>JAYSKH010000265.1:0-79390 GCA_043726505.1 Undibacterium sp. | reverse complement strand
GCCGCGCCATTCGCACGCTGTCGCGCACGGCCGCTACGCCGGGTAGCAACCTGATACTGTCGATCGACATTGAACTGCAAAAAGTAATCGAAGAAGCCTTCGGCGAGTGGCGCGGTGCGCTGGTGGCGATCGAGCCGGAGACCGGCGATATCCTGGCTTATGTTTCGCGTCCTGGCTACGATCCCAACCTGTTCGTTGATGGAATCGATTCGCAAAGCTGGAGCGAACTCAATACCTCGCTCGACAAGCCGATGGTCAACCGTCCGTTGTCAGGCGCTTATCCACCGGGATCGACGTTCAAACCTTTCATGGCGCTGGCGGCACTGGAGCTGGGCAAGCGCACGCCATCCCAGGCGATTTCTGATGCAGGCTTCTTCATGTTTGGCGGCCACCGCTTCAACGATGACAAGCCAGGCGGGCACGGGCTGATCGACATGTACCGTTCCATCGTCATGTCCTGCGACACCTATTACTACATGCTGGCCAACGACCTCGGCGTCGATGCCATCCATGACTTCATGAAACCTTTCGGCTTCGGCCAAAAAACCGGCATCGACCTGGAACACGAGAAGCAGGGCGTGCTGCCGTCTACCGCATGGAAAAGGGCTGCCTACAAGAAGCCCGCGCAGCAGAGATGGTATGCAGGCGAAACCATCTCGCTGGGCATAGGCCAGGGCTACAACACCTTCACGCCGCTGCAGATGGCGCATGCAATTGCGACGCTGGCTAACAACGGCGTGGTGATGAAGCCGCATCTGGTCAAAATTGTTGAAGACCCCAAAACTAAAAAGCGCACGCTGACAGTGCCGTCTGAAAGCTTCCGCATTCCGTTGAAACAGGAAAACATCGACATCATCAAGCATGCAATGGTCGGGGTGACTCAGGAAACCTTCGGCACCGGCTACCGCGCCTTCACCGGCGCGGAATATGTCGCCGCGGGCAAGACCGGCACCGCGCAGGTGGTCAGCATCAAGAAGAATGAAAAATACGATTCCAAGCGCCTGGCGAAAAACCTGCATGACCACTCGCTGTTCACCGCGTTCGCCCCGGCAGACCATCCGAAGATAGCGCTGGCCATCATCGTTGAAAACGGTGGTTTCGGCGCGGAGGCTGCGGCGCCTATCGTGCGCAAGGCGCTCGATTATTATCTGCTGGGCAAACGGCCGCAGGACAAAGACAAGACACCCGCGCAAAAAGTGGATCTTACGCAGACCAGGCCGGAAGCGGAGGTCAAGGCGGATGCAGAATCCGAGGGTGGGCCCAAGCCCGGCGGTGAAACCACTGGAAACAAGGACTAGGCGGCATGCAAGCTAAATTTTTCAACTGGCAGGCGATCCGCTCGCGCGTCATGGTGTTTGACGCCACGCTGGCGATGATCATCTTCCTCATCATGTCGATAGGCATCGTCACGCTGTATTCCGCCGGCATGGATTTCCCCGGCCGCGTAGAAGGCCAGATGCGCAATATCCTGATCGCGTTCTGCGTGATGTGGATAGTCGCCAATATCCCGCCGCAGACGCTGATGCGTTTTGCAATTCCGATTTATACCTTTGGTGTGGCGCTGCTGATTGCGGTCGCCGTGGTCGGCACGGTCAAAAAAGGCGCGCGCCGCTGGATCAATATCGGTACCGACGTGCAGCCTTCAGAAATCATGAAGATCGCCACGCCGCTGATGCTGGCCTGGTATTTCCAGAAGCGTGAAGGCGGTTTACGCTGGAAAGACTTTATCATCGCCGCCGTCATCCTCGGCGTGCCGGTGGGGCTGATCGCCAAGCAGCCGGACCTGGGTACTGCGCTGCTGGTCGTAGCCGCCGGGTTTGCCGTGATCTTTCTGGCGGGGCTGTCATGGCGTGTGCTGTTTACATTAGTGCTGCTGGTTGCCGCCAGTGTGCCGGTGATCTGGCCGCGCCTGCACGGCTATCAGCGCGACCGCGTCATGACGATGATAGACCCGACCACAGATCCGCTGGGCAAGGGATTCCACATCATCCAGTCCACCATCGCCGTGGGCTCGGGTGGCATCAGCGGCAAGGGGTGGCAGCACAGTACGCAAGCCAGGCTGGGGTTTGTACCGGAACAGACAACCGATTTTATCTTTTCGGTTTTTTCTGAAGAGTTCGGTTTCTTCGGCAACTGCACGCTGGTCGTACTGTATTTCCTGCTCGTGATACGCGGGCTGATGATTGCGGCCAGCGCGCCCACCTTGTTTGCCCGGCTGATGGCCGGGTCGGTGACGATGATTTTTTTCACTTACGCGTTTGTCAACATGGGCATGGTCAGCGGCATCTTGCCGGTGGTCGGCGTGCCGCTGCCTTTCATGAGCTATGGGGGAACTGCGCTGGTGACGCTGGGTATGGGTGCCGGCATCCTGATGAGCGTGCAGCGTAACCGCAAGCTGGTCCAATCATGATCAGGCCATTGCCAGGGCAGGGGCCGGGCCGCTTGGTATTGCGCTATCTGGCGCTGTTTGTACCGGCTATGCTGCTGGCTGCCTGCGGTAGCGCGCCCAAGGTGCCAACGTCAGAAACGCCGCGCCAGGCAGGTTCCGTGTCCAGGCCAACGCCAGGGACGCCACAGCTGCCCAAGGCCAATTCCGGCAAGGGTGGTTATTACAAGGATGACGGCCCCGGCGATAATCCGCCGGATGGGCTGGAATTTACCGTCGACCCGATACCGGTAGTCGAAGCTTTTTCCAAATCCGGCAACAGGCCTTATTCGGTATTCGGCAAGACCTATACGCCGATCACCGATACCACCACGCCTTTCATCCAGCGTGGCGTCGGCAGCTGGTATGGCAAAAAATTCCATAACCAGAAAACCTCGTCGGGCGAGCTGTACGATATGTACAAGATTACCGCCGCACATCCCACGCTGCCCATCCCTTCTTACGCCAGGGTCACCAATCTGGCCAACGGCAAGCAGATCATTGTCCGGATCAATGACCGCGGACCTTTCCATTCATCGCGCATCATCGACTTGTCCTACACCGCCGCGCTGAAGTTGGGTTATCTGGGAAGCGGCAGCAGCCAGATCGAGGTAGAACGCCTGCTGCCCGCCGACATAGAGAAGATGGCAGAGAACCGCAAGAACCAGCCTCCGGCGTTGGCAGCGGCATCCTCCACGTTGGCGACGACCAATGCGGTGCCGGCAGTTGCGCCGTTGCCGGACAATAAAAAAGCGGTGGAAAAAATTGCTGCGGCTGACACAGGCCCGAGTGACCAGATCACGATGGAAGATTTGCTCGCCATGCAAGACAGCAAACCAGTGGAAAAAGTAGCCGCCGTGCCCAGCACTTCCGCCGCCTCAGGTTATTATCTGCAGTTCGGCGCATACGCGATCAAGGCCAATGCTGAAAGCATCCAGAGCCATTTGCGGGAGAAACTGGAAAACCGCCTGCCGGCATTTGATATCGTGCAGCAGGGCAGCCTGTACAGGCTGGTCAGCGGCCCGTTTGCCAGCCGCGCCGAAGCTAGCGCGGCGCTGGCGCAGGCCGGTAATCTGGGAATCGCAAAGCCGCTGATCGTTCAGCGCTAGTCGCGGTCTACATGCAGATACGGCGGCTGCGGAGTGTCTTATTCCGCAGCTTCTTTCATCTCCAGCGCCAGCTGGTACAGCGCGTTCTTCTTTTGCCCGGTAATCTGCGCAGCTAGCGCAGCCGCTTGTTTGACTGAGCATTCTTCCAGCAAAATACCGAGGATGCGGCGTGCTTCCTGCTGGTTGTCATCATTGCCCGCAGGCGCACCCTCCACCAGCAGCACATACTCGCCTTTCTCGCCGTGCGCATTGTTCTTTAGCCAGTCCGCCGCTTCGCCCAATGGGCAACGATGGATCTGCTCAAACAGCTTGGTCAGTTCGCGCGCAAAGACAATCTGGCGCACTGCGCCGAATACGCCAGCCAGCGCCTGCACCGACTCCACGATGCGGTGTGGCGCCTCGTAAAAAATCAATGTGGCAGGAAGTTGTTCCAGCGAGCGCAGCACGGTATCGCGCTGGCCGGCTTTGGCAGGCAAAAAGCCGGCAAAATAAAACTGGTCATTGATCAGGCCGCTGGCTGACAAGGCGGTGATGGCTGCGGAAGCGCCCGGCATAGGCATCACACTCAGGCCCGCTGCGCGCACCGCATCCACGATCTTGGCGCCGGGGTCCGATACGCCAGGCGTACCGGCATCCGATACCAGCGCAATGCGTTCTCCCGCCTGCAGCCGGCCTACCAGTTTTTCGGCGGCTTCCCGTTCATTATGCTGGTGCGCGGCAATCAGCGGCTTGCTGATACCGTAGCGTGTCAGCAGTTGTGCGGTATTGCGCGTGTCTTCGCAGGCGATGGCGTCGGCCATCGACAGCAGGTGCAGCGCCCGTAGCGAGATGTCGCAGACATTCCCTATGGGGGTGGCAACCACGTACAGCGTGCCCGCCGGGTAGCTTTGCCTGGCCAGGGTTTCCATGACGGGAGAATTGACCAGCGTGTGGATGTCGGACGTGCTCATGCTATATTCCGGGATGTGAACTAAACAGGATTGTACGACATGCCGGTATGGGAATGGCTGAACAGGCAAAAACAGGCCAAAAAATCGGCTGGGCAATCCGAATCGCCGGCTTTTCAGCAGGGCTCAGACAAGCCGGGCGGAATTCAGAACGACAAGCGTACCAGCCGTCAGCAGACCGGCGACGATGGTGAGCAGCGTGCCTTGCAGCATCTGCAGCAGGCTGGCCTGGTGCTGGTGGAGCGTAATTTCCTGTGCAAGGGTGGCGAGCTGGATCTGGTCATGCAAGACCGGGGAAGCCTGGTGTTCGTTGAAGTCCGCAGCCGTGCATCGTCGCAGTTTGGCGGTGCGCTGGCCAGCGTTACCCCGGCCAAGCAAAGGCGCATGGTAGTGGCAGCACAAGTTTTTTTGCAGCGTTACAGCAGGGTTCCTGCTTGCCGTTTTGACCTGATATGCATACAGGACGGCGAGCTGGAATGGTTACAGGATGTAATAACGGGGCCCTAGGCCAAGCGTTCCATTACAAAATAGTTATTTTCTTCAAATTTAGGGCTGTTTGCCGCTTTATAATCGCGCATCATGACAAATCAACGTATTCTGGCGCACTTCCAAGAAAGTGCCGAATTAAAAATGCAGTCCGCCGAACTGCTGTCCCAGCCTATTGAATATGCTGTGGAACTTATGTTTTCTGCATTGTCTAACGGGAACAAGATACTGGCGTGCGGCAATGGCGGCTCGGCGGCGGATTGCCAGCATTTTGCTGCGGAACTGGTCGGGCGCTTTGAACGTGAACGACTGCCGTTGCCGGCTATGGCATTGACAACCGACACCTCCATCCTGACCGCCGTGGCCAACGACTACAGCTTCCAGGAAGTATTTTCCAAGCAGGTGCAGGCTTTTGGCCAAGCTGGCGACGTATTGCTGGCGTTGTCCACGTCGGGCAATTCCGCCAGCATCGTCAATGCCGTCAAGGTGGCGCTGGAGCGCGACATGCGCGTCGTCGCGCTGACCGGCAAGGGCGGCGGCGAAATAGGCAAGATACTGACCGATGCCGACGTGAATATCTGTGTTCCGCATGACCGTACCTGCCGTATCCAGGAAGTCCATCTATTAACCATACACTGCCTGTGCGACGGAATCGACGTTGCACTGTTCGGAGGAGACACAAATGATTGAACGTTCTAATGTCTGGCAAAAAGCGGCTAAAAACGCAGCAAAAAAAGTAGCTAAGCCGCTGGCTGCATTCAGCCTGTGCTGCGCCGCGCTGGTCAGCCTGCAAGGCTGCGTAGGCGTGATGGTAGGCGGTGCAGTCATGGGCACGCTGGCCGCAACCGACAGAAGAACGCTGGGCGCACAGACCGAGGACAAAGCGATTGCCGTCAAGGGCGATACCCGCCTGAGCCGCATACTGGGCGATTCCGCCCACGTCAACGTCAACAGCTTCAACCGCAAGGTGCTGCTGACCGGTGAAGTCGCCGATGAGCAGGCCAAGGCAACGGCAGACCGTGAAATGCGCGGCATAGAAGGCGTGGCCTCGGTCGCCAATGAGCTGCAGGTCGCTGGTGTATCCAACTACACCAGCCGCT
This sequence comes from Undibacterium sp., assembly GCA_043726505.1. Lineage (GTDB taxonomy): Bacteria > Pseudomonadota > Gammaproteobacteria > Burkholderiales > Burkholderiaceae_D > Undibacterium. Next base: position 73,323 of record JAYSKH010000265.1, on the reverse strand, counting down.
CCAATGACGCGCTGATCACCGGCAAGGTAAAGGCATCTCTTGTCGATACCAAAGACCTGTACGCAAGCGCCTTCAAGGTCGTCACCGAATCCAATGTCGTCTACCTGATGGGCCGCGTGACACAGCGTGAAGGCAATCTAGCCGGTGAAGTAGCGCGTGGCGTCAGCGGCGTGCGCAAGGTCGTCAAGGTGTTTGACTATATCAGCGAAGGCGAGCTGAAAGAAATGATGGCAACCCCGGAATCTTCCAGCAAAGACAGCAGCAAGGATAAATAAGCCGGCGCATGAAATCCGGCAGCAATGCCGGATTGTAGGATTGTCCGTTGGAGCTTTAATGCATTTGGTCTGACATCTGGTATCTTGCGTTACGTACTTCACGGGAGCACTCATGGCGGCACTGATCATTCTGGTGGTCATTATTCTGGTATTGGTTTTCTGGGCAGTCGGCGCGTATAACCGGCTGGTCAGCCTGCGCAATCGCTTCAAAAATGCGTTTGCACAGATAGACGTGCAGCTGAAGCGCCGCTACGATCTGATCCCCAATCTGGTCGAAACTGCCAAAGCCTATATGAAGCATGAGAGGGAAACACTGGAAGCCGTGATCGCCGCACGCAACCAGGCCGTTACCTCCAGCGCCAAAGCCGCCGGCGACCCTGCCGATGCCGCGGCGGTGCAGCAGTTGTCCGCCGCCGAAGGTGCGCTGGCCGCATCGCTGGGCCGGATGTTTGCACTGTCGGAAGCTTATCCCGACCTGAAGGCCAACCAGAACATGATGCAGCTCACAGAAGAGCTCAGCAGCACGGAAAACAAGATCGCTTTTTCGCGCCAGGCCTACAACGACAGCGTCATGCAGTACAACACATCAATAGAGCAGTTTCCGGGATCACTGATCGCCGGCATGTCGGGTTTCCGCCCCGGCGAGTTGTTGCAGGCGACCGAATCGGTGGAAGAGCGCAAGGCTGTCAAGGTATCGTTCTAGGCCGCGATTTTGCAGCGGCAGCTTGCAGGTTTGCCCGCCGCTGTGCTCGTTATCGTTCAAATTAAATACCTTAAATACTTCTGCATACGCTGCATGAACGCAGCACGAGCTCACTACCTATAGCCTCCGGATCCTGATGGATTTCTTTGAGCAACAAGACCAGGCGCACCGCCAGAGCAAAAAATTGCTGCTGCTGTTTTTGCTGGCGGTGTTGGCCATCGTGCTGGCCGTCAATGGCTGCCTGGCGCTGATTTGGCTGTGGGCGCATGGCGGCTCGCTGTCGCCGGAGCGTCCGTATCCGCACGGATTTTTCCTGACCAATACCTTATTGACCTTGTTGTTTGTCGGCGGCGGCACCTTGCTGGAAACAGTGCGGCTGGGCAGCGGCGGCGACGCCGTCGCGCAGATGGCCGGTGGCCGCCTGGTGATGCCGTCCTCCAAGGATTTGCAGGAGCGCCGGCTGCTGAATGTGGTGGAGGAAATGGCGTTGGCTTCCGGTATTGCCTGCCCCCGCGTCTACGTGCTGGACAAGGAAGAGGCGATCAATGCCTTTGCCGCCGGCTACCATCAGAATGAAGCGGTAGTCGCAGTCACGCGCGGTGCGCTGGTACGGCTGACGCGGGACGAATTGCAAGGCGTTGTCGGGCATGAATTCAGCCATATCATGAACGGCGATATGCGGATGAACGTCAAGCTGATTGGCGTGCTGTTCGGCATACAGATGCTGGCAGGTTTCGGACAGGAGCTGATGTACTGGGGTTCGCGGCTGGGCTCATCGCGCAGCAGCAACGACAAGGGGCCGCCGTTGCAACTGGTGCTGCTGGCGGTGGGCGCGGTGTTTTTTGTTGTCGGTTACGTCGGCATCTTTTTCGGCCGGCTGATCAAATCCGCCGTATCGCGCCAGCGCGAGTTCCTCGCCGATGCCAGTTCCTTACAGTTCACGCGTAACCCGGACGGCATCGGCGGCGCGCTGCGCAAGATAGGCGGCCTTGGCCGCATCAACGACTGCGGTTCACGCATAGACAGCCCCAAGGCCGAGCAATTGTCTCATCTGTTTCTCGGCGCAGCCCGGCCCAGCCTGCTGTCCGGCCTGTTTGCTACCCACCCGCCGCTAGAAGAAAGGCTGCGCCGCGTCTATGGCCGGCATATGGATTTCCTGAATGCCGACGAAATTTATGAAGTGCAGGATACCGCACCGCTGCCGGAGGGCATGTACGGTTTCGGCTTCAGGAATATAGACCTGGCGCGGGCGATGAAAGCAAAGGCGCTGGCCGCGTCCGGCATCATGCCGCTTGCGGCGAACGCGCATGTTCACGTTCCTGCAGAGGGCGCGCTGCGACCCCACGGGCTGGATGCCCAATTAATGAGTGCCGCGCGTGAGCCTCTGGGCGCAGGCGCACTCGTGTACGCGCTGTTGCTGGATAAGTCAGACCCGCAAGCTTATGCGGAACAACTGGCCATACTCAACCGCAGCGCCCAGCCGCAGTGCGCGCTGGCGACTCTGATGTGGGAGGCTATTGAGAAACTGCCGCTCAGCGCCCGCCTGCCGCTGCTGGATCTGGCAATGCCTGCGCTATATCTGCTGTCCGACGCGCAGCGCATCAGCCTGCTGTCGGTCGCGGACCAGTTGATCGTCGCCGACCAGAGAACGACGCTGGCCGAATTCGTATTGCAGACCGTGCTCAGCCGGCGTCTCAGCACCCGGTCCGCACGAGCATCGGGCGTAAAGTACCGTCATCTGACGGAGTTGCGGGCTGAGACTATACTATTGCTGTCGCTCGCTGCTTTCGCGGCAGGGCAGACAGGTTCTCCGGGGCAGGCGTTCGTACGCGGCGCGGTTGCCATGCCGGAGCTGGTGATCGGCGACAAAGATATGCTGACGGTGGCTACGCTGGATTTTGCCGCCGTCAAGCAGGCGCTGGACAAGCTCAATCAGCTCGCGCCGTTGGCCAAGCCTTTTTTGGTGCGCATGCTGCTGGCCGCCGCCGGCCCGGCGATGAACGTGCAGACGGCAGACCTGATACGCTGCACTTGTGCCGCGATCGATAGCCCGGTGCCGGATGCCGTGGCGGCGACCTACACGCAGCATCACTGGGCTTACGGCGCAGCTTGAAGTGATTAAAAAATATAAGGAGGCCCCATGGCCAGATTGATTGCATGGATGCTGTTCGGCTGCGCGCTGCCTGTGGTAGCGCACGGAGCAGACACCAATACGGATAATCACAAAGCAGCCCAGCGCCTGGCCGCCAGTTGCGCCGGGTGTCACGGTACCGCCGGAGTTGTCGTGGGCAATAGCCTGCCGCCACTGGCCGGGCAATCCAGCGCCGCCATCATTGCCAGCATGCAGGCCTTCAAATCCGGTTCCCGTCCTTCGACGCTGATGCAGCAACTGGCCAAGGGGTATACGGATGAACAGGTGGCGCTGATCGCCGCTTATTTTTCCGGCCTGAAAGTGGAACCGGCCGGAGGTGCGAAATGAAACGCCGTCAATTCATGCGGGTGCTGGCCAGTGCAATACCTGCCGGCGCATTGTTGGGCAGCCCGCTGGTGCGCGCGCAATCAAAACCGCAGGCGAGGGTAGTAGTCGTGGGCGGCGGTTACGGCGGTGCTACTGCCGCCAAATACCTGCGCCTGTGGGGCGAAGGAAAAATTGAGGTTACCTTGGTGGAGCCGGATGCACAGTTTGTCTCCTGTCCCGTGTCCAATCTGGTGCTCGCAGGTTTCCGCCAGATGTCCGATATCACGCTCAGCTACGATAATCTGGTGCAGCGGCATGGCGTGAAACTGGTCCGTGACTACGCGCAGTATGTGGACAAGGAACGCCGCACGCTGAAGCTGGCCAGCGGCCGCACACTGGAGTATGACAGGCTGATCCTAAGCCCCGGCGTGGATTTTCTGTGGGACCAGCTACCCGGCATGAACACGCCGGAAGCGCAGCAAAAAATCATGCATGCATGGAAGGCCGGGCCGCAGACGCTGACTTTGCGCAAGCAGCTGGAAGCAATGCCGGATGGCGGCAGCTTTGTCATTTCCATTCCTCCCGCCCCGTTCCGCTGCCCGCCAGGCCCGTATGAGCGCGCGTGCCAGGTGGCGGCCTATTTTGCCCGCCATAAAAAGAAATCCAAAGTACTAATCCTGGACGCGAACGATGACGTGTTGTCCAAGGGGCCGCTATTCAAGAAAGCCTGGGCGGAGCAGTACAAGGGTATCGTCGAATATTCGCCGAAATTTACTACTGCTGACATCGACGCCGCTGCCAATACCGTCATCTCCGATTTTGGCGACAAGGTGCAGGGTAATGTCGTCAACGTGATTCCGCCGCAGCGCGCAGGCGCCATCGCTGTGCAGGCAGGTGTCGCCAACATGAACAAGCGCTGGTGCGAAGTCGATTTTCTGACATTTGAATCGACGCAGGCAAAGAATATCCACATACTCGGCGATGCCATCCAGGTCGCGCCGCTGATGCCCAAGTCCGGCCACATGGCGAACCAGCACGCAAAAGTATGCGCTGCCGCGGTGATCGATTTGCTGAACGGCGACACGCCCAACCAGGCGCCGATGCTCAATAACACCTGTTACAGCTATGTGTCGGAAAAAGAGGTCGTGCATATCGCCTCGGTGCATGCCTATAGCGCGGAGCAAAAAACTTTCCTCAGCGTGCATGGCGCCGGCGGCCTGTCTTCTGCTGCCAACGAAGCAGAGACAAAATACGCGGAGAGCTGGGCGCACAATATCTGGGCGGACATGCTGGCTTGAACGGATTGATCTTGCGATGCAACTGCATTCTGCTGCGCTGCAAGATCAAAATGTCTTGCGTATTTATTTCAATAATTGATAATACATATAACTATATGCTTGATTGAGCATATAGTTGAAGGAGTAAGAATGAATGAACTGAACCAGCTGTTTGAAAAAGTGTCGGGCTATTTTGCGCTGCTGTCCGAGCCTACCAGGCTCAAGATACTGCATGCGCTGTGCGATGGCGAAAAGTCGGTAACGGACGTTGTCACGTCTGTCGAATCCACACAAGCCAACGTATCCCGCCATTTGAATACGATGTACCGAGCCGGAGTCCTGGGCCGCCGTAAGGAAGGCAATATGGTGTACTACGTCATTTCCGACGAAGCCTGTGTTGAACTCTGCCGGTCGGTGTGCACACAGATTGCCAGCAGCATGGAAGAGCAGAATATTTCCAGGCGCGCAGTCAGGGACTTCATGCCTTTGGGGTAGCAGCATTGCAGGGCGTTTACCTGAATCCATCCGGATCCAGGTATCCAGCGCCGGTCTGTCTGCATTGCTAGTTCAATAGTGTGCAGAGACGGACAAGATGACCCAGCATAAATCGCCAGGACGTTTGCAAAAGGCGCCCGAAAACTTCCTGGACCAGCAACTGATCCAGGAAATCACGTCGCAGGGCTTGAATGAGCAACGCCGCCTGTTCCTGCGCAAAAGCTTTGCCGCGACCTTGGGTACGGTAGGTGCTACGGCTGCACTGAAGGCTGGAACAGTCCGCGCGGAAGATGTCTTTGAAGGTGATCCGGCCATCCTTAATCTGCCGGAGCATTCCAAAACCCTGGGTTTGCCTGTCGCCACCAATCCCTATGGCCAGCCCTCCAAATATGAAAAAAACCTGTTAAGGCGAGAAAGCCCGGGGCTGACGCGCGTCGGCGCTGCATCGGTATCGTTCTGCCCGCTGCAGGGCATGTTTGGCATCATTACCGCCAACGGCCTGCATTTCGAGCGCCATCACCAAGGCTGGCATGACATAGACCCGCAGCAGCACCGGCTGATGGTCAACGGCCTGGTCAAGAATCCCAGTGTATTCACGATGGATGACATCATGCGGCTGCCGTCGGTGTCGCGCATGCACTTCATTGAATGCGGCGCCAATACCGGCATGGAGTGGGGCAACGTCGCCGTGCCCACCGTGCAATACACGCACGGCATGCTGAGCTGCTGTGAATTTACCGGCGTGCCTTTGTCAACAATACTGGATGCCTGCGGCATGGACAAGAAGCGCGCGCGTTTCATCCTGGCCGAAGGGGCGGACGGTTCCTCAATGACGCGCACCATTTCGCTGGAAAGGGCAATGGATGATGTCATTGTGGCCTATGGCATGAACGGAGAAATGCTGCGTCCGGAAAACGGCTACCCGCTGCGTCTGGTGGTGCCCGGCGTGCAGGGCGTATCGTGGGTCAAGTGGCTGCGCAGGATAGAAGTCGGTGACATGCCGTATGCGACCAAGGACGAGACGGTCCATTATATAGACCTGATGCCGGACGGCACGCACCGGCAATATACGTCGATACAGGAGTGCAAATCCGTCATCACGACGCCGTCCGGCGGGCAGCAAATGATCGACAAGGGTTATTTCAATATTTCCGGCATTGCGTGGTCGGGGCGCGGAAAGGTCAAGCGCGTCGATGTGTCCGTGGATGGCGGCAAAAACTGGCGCAGCGCCAGACTGGAAACGCCGGTGCTCAGCAAATGCCTGACCCGTTTCAATATTGACTGGGTATGGAACGGCGGCCCGGCGATACTGCAATCGCGGGCAATCGATGAAACGGGTTACGTACAGCCACAGATGCGGCAACTGCGAGAGGTGCGCGGCGCCAAATCGATTTATCACAACAACGCGATACAGTCGTGGCAGGTGGCAGAAACCGGAGAGGTGGGCAATGTCCATGTTTCCTAAGGCAGGCCGCGTTGTTGCGCAACGGCTAGCCCGTGCTGCGCTTTCCCTGTTGTTGCTGAACGCAGCCTCGGTGCCGGCATCGGCAGCAGACAGTTATCCCGGTGTAGGCCGCACCGCAACAGCCAAAGAGATTGCGGCTTGGGATATTGACGTGCGTCCGGACTTCAAGGGTTTGCCGCCCGGCTCCGGCAGCGTGGGAAAAGGCATGCTGGTGTGGGAAGGCAAATGCGCAATGTGCCATGGCAGCTTCGGCGAATCTAATCAGGTATTCACCCCCATCATCGGTGGCACCACAAAGCAAGACATTGAAACAGGCCGCGTGGCCGCGCTGTCCGGCAATACGCAACCGCAGCGTACGACGATGATGAAACTATCCCAGGTGTCGACGCTGTGGGACTATATCAACCGCGCCATGCCATGGAATGCCCCCAAATCGCTGACGACCGATGAAGTCTATGCGGTGACTGCCTATATCCTGAACATGGCCGAGGTGGTGCCGGATGACTATGTGCTCAGCAATAGCAATATTGCGGATGTCCAAAAGCGGTTGCCTAACCGCAACGGCCTGCAAACCCGGCACGGCATGTGGGACGTCAAAGGCAAGCCTGACGTAAAAAATGTCGCCTGCATGAAGGATTGCGTTGCAACGGTCAGCATTTCATCCCGCCTGCCGGACTACGCGCGCAATGCACATGGCGACATCGCCGAACAAAACCGCCTGATAGGCCCGGTGCGTGGCGTTGATACGCTGGCCGCCGCGCCGACCGAAGCGCTGAAGGGCAAGACCATTCTGGCTGTTGCGGAAACAACCGCTGCGCCTGTGATTGATGCCGCGTCGCTGGCGAAAAAATATGCGTGCATGGCTTGCCATGGCGTCAGCAACAAAATCGTCGGCCCGGCTTTCCGTGACGTGCAGAAAAAATATGCCGGTGTATCTGGCGTTGAAAACACGCTCAGTGCCAAGATAAAAGCCGGCGGGCAGGGCGTCTGGGGCAGCGTGCCGATGCCCGCAAATACGCAGGTGCCTGACGCGGACATCAAAATCATTGTCAAATGGATCATGGGCGGTGCCCAGTAAAAAGCCGGAAAAAACCGGATGCTGGGACTTGTTTCCATGGAAATAATAAATTCGGCTGAAAAACTATTAAAATAGACTAGTCTAAACAGGAGAGACGTCAATGGAACAAAACCGTCGCGATGCATTGCGCATCGCCAGCATCATGGGCCTGGCTGTTGCTGCCGGGCTGATCAAGCCGGGCGAAGCCTGGGCGCAGGCGCAGGACTGGAACAAGTCCGCATTCGATGCCAAGAACCTGCCTGATACGGTAAAAGCGCTGGGCGGCAGCAATGCCAGCGCCTCTACAGCGGTGGTGATTGATGCGCCGGATATCGCCGAAAACGGCGCGGTCGTGCCTATCGCGATTTCGTCGACGCTGCCGAATGTGCAGCAGATGGCTATCGTCGTCGAAAAAAACCCGGCGGCGTTGTCTGGCACGTTTGCGATACCGGCTGGCACTGAGCCTTACGTAGCGACGCGCGTCAAGATGGCGCAGACGTCGAACGTGCATGCGCTGGTCAAAGCCGACGGCAAATGGTTTGTCGCTACCAAAGAAATCAAGGTAACGCTGGGCGGCTGCGGCGGCTAACAAGCTGATGATGGGCTTGCCGCGCGGATTCCCGCGCATGGCAGACGCCAGACAGATTTGAAGACGGCAGCACGTAGATGACAATTATTCAGGAGAGCAGCATGGCAGACCCGATGCGCATACGCGCAACAGAAAAAGCAGGCGTCACCGAAGTCAAGGTATTGATGAGCCACGAGATGGAAACCGGCCAGCGCAAGGACGGCAGCGGCAAGATCGTGCCGGCATGGTTTATCCAGAACGTGTCGTTCAAGCATAAGGATAAGGAAGTATTCACGGCCCAGTTCGGCACGTCCATTTCCAAAAATCCTTTGCTGTCCTTCCGTTTCAAGGGAGCGGAAAAAGGCGACAAGATCATCGTCGACTGGGTCGATAACCATGGCGACAAGCGGCACGACGAAGGCACCGTCATCTGAAGACGATGCGGTTTTCCATGCCGTGCAAAGATGCAGGTTCAGGCACGGCAGGCAGTGAGATGACGGAGATAAAATGAAAACGATCAACAGGCTGATCCTGGCGATGGCGATGCTGGTGATGTCGTCCACCGCGCAGTTTGCGTGCGCGCAGCAGGGCAAGGATGATCCGCTGGCCAAATACCGCGACATGTTAGCCGGCGACAATCCAGCCGAGCTATCCGAAATGAAGGGTGAAGCGCTGTGGAAAACGCCGCGTGGCCCGAACAAGGTCAGCCTGGAGAAATGTGATCTCGGCGTTGGCCCGGGCGTGGTGGCAGGCGCCTACGTCAAACTGCCGCGTTACTTTGACGACACCAGGATGGTGCAGGATCTGGAGTCGCGGCTAGTGACTTGCATGATGAGCCTGCAGGGCATGAGCGTAGCGGATGCGAAGAAAAATCCTTTCTCATCGCCCGGAAAACCTTCGGACATGGAGGCGCTGGCAGCTTATATTACCGAGCAGTCGCGCGGCATGAAGATGGCAACGCCGCTGTCGCATCCCAAGGAGAAAGAAGCCTATGCGATAGGGCAGCAGATTTTTTATTACCGTGCCGGTCCTTACGATTTTTCCTGCGCGACCTGCCATGGCGCGCCGGACAAGCGTATACGGCTGCAGTATCTGCCTGATCTGACCAACGCCAAGGATGCGCGCGAAGCGTATGCGACGTGGCCTGCTTACCGTGTGTCGCAGGGTGAGGTGCGCACGATGCAGCACAGGCTGAACGACTGTTTCCGCCAGCAGCGCTTCCCCGAGCCTCTGTACACGTCCGATGCGATTACTGCGTTGACGATGTTCCTGGCAAAGAATGCCGAAGGCGCGACCTATAATGCGCCCGCTCTCAAACGTTAAGCCGGAAGCGAGATCATGATGAACAAGAAAAATATATCAATGGCAGGCGCCGTGCTGATCGCAGCAGTGGCTGCTTTGGCTGGTTGCGCCGGTATGGGCAGTACGGGGGGTACCATGTCGAATGCGGAAGCTGCCAGGCTGGCGCAGGAATCGATGAAGGCTTCTTTCGTGACCAGCGGCATTGCCTCCATCGACAGGCTGACGCAAGATGAGCTGCAACGCATCTGCACCGAATACGCAGGCAAGGAAGTACCGAAGGACATTGCTGACAAAATAGAGAAGGCGCAGTTATCTGCCATCGTCATGCCTGCGGCGGGCCAGCCTGCCGGTAACTGGAAGGAAGGCGAGAAGATTGCACAGAACGGGCGCGGCCTGACCTTCAGCGACAAGGCTGGCGATGTCGGCGGCGGCAATTGTTATGCGTGCCACCAGATTGCACCTCAGGAAATTTCCTATGGCAATATCGGCCCTTCGCTGTACAACTACGGCAAGCTGCGTGGGCAGGGTAAGGAAATAGCCGAATACACGTACAAGAAGATTTATAACGCGCAGGCATTTTCGGCATGCTCCAACATGCCGCGCTTTGGCCATCAGAAGATACTGACGCAGGCCCAAATCATGGACCTGGTTGCATTGCTGCTTGATCCAAAATCGCCAGTGAACCAATAAAGGTAGAGCGGGTTCCTTCCCTTCCTCCGGAGCAGCCATGTACAGGCGAGAATTTTTACAGATGCTGGCAGCAGGCGCTGCTGCCGGCTTGCCTTTGGCCAGGTATGCATCCGCGGCCGGCGCTGACGCAGCCGACGCCGCTGACGGCGGCATGTACCGATTGCCGTCTTTCGGCAACGTGCATCTGCTGCATTTCACCGACTGCCACGCGCAGCTTAACCCACTGTACTTCCGTGAACCTGATGTCAATCTGGGTCTGGGTGGCCAGTTCGGCAAGCCACCGCATCTGGTTGGCGAGGCGCTGCTGAAGGCTTACGGCATACGGCCCGGCAGCGTCGATGCGCATGCGTTCACCTATCTGGATTTTGCGCAGGCAGCAAAAACTTACGGCAAGGTTGGCGGATTCGCCCATCTAAGCACGCTGGTCAAACAGCTGCGAGCCGGCAGGCCGCAAGCGCTGCTGCTGGACGGCGGCGACAGCTGGCAGGGTTCTGCCACCGCGCTGTGGACCAAAGGCCAGGACATGGTCGAAGCCTGCAAGCTGCTGGGTGTGGACGTGATGACGGCCCACTGGGAATTTACGCTGGGCGATAAGCGGGTACAAGAAATTATCGCCAAGGATCTGGCCGGCAAGATCGATTTTGTCGCACAGAACGTCAAGACCAACGATTTTGGCGATCCGGTATTTACGCCCTATGTGATCAAACAGCTCAACGGTGTGCCGGTGGCCATCATAGGCCAGGCCTTCCCGTATACCCCGATTGCCAACCCGCGTTATTTGGTCGCCGACTGGACCTTCGGTATCCAGGAAAAAGAAATGCAGGCCACTGTCAACGACGCGCGCGCCAAGGGTGCTCAGGTGGTGGTTGTACTCAGCCACAACGGCATGGATGTGGATGTGAAGATGGCAGGCCGCGTTACCGGCATTGACGCCATTCTGGGCGGGCATACGCATGACGGTGTGCCTGCCCCCGTCATTGTGGGCAATGGCGGCGGCAAGACGCTGGTGACCAATGCCGGCTCCAACGGCAAATTCCTCGGTGTGCTGGATTTTGATGTCGTGCACGGCAAGGTCAGCGATTTCCGCTACAAGCTGCTGCCGGTGTTTGCCAATATGCTGCCGGCCGACCACGACATGCAGGCGCTGATTACGAAACTGCGCGCGCCATATGCGCCACAACTGGCGGAAGAACTGGCCGTCAGCGAAGGCCTGTTGTACCGGCGCGGTAATTTCAACGGCAGCTTTGACCAGTTGATCCTGGATGGCCTGATGGCCGAGAAAAATGCCGAGATCGCATTCTCGCCGGGCTTCCGCTGGGGCACATCGTTGCTGCCCGGCCAGACCATCACGATGGAACACCTGATGGACCAGACTGCGATCACCTATCCGTATACAACGGTGACGATGATGAGCGGCGACACTATCAAGACCATCCTGGAAGACGTGGCCGACAATCTGTTTAATCCCGATCCGTATTACCAGCAGGGCGGCGATATGGTACGCGTGGGCGGCCTGCAATATACGATAGATCCGGTGGCGACGATGGGCGGGCGCATCAGCGACATGCGGCTGGCCGGCAAGGCGATAGAGGCGGGCAAGCAATACAAGGTTGCCGGCTGGGCGCCGGTGGCCGAAGGCGCCAGCGGCGAACCGATATGGGACGTTATGGCGCGTTACCTGAAGTCGCAGAAGCAGGTCGGCACGCGCACGCTGAACCAGCCTAAGATCAAGGGCGCGCGTGGCAACCCCGGCATCGCGCCTGGTCAGGGGAACTGAGCATGTTGAGTCGGCGCACACACTGGCAAACAGAGTGGCTACTGCTGGCGGCGCTGTGCCTGATGTGGGTGATGCCGGCCATGTCAGCGATGGCAAAGGAAACACCGCTACCCGCTGCGACTGATCTGCGGCAGGAAGCCATGGCCGCCGCCAAGCAGGGCATGCCGCTGATCCTGATCGTCAGCCTGCCGGATTGCCCATATTGCGAACAGGTGCGACGCCAGCAACTGGTGCCGCTAAGCAAGCAGGGAGCCATCGTGCGGCAGGTGTATATCGATAGCGAAACCATCATCAGCGGTTTTGATGGCAAGCCTGTCAGCCAGCGGCAACTGGCGGCGGCGTATGCGGTCAAAGCTGCCCCTACCGTACTATTTCTCGATGCACAGGGCAATGCACTGGCGCCACCCATCGTCGGCGCCTTGCTGGAAGATTTTTATGGCGCGTATCTGGATGATGCGATCGATACTGCAAAAAAGAAGCTGGCGCACTGAGCGCGAAGAGTTAGCCATCGCTAGCCAGCGATGACTGCGTTCCCTGATAGTTTATCCACATGCGCCTTCAACAGCTGCGCATAGCGTTCAGGCTGTTCGACTTCCGGAAAATGTCCGCAATCATCGAAGCGGATGATCTCTGCATGCGGTACGTGGTCCAGCAATGATTCCGGCACGGTCTGCCGGTGTGACCTGTCGAGGCCGCCCCACAGCATCGTGCAGGGTGTGCTGATGGCATGCATCGCATCCGGACTTTCCTTCACTAGGCCCTGTACCACACCGGCCAGGCAAAAACAGCCGCCTGTCGCAAATGCATGGCCTGCAATCTGGCGGAACGGCTCCTTGTCCGTGTCTTTAGGCAGTGCACTATGGTACCAGCCATGCGCAAGTTTTTTCCTGAGCACCCAGGCCAGCGATTGGCCCAGCACCGGCACCCGTAGTGGCCACGGTATCATGCGGCCTGTCCACGCATGCATGGCTGCCAGCGAAGGGGTTTGCGCGAGGAACAGACTGAGGATGCGCTGTGGCGCCTTACGGGCGGCCTGCATCGCATACAGGCCGTTGGCGCAGCTGAACGCCAGTGTCGCAACCGGAACATTCAGCCCGTCCATTACATCCAGCACGGTTTGCGCGCCCTGGTCCAGGCTATGCTGGTAAGAGGCGGCAGGCATGGAAAAACCAAAGCCGGGCATATCAAAGCAAACGATGCGGAAGTCGTCTTGCAACAGCTGGAATAGCGGCCAGTAATGTTCGATGACATTCGGCCCATCTGGTGTAAAGATCACACAGGGTCTTGGGTGCCCGGTATTCTCTCCGCTGTCGAACAGGCGCAGACGGCCCTGCGGGGTATCCAGGTAGGCTAGCGATTCCGCGCTGAGTGCGGCTTGCGCCCGCCCGGCCAGTGTCTTGCGGGCCAGATAGCTATCGAGCTGCGATGCCAGCGAGGGGCGGGTCAAGTCCGTCCGACGATGGACGCGGTGGCGATCAGCTCTTCCACCAGCGCCAGCGACATCTTGCCCGACATCGCATGCGGGTTCAGCTCAGGCAGGTCGGAATACTTCAGCAGAATGGATGGATTAATCTTGCCCAGGTTGGCCTGGCCCATGGTCCAGCCGCTGTAGCGCCGCTCCATGATTTCTTCATAGTGCAGCAGTATCACGTCGGTATGGCGCTGATCCTTCAGTATCTGCGCATACAGCGTATTGACGGCGTCACGCCCGCCTTCCAGTACCTGCATGAACACACTGTCACTATGGCACAGTATGCCGGTGATGCCGTTCTTCGGGTTATGCGTGCGCGACTGCTGCATGATGTCGGCGATCACGTCGCAGAGCTTCTTGTCTGCGGCACGGCTGGCGTAAAGTAATCTGACTAGCATGTTGCTCTCCTCGCATTGTTTTTTACTGGATCGTACTGCTTTGCATTGTCGCGTGTAAACCTATACCGACAGGCGCAGGCTAGCGCTTGATCAGCGCCAGGAATTCGCGGCGCAGGTTCGGATCCTTGAGGAAGGAGCCGTGCATTACGCTGTTGATCATCTTGGCGTCCATGTCTTTCACGCCGCGCCAGTGCATGCAGAAATGGTCCGCTTCCATGACGACGGCCAGGCCATCCGGGTGCATCTTTTCCTGCAGCGTGTCAGCCAGCTGCACGACCGCCTCTTCCTGTATCTGCGGCCGGCTCATGATCCACTCGGCGATGCGCGCATATTTGGACAGGCCGATCAGGTTTGAGTGCTCATTCGGCATCACGCCTATCCATACCTTGCCGATAATTGGGCACAGGTGGTGCGAGCAGGCGCTGCGTACCGTGATAGGGCCGATGATCATCAGTTCGTTCAGGCGTGACGCATTTGGGAATTCGGTGACGGCCGGCATCGGCACATAACGGCCCTTGAACACCTCATTGATGAACATCTTGGCGACCCGGCGGCCAGTGTCCTGCGTATTGTGGTCGCTGTCGGTATCGATGACGAGGCTTTGCAGCACGCCCTTCAGTTTTTGTTCCACTTCGTCCAGCAACTGGTCCAGTTCGCCCGGCTCGATGAATTGCGCGATATTGTCGTTTGCATGGAAGCGCGTTTTTTTCGCCTGTATGCGTTCGCGTATGCGTTGGGAAATAGGGATGGGCGTATCGACTGGAGTCAGGTTGGTAGGCATGCTTGCTTCCGGTGGTGTGTATCCATGTCCTGTCAGGCGCGTCTCACCGCAGCGGCGGAATGGATATTATTTTATGTAAACGTGCCTATGGTAACTGAAATGGGCAGTCGTTGCCCCGGCTTGGCCGTGCAGGCCTGACTTACGACATTTTGTTATGGATTTTGGGTGGAGTTTTGCGCGGCGGCGTCCCGCTCCGCCTTCCATGCGCGCAGGCAGTCAGGGCAGTAGCAGCTGGCGTCCTGCGGGATAGCGATACGGGTAGCTGGCAAGTCTGCCAGGCTGAGTCTGGGCATGGCGCCGCACCAGCAATCCTTGCCGGTCTGGCCTGCCATGCAGCAGGTAAATTGCGCGTTGCAGCGCGGACAAGTACTCATGGTGCGGTATTAAGGCTCCGGCCGTAGGGTTCCAGCTTAGGGTTCCGGCGAAAACGGATCTTCAAATTTCATTTTCTGCATCGCCTGGCGTATGGTCTGCATCTGTCCGTTAAAATTGGTACAAGCGTCGCACACGCTGAGGTGCAGGCGCAGCCGTGTGCGCACGAATACGCCGAGGTCCCGGTCCAGGCCCTCGGAGACTATCTGGTGTGCTTCCTTGCATGTGAGTCGAATCAGCATATATTTCCTGCAATTTATATCATTAGGCTTGTTTGCCGAACCAGTTCAAATCCAGGCATTCCCGCAGCCGCAAGCGTGCGCGGTACAGAACTACCCATACGTTAGACGTAGTCAGCTGCAATTCCTTACAAATTTCTTCGGTATCCAAATCCAGCCACTCGCGCATCAAGAAAACCCGCGCAGTCTTGGCCGGCAACTTTTCCAGGCATACCTCCATGACACGGAAAAAATCCTTCTGTTCCAGCGTCGCATCCGGGTCGCCCCAGGCCCTTGGCATTTCGTTGGTATGGCCGTCGGCGGAAAACAGGCTGTCGATCAGGTCGGCCTCGGATTCATCATCTTCGGTCTGCAACTGTTTTTCCTTGCTTGAGGCGCGTAGGCAATCGATGATTTTGTATTTCAGGATGCCTATGACATAAGTCCGCAATGAAGACTGGCCGGCAAAATTGTCCGGTTTTTCCAGAATTGCCAGCAATGCATCCTGCACGGCGTCTTCGGCAAGTGTGTCGTTGCGTAATTGCAGCAGGGCAAAGCGCAACAGCGCGGGGCGCATCGCCTCCAGTTGCAAGTAAAGTGTTTCGCTAGATGTCATTTGAGCAAATTATTGAAAGTTTGCGGCCTGAAATACCTGTGTCGGGCAAAGAAACTTGCGCTGTTTCCCTGTAAAATCCTGAAAATTGAATTAAAGACCTTCAAGAAGACCCTTAATCAGGACATCAGGATACCTTATGAGCAATGCAACCGATACCGAAACGGCGCCGATAGACAAACTGGCTTCCGTTGCTCCCGAGATCAAGGCAGAGATTCTAGCTGAAGCGCTGCCGTATATCCGTAAATTTCACGGAAAAACCATCGTCGTCAAATACGGCGGCAACGCAATGACCGAAGAACGGCTGAAACACGGTTTTGCGCGCGATGTGATTTTGCTGAAACTGGTCGGCATGAACCCTGTGGTCGTGCACGGCGGCGGCCCGCAAATCGACAATGCACTGAAAAAAGTGGGTAAGCAGGGCACTTTTGTGCAGGGCATGCGTATTACCGACGAAGAAACCATGGAAGTGGTGGAATGGGTCTTGGGCGGTGAAGTGCAGCAGGATATCGTCATGCTGATCAACCATTACGGCGGCCAGGCAGTGGGCCTGACCGGCAAGGACGGCGGCCTGATCCGCGCGCGCAAGCTGAAGATGCCCGACCGCGAAAATCCTGGCAACTTCCTCGATATCGGCTTCGTCGGCGAGATCGACGCGATCAACCCGGCGGTTGTCAAGGCGCTGCAGGATGATGCCTTCATTCCCATCATCTCGCCTATCGGCTTCGGTGACGACGGCCAGGCGTATAACATCAACGCTGACGTGGTCGCCGGCAAGATCGCCGAGATCCTGAAAGCTGAAAAACTGATCATGATGACCAACATCCCCGGCGTGCTGGACAAGCAGGGTAATCTGGTCACGGATCTGTCGGCGCGCGAGATTGACGAGATGTTTGCCGACGGCACCATTTCCGGCGGCATGCTGCCAAAAATCTCGTCGGCGCTGGATGCCGCCAAATCGGGTGTCAACACAGTGCACATTATCGACGGCCGCATCGAACATTCGCTGCTGCTGGAAGTACTGACCGAACAAGCGTTCGGCACGATGATACGCAGCCACTAGGCTTTGTCTATCTGGCAGCATCGGCAGCTTGTGTTGCCGTGCTGCCGCACTCCATACTCCGATGAAATCCAAGCGTTCCGGCCCGGTCTGGCTGTTTGACCTCGACAATACGCTGCATAACGCGTCGCACGCCATTTTTCCGGCGGTAAACGTCAATATGAATGCGTACATGGCCAGGGTACTGGGGGATGGCGTCAACCCGGCGGATGCGGCGACGGTAGATGCTGCCCGGCTGCTTTACTGGCAACGCTATGGCGCGACGCTGATGGGGCTCATCAAGCACCATAGCGTCGACGCCGACGATTTCCTACACGAGGCGCATAGCTTTCCAGACCTGCCGGCCATGATACGGGCTGAACGAGGGTTGGGCGGCTTGTTCCGCCGGCTGCCGGGCCGCAAGATATTGCTGACCAATGCGCCGCGCAAGTACGCGCGCGATGTTGTGCGCCACATTGGCCTGCATCGCCACTTTGCCGAACATATCCCCATTGAAGACATGCGCGTGCACCGCCGGCTGAGCCCCAAGCCATCACGAGGCTACCTGCGCAAGCTGCTGGCCAGGCTGGGCGTGGCTGCCGGCCGCTGCGTACTGGTGGAAGATACCGTAGCCAACCTGCGGGCGGCCAAGCAAATGGGCATGCGCACCGTGCTGGTGACGCAGTACCTGCCGCGGCCGCCCAGGCCGGGCAGGTCAAAAAAATCTGCCGCTTGCATAGATGTAACAGTAAAATCTGTACAACAACTACCCGGCCGCCGCTGGAGCTAGCTGCCGGACCCGGTGCGGGAGCCGGCAACCGGCTGCATGTGGTACACGGGAGTACACCGGCAGTACATCGCATCTATTATTCAAAAAAATAAACATGGCAACCTCTAAACCGGGCGAACGCAAGCTGCAGATCCTCCAGACGCTGGCCGCAATGCTGGAAAACCCCAAGGGTGAAAAAATCACCACGGCGGCGCTGGCGGCAAAGATCGAGGTTTCGGAGGCTGCGCTGTACCGCCATTTCGCCAGCAAGGCGCAAATGTTCGAGGGCCTGATCGAGTTTATTGAGGGCTCGGTATTCGGCCTGATCAATCACATCAGTGCGCAACATGAAGACGGACTGATGCAGGCGCAGGCCATCGCGCTGATGCTGCTGAATTTTTCAGAGCGCAATCCCGGCATGACCAAGGTGATGATAGGCGATGCGCTGGTCAATGAAGACGAACGCCTGCAAGTGCGCATGAACCAGTTTGTCGAAAGGCTGGAGCTCGCGTTCAAGCAGGCGCTGAGGCTGGCGGTGACGCAGGGTAAAGCAGTGGAATCCGAAGTAGCCGGCCGCGCCAGCATGCTGTCCAGCTTTATTGTCGGCCGCTGGCACCGTTATGCCAAAACAGGTTTCAAGCAACTGCCGACCGAGTTCGGTGCGTTGCAGGTGGCGCTGCTGTTGCGTTGATACTGCTGAAGTTACTTCTGGGCTGACGTACTGCCTGCCTTATGCGGTGGTATGCGTGTAGTAGCTGTCCTTGCCCGCTGCCTTGGCGGTTGCCAGTGCAAGATCGCCGTTGCGCAGCAGCTGCCTCTGCTCCTGCGCATGCAGTGGCGCACACGTCAGACCTATGCTGGCGCTGACGGCCAGTTTCTGGCCATATAGCGGAATGGGTTGCCGTATCACGGCCAGCAGCCGCTCCGCCAGCGATTCAGCCAGCTGCACGCTGCCTACCTGCGGCAGTATCGCTGCAAACTCGTCTCCTCCTATGCGGCATAGCGTATCGGTGCCGCGCAACGTCGCCGCCAGCCGGCCAGCGATCGTCGTCAGCACAAGGTCGCCTGCCTCATAGCCGAACTCGTCATTGATGGATTTGAAGTTGTCGATGTCGATGAACATCAGCGCGGCAAGCTCGCCGGTCTGCATTGCCTCATCGATGTGATGCACCAGCACGCGATGGAAATAGTGGCGGTTCGGCAGCCGTGTCAGGCTGTCGTGGTTATCCAGGATATCTATCCTTTGTTCTTCCTCACGCTGCCGGCGGATGGCCACGTCCTCGCTGGATTCCCAGGTATCGATACGCGCCAGCATCTGGTTGAAATGCTGGATCAGCGGCGCAAATTCATGTTCGCCATCATTCCAGATGCGCATGCTGTAGTCGTTCAGCGTCACTACCTGATCTGATACTGTTACCAGTTCATGCAGGGGCTCCAGCGCATCTATCTGCCGCCGGGTCAGCCAGTAGCAGGCAAATAGTGCGGCGATGGCGCTCAGCAGCAGGCCGGACAGCAGTAAGCCCAGCAGCTCTACGTAAACGGACACGATGCTGGTATGCATCTGCAGCCTGCCGATGCTGCCGTCATCCATCTGGATGGGGGCGGTCACGCTCAACTGGCTGATGCTCCAGCGGGTATGCACGGATTTGTCCATAGCCGGCATGCCGGCATCGGCGGCGCCGTTGAACTGGCTCAGCACGCTCCAGCTGACAAAAAAGCGTCCGCCCGCATCGTAGACGCTGACAGACAGCAGGCCGGGGCGGCTGCTGAATTGGGATATCTGGTTACGGGCTGCCGGCGCATCCAGGATGGAAACTGCGGGCGCCAGACTGGCAGCCAGCATGCCTGCTTCTGAAATGGCTTCGCTGCGTACATGCCGCTCGGCAATAAAAAAAGTAATCGCCAGCAGGCAAGCCAGTGTCGCCAGCAGGCTGGCTGCGATGGCGGTAAAGTTGTAGCTTAAAAACTTCCTTGCCAGCGGCAAATTGGGCGCAAGCCTTTGCATGTAGTCCTCATCGAATGGTGTCGCCATTATCAATGAATATTGGCAGATGTGAAAGTTTGCCCCGGCATTTAATCCTCCGCGCGCCACATTGCCTGCGCGGTAGTTGACAATCCCGCCGTGCAGTGCGGGTCTTCTGCGGTTACACTGCACGGCATTCGCATTTGATTCCTGATCCGACCACCGATCCGACCACCGATCTGATTTCCGTACTGACGCTCCGCTTATCGTGCCTTCATCGTCTGCCCTACTCATTTCCTCTTCAGGTTCCCGTCATTCAGTGGATTGTTTTGCCTTGCTGGACGATGCACAGTCCGAAGCTTCCTCTGCGACATCCCGCCTGTACACGCAGTTGACCCATATGCTGGAATGCAGTGATGCCGCCTCGTGGGAAAACATGCTGGTGCAAACACAGGCGGCAGTACAGCAAGGCGCCTATGCGGTGGCGCTGCTGTCGTACGACACCGGTGCGCGCCTGCATGCAGTGCCCTTCAATGATGCCGCCGGCACACTGGTCGAGCAGCCATCCAGAATGCTGTTGTTTGCCCGTTGCGAGCAGATGACGGCGGCACAAGTGCAGGCCTGGCTGGATGCGCAGGCTGAAGCCAATAGCGGTAACGAAGTCGCCGGGATTGCCGGCGTGCGCCCTAGCGTCGATGCAGCCGCTTTCACAGCAGCCATTGCACAGGTGCAGGCCTATATCGCTGCTGGCGACACCTACCAGGTCAACTATACATACCGCCTGCATTTTGATGCTTACGGATCACCGCAGGCGCTGTACCGGCGGCTGCGCCAGCGCCAGCCGGTGCCGTATGGTGCGCTGATCGTATTGCCGGGCGGCGAGGCTGTGCTGTCGCTATCGCCCGAGCTGTTTGTCCAGCATGCCGCCGGCATGCTGACCGCCCGGCCAATGAAAGGTACCGCTGCCGCCAGTGGTGATGCGCAAGAAGACCTTCGCCGGTCTACCGCGCTTGCTGCAGATGCCAAGAACCGCGCAGAAAACCTGATGATCGTGGATCTGCTGAGAAACGATCTGGGCTGCATCGCAAAAACCGGCAGCGTACGCGTGCCGCGCCTGTTCGATGTCACGCGCTTTTCCAGCGTGCTGCAGATGACGTCTACAGTGCAAGCAGAGCTGAAGCCGGAGCTGGGTCTGCATGCGATCCTGTCCGCTCTCTATCCCTGCGGCTCCATTACCGGCGCGCCCAAGCGCAGGACGATGCAGATCATCCGTGAACTGGAGAGTGAGCCGCGTGGTTTATATACCGGCGGCATAGGCTGGTTCGATCCGCCTGTGGAAGGCCGCAGCATAGGCGATTTTTGCCTGTCGGTGCCGATACGCACGCTGCACCTGCAGCCGCCTGCATCCGATGCCGCCAAAGCGGCGGATATTCGCCGCGGCGTGCTGGGCGTGGGTGCCGGTATCGTCTATGACAGCGTAGCTGCCGATGAATATGCCGAGTGCCGGCTAAAGGCAGGCTTCCTGACTGGGCTGCCTGCACAATTCAGCCTGTTCGAGACCATGCAGGCAACGCAGCAGGACGGCTGCCGCTACCTGGAACGGCATTTGCAGCGTTTGCACGCGTCGGCCGTGTATTTTGGGTTTGCCTTTGATGAAGATGCAATTCGCAACAGGCTGGAACAACTGCGCGTTGGGCTGGCAGGCGAAGGCGCCTACCGCGTGCGGCTGGCGTTGCAGGCTGCTGGTGACATTGATGTCACCAGCGCCATGCTGCAGCCGCTGCAAAATAAAATCAGCGTGCTGCTGGCGGCGGATAACACTACCGGCAGCGATCTCTTCCTGCGCCACAAAACCACGGTGCGCCACCGCTATGACAGCGCATGGCGCGACGCAGAAAAGCAGGGTGCTTTCGATATGCTGTTCTTCAATGAACACGGCTATCTGACCGAAGGCGGGCGCACCAATGTGCTGCTGCAAAAAGACGGACGCTGGACCACGCCACCGTTGTCAGATGGTGTGTTGCCGGGCGTGATGCGCAGCGTGCTGATGGACGACCCGGTATTCCGGCTGAGCGAAGAGCAGGCGACGCTGGAAGATTTGCGCAACGCAGATCGCGTGATGCTATGCAATGCGCTGCGCGGTGCGTTCGACGTGGAAGTGATTTTCGGCGGCCTGCCGCGGTAAGCAGGCAGGCGCAAAAAGAAGGCCAAACAAGAAGAAGGAGCAAGAAGGAGGAACAAGAAGCCTAGGCTGCGCTTTGCCGCCGTAAGCGACTCAGCATTTCATTGTTGAGCCAGGTTTGCAGCCAGCCTGCAATCTGCGGCGTGATCTCAGGATTAGTATCTGCCGCCATCGCGCACACGTCGGAAAAGCTACTGCCCGCATTGAGTCCGCGCAAGGCATCGCGTTCTTCATCCGCCAGCGAACGGAAATGCGCCTGCAAATCCTTGCGCCATACCAGCCACGACGTACTCGTCCCTTGTTCCGCAGCGGGAGGTTCCTGCTCTTCGCTCAATGCGAGCCAGATTGCGACCGCGTTCCATTGCATATCGAGGAAATGCAGGGAGGGGTGGCATTCAAAACCCAGTCCTTCCCAGTCTTCCGGCGCCAATGCGCGCAGCTCCTCCAGCGCCAGCACAGGCTGGTCCTCAGCGTCAAAGGCCAGGCCCAGTGTCCATTCAAATGCCGCCAGTTCTGCAACGACAGGGTGGGCCGGCAGCCGCTCCGCCAGGAAGGCTGGGAAGTGTGCGCCGTACCAGCGCAGGTTGCGCAGCTGCGAAGGATGGGTGTCGATATAGTCGTAGCAGAATGCGTAGAACATATCGTCGCCCAGATAGCCGTGCGTATTGCCAAAGGCATCGGCCAGCGCATCGCGTATGCGCAGCCGGTAGGCGTCATAATAAATTGCCAGCCGGTCTTTGGCGGGCAGGCCGAATTGTTCCCTGATATCACCTAGTATGGCGGGCTGGGTCGCATGTGCAGTATCCGTGCCCATCACGTATTGCTGAAACTTGTCCTGTAGCTGCTGCGTATTGTTGGCCGGAACGCTCATGCGTACGCCTCCGTGTGCTGTGCCTGCTGTTCTGCAAGTACGCCGGCAGCGATAGTACGCGCAACGCCCAGTTCGGTAACAAGCTCCGCCAATGGCGGAATATTGTCGTCGCGTTCTATCATACTGGCGACCTGGCCGAAACGGCGCAATGCGGCAGCATACAGCTGCCACACTGGGTCAACCACCGGGTGATCATGCGTATCAATAATGTGTGTGCCATGATGGCTGTGCCCGGCCAGATGGATCTGCTGTACCCGTCCCTGCGGTATGCCTTCGAGATAGGTCAGCGGATCAAAACCGTGGTTGAAGCTGCTGACGTAGATATTGTTCACGTCCAGCAGGATCAGGCTGTCGGATTCTTCCGCCACCGCCGTGACGAACTCCCATTCCGGCATGCTGTCACTGTTGAAGGACAGATAGCTGGAGACGTTTTCCAGCACCAGCGGGCGCTCCAGGTAATCTTGCACGCGGCGGACGTTGGCCGCGACCAGCTTCACCGTTTCTTCGGTGTACGGCAGTGGAAGCAGGTCGTGCATATTCTTGCCGTGCACGCCGGTCCAGCACAAGTGGTCCGATACCCATAGCGGCTGCACGCGCTGCATCAGTTTTTTCAGGTCGTGCAGATAGCTTTCGTCCGGGCCTTCCGGCGTACCTATCGACATGGATACGCCATGCATGACCATCGGGTAGTCCTGCCTTATGCTGTCCAGCATTGCCAGCGGTTTGCCGCCCGGCACCATATAGTTTTCCGACAGAATTTCAAACCAGTCCACGGGCTGCTGTTGCGCCAGGATTTCATGGTAATGCGCGGTGCGCAGGCCAAGGCCGAAACCGGGTGAAGCAGCGGGAGCAGTCATAGTATGCATGCGGAAATGTTCGCCTAAATGAAAAAAGGTGCGCCGGCAATGACGCCGGCGCACCGAATGCCGTTTCTCCGATCAGCCTATGCCTGAGGGGGCCTATGCATAGTCCGACTAACAGAAGAAAGTGCTACCGGGTAAATATTACTTGGCGTCGATGACTTTGCCGTTTTGTGCTTTGCATTCTGCTGCTGTGGTGCTGACAAAACCATGGCCTTTGCAGGAATTTTGACCTTTGCAGGCGTTTTCTGCAGTTTTGCATTCTGCTGTGCCTTTGCAGCTGTTGATGCCGGAGCAGTGTACTTTGGCTGTGCTGGCAGCGCTGTCGGCAGCGAAGGAAGCGCCAGACAGGGCCATTGTAGCTGCGGCGATGGCGATCATTGCGCCAGTTTGGATAGCTTGTTTCATTGTATTCTCCAGTGATGTAAAAGTGTGGCTCTTCGGATGGACATGCGTCATAAGTGCGCTGCAGTGGATCTCTTCTTCTATATCCTGCTGCATCGACTTATGCATCTGTCGGGCCAATTCAGGATAACTTACAGCATAGAACAAAATTTTTTAAGAATATGCAAAATATGTCGGATAGCCTGGATATCTGTATTCAGCGCACTATGTCTGTCCGGTAATTTGGCTTGCTGTGCAAAATGGCGGCAAAAATTCGGCCTCCAGTTGTGTCATCCGGTAGGAAAGGCTACACTTGGGTAATTAACCGACCAAGCGGTCGGAAAATGCACAATAACAATATTCAAAAACGAGGAGACATCGATGAAGAAGAAGTTTGTGTTCGCTTTGCTACCTGCGCTGCTATCCCTGGTGATGGCGTCAAATGCGTCGGCCCAGATCAAGATAGGCGTTAACGTATCCGCCACCGGCCCCGCTGCCTCGCTGGGCATTCCAGAGAAAAACACCTTTGCGCTGCTGCCCAAGGAAATCGCCGGCAAGAAAGTCGAATACATCGTTCTCGATGATGCGTCTGATACCACGACAGCGGTAAAGAACGCGCGCAAGATGATCGCCGAAGACAAGATCGATGCGCTGATCGGCTCTACCGTCACACCGAATTCGCTGGCGATGATTGATGTTGCTGCCGAGAATGAAGTGCCGATGATTTCGATGGCGGCATCTTCTACAATTGTATTGCCTGTCGATTCCAAGCGTTTCTGGGTATTCAAGACACCGCAGAACGATTCCCACATGGCGACTGCCATTACCGGTCACATGAGCGATGCCGGCATCAAGACGATTGCCTTCATTGGCTTTAACGATGCATACGGCGAAGGCTGGTACAAGGAATTTTCCAAGCTGGCCGATGTGCGCAAGCTGAAGATTGTGGCCAATGAGCGTTTTGCCCGCACCGATACATCGGTTACCGGCCAGATCCTGAAGATCATGTCGTCCAATCCGGATGCGGTGCTGATCGCCGGTTCCGGCACGCCTGCTGCGCTGCCGCAAAAAACGCTGAAAGAGCGCGGCTACAAGGGCAAGATCTATCAGACCCATGGCATTGCCAATAATGACTTCCTGCGCGTATGCGGCAAAGACTGCGAAGGCACTTTCCTGCCAGCCGGCCCATTGCTGGTCGCAGAACAGCTGCCTGCCGACAACCCGGTCAAGAAATCGTCGATGCGTTATCTGGCTGCGTATGAAAAAGCCTACGGCGCCGGCTCCATTTCCACTTTCGGCGGCCACGCGTGGGATTCCGGCCTGTTGCTGGAAGCAGCGATTCCCGTTGCGCTGAAAAAAGGCGAGCCCGGCACCAAGGAATTCCGTGCCGCGCTGCGTACCGCGCTGGAAAACATCACTAACCTGCCGACTTCGCACGGTATCGTCAACATGAGCGCTACCGACCATCTGGGTCTGGACCAGCGTTCTCGCGTGATGGTGGAAATCGTCAACGGCAAATGGAAACTGCTGGGCAAGGCGAACTGATCGCATCTTTGTTGCTGACAAGATCAAGAAGGGGGAGCGATGGCTCCCCTTTTTTAAGCGGTTGCTCGCTTGTTCAATCTGGTTTTATCCCGCTCGCTCAGCTTCATCAGCTTCATCAGCTTCATCAGTTACATCAACCACATCAGTTACATCAGTCATATTCAACACCATGCAACGATATTGCAGGACAGGACGCTAAAGTATGGATTTATCAATTGCCGCCATCCTGGCCCAGGACGGCATTACCAGTGGAGCGATCTATGCGCTGCTGGCGCTGGCGCTGGTGCTGGTGTTTTCAGTTACCCGCGTTATTTTTATACCGCAGGGTGAGTTTGTCGCTTTCGGCGCGCTGACGCTGGCGGCGATACAGTCCGGCAAATTCCCGCATTCGATCACGCTGCTGGTCGCGCTGGGCGCGCTCAGCTTTGTGCAGGAAATAGTTTCCATGCTGCGTGCCAAGCAGCGCAGTGCGCGCTTTGGCGCTGAAGCCGGTATCTCCGCGCTGAAGTTCCTGGTGCTGCCTGCGGGCCTGTGGTTTGCCACGCACAACCTGCCGGTGCAGAACTGGCCGCTGTATGCGCAGGTGGTGTTGGCGCTGGTGACCGTGATCCCGATGGGGCCGATGATTTACCGGCTCGCCTATCAGCCGCTGGCCGAAGCCAGCACGCTGGTGCTGCTGATTGTCTCGGTCGGCGTTCATTATGCGCTGACCGGCATAGGGCTGGTGATGTTCGGCGCCGAAGGTTCACGCACGACGCCGTTTTCCGACGCGCGTTTTGAACTGGGTGCGATGTCCATTTCCGGCCAGAGCCTGGTGATCATCGGCGTGTCGGCCGCGCTGATCGCCGGCCTGTATTTCTATTTTGAACGCACGCTGTCCGGCAAGGCCTTGCGGGCGACGGCGGTGAACCGCTTGGGCGCGCAGCTGGTCGGTATCGGCACCACGCAGGCGGGCCGCCTGGCCTTTACGCTGGCGGCAGCGATGGGCGCGTTCTGCGGTGTGCTGATTGCACCGCTGACGACCGTGTATTACGACGGCGGTTTCCTGATCGGCCTGAAGGGTTTTGTCGGCGCCATCGTCGGCGGCCTGGTCAGTTATCCTGTAGCGGCTGCCGGCGCGATCCTGGTCGGTTTGCTGGAATCGTACTCGTCGTTCTGGGCCAGCGCCTACAAGGAGGTGATCGTATTTACGCTGATTATTCCGGTCTTGCTGTGGCGTTCGCTCAGCAGCAAGCATAGCGATGAGGATGAAGAGTAATGAAGCAAGGCATCAACCGTATTTACCTGATTTTTTTGGCAGCCGTCATCTTGCTGCCGCTGCTGCCTACGCCTGAATTCTGGATCACGCTGGCCAACTACATAGGCCTGTATGCGATTGTCGCGCTGGGCCTGGTGCTGCTGACCGGCGTCGGCGGCCTGACTTCTTTCGGCCAGGCGGCCTTTGTCGGCCTTGGCGCGTATTCCACCGCCTACCTGTCCACCAGCTTCGGGGTGTCGCCATGGCTGGGCCTGCTGGCCGGCCTGGCGCTGACTATGCTGGCTGCTTATGCGATTGGCGTCATCACGATGCGGCTGTCCGGACACTATCTGCCGTTGGGCACGATTGCCTGGGGGCTGTCGCTGTTTTTCCTGTTCGGCAACCTGGAATTTTTAGGCAAGTATGATGGTCTGAACGGCATTCCGCCGGTGGATGTCTTTGGCTTCAAGCTGGACAGCGGCCGCCGCATGTATGGGCTGATCTGGCTGATCCTGCTGCTGGCCGTGATTGCCGTGCAAAACCTGCTGCAATCCCGTCCTGGCCGCGCAATCCGCGCGCTGCGCGGCGGCGGTGTGATGGCTGAAGCGATGGGCGTTAATACGGCGCGCATGAAAGTGATCATCTTCATTATCGCGGCGATGCTGGCCAGCGTATCCGGCTGGCTTTACGCGCATTTGCAGCGCGCGGTGAACCCTACGCCTTTTGGCCTGAATGCCGGTATCGAATACCTGTTCATGGCGGTGGTGGGCGGTGCCGGCCATGTATGGGGCGCGCTGCTGGGGTCGGCGCTGCTGACACTGCTGAAAGATAAATTGCAATCCATCTTGCCGGCGCTGCTCGGCGCTAACGGCAATTTTGAAATCATCGTATTCGGTATCCTGCTGATACTGCTGCTGCAAAGGGCCAGGGATGGCGTGTGGCCTTACCTGACAAAACTGTTTGCAGGCTGGTTGCCCGCACCGCGCAAAATCGTAGTGCCGGATAATGCGCAGCCGCTGCCGCACCGCGAAAAACCGGCCAGCGGCAAGGTAATCCTGGAAGTAGCGCAGGCACGCAAGCAGTTTGGCGGACTGGTGGCCGTCAACGACATGCAGTTCCAGGTCGGTGCAGGCCAGATCGTAGGGCTAATCGGCCCCAACGGCGCTGGCAAGTCAACGATGTTCAATCTTGTCACCGGCGTGCTGCCGCTGACTTCCGGGGCGATACGCTTCCTGCGCGATGGCAGCCTGCAGCCCATCAGCGGCCTGCCTTCGCGTGAGATCGTCAAGCTGGGCATAGGGCGGACTTTTCAGCATGTGCGGCTGCTGCCGACAATGAGTGTGCTGGAAAACGTGGCCATAGGCGCCCATCTGCGCGCCAAGCATGGCGACATCAGCGAGGTCATTTCCAGCGTGCTGTGCCGCAACCAGAAGATAGAAGATTCCTTGCTGCTGGAAGCAAAGCGCCAGCTAGAGCGTGTTGGCCTGGGCAATATGCTGCATGAAGAAGCCGGCAGCCTGGCGCTGGGCCAGCAACGCATCCTGGAAATTGCACGCGCGCTGTGCTGCGACCCCAGCCTGCTGCTGCTGGATGAACCTGCCGCGGGTTTGCGCTACAAAGAGAAACAGGAACTGGCAAGCCTGCTGAACAAGCTGAAGGCAGAAGGCATGAGCGTGCTGCTGGTTGAGCATGACATGGACTTCGTGATGAATCTGACCGACCATCTGGTGGTCATGGAATTCGGCACCAAGATCGCAGAAGGCCTGCCGCAGCAAGTGCAGCAGAACCCGGCAGTGCTGGAAGCCTACCTCGGCGGCATCGATTAAGCCTCGGCAATTCGGAAAAAATACAATGACGACACCTTTACTTCAAGTCAGCGACCTACAAGTCTTCTACGGCAAGGTAGAAGCCTTGCACAAGGCCAGCATCCAGGTCGGCGTTGGCCAGATCGTTACCGTGATCGGTCCTAACGGCGCCGGCAAATCGACGATGCTTAATGCCATTGCCGGAGCGCTGCCGGCCAGCGGCGCCATCCAGGGAAAGGTCTTATTGGATGGGCAGGAACTGAGTGGCATGGCGATAGAAAAGCGCGTCGCCTGTGGCATGTGCCTGGTGCCGGAAAAGCGTGAGCTGTTTTCCAGCATGCGTGTGGAAGACAACCTGATGCTGGGCAGCTACCGCCGCTACCAGGCCGGCGAGAAAAATTATGCCGACCAGTTGCAGGTCGTGTATGAACTGTTTCCGCGTCTGAAAGAGCGCCGCGGCCAGGAAGCCGGCACTTTGTCCGGCGGCGAGCGGCAGATGCTGGCGCTGGGCCGCGCGCTGATGGCCAAGCCGCAGCTACTGATGCTGGATGAGCCCAGCCTGGGGCTAGCGCCGTTGATCGTTAAGGAAATCTTCCACATCATCCAGCGCCTGAAACAGACCGGCGTGGCGATCTTGCTGGTGGAGCAGAATGCACGGGCGGCATTGCAGGTGGCGGATTATGCCTATGTGCTGGAAACCGGAGAACTGGCCTTGCAGGGGCCTGCGGATGAACTGGCGCATGACCAGCGCGTGATTGATACTTACCTGGGGCTGGCCAAGAAAACGGCGTAGCGATGTAAGAGTAAGATTAACATTAAGAGACGGGCTCGGTTAGCCGCCGGGTGCCTTGCGGCGGTCTTCTTCCGCGCGCCGGCGGTCTTCCCTCACTGCCAGCCGGTAGCGGCGTCTTTCCCTGCTGGCGCGCCGCTTTTCCTTGACGCGAAACAGCAGTATGCCCAGTACACCGCCGCTGACGACAATCGCGCAGATCAGGAATGCGAACAGGTCGTTTTCTATATCGCTGGGAATCATGCGGTCTTGGTCCATTCATCAGTGAACGAGAGTGTAGATATCGGTTTTATTGCCCAAATTCTATTTCTTTTTGTCACTACGATTGTACAGGCTGGCCAGGCTTTGGTGAATAGCGTGTTGTTTCCTGGTTACCTGATTTCTGTATGCTCGTGACCGCATACCGGGCAAGCCGCATTGCGCGCGACGCCGATTTGCGTCCATTCCATGTTCTGGGCGTCCAGCAGCAGCAGCCGTCCCGCCAGCGTCCTGCCCAGCCCCATCAACAGCTTTAACGCTTCGGCTGCCTGCATCGTGCCTATGATGCCGACCAGCGGCGCAAACACGCCCATCGTCGAACACAGCACTTCTTCAAACTGCTGATCGGGCGGGAACAGACACGCGTAGCACGGCGATGCCGGATCGCGGCTGTCGAAGACACTGATCTGGCCGTCGAAAGAAATGGCGGCTCCCGACACCAGCGGTTTTTTCAGCCTGACGCAGGCGAGGTTGACGGCGTGCCGCGTGGCAAAGTTGTCGCTGCAATCGAGTACGACGTCGGCGGTCTGCACCAGCTCATCCAGCCGCGCTGCTTGCGCGCGTTCCTTCAGAGCGTGCACGTGTACGTCCGGGTTGAGCTGGTTCAGCGCCTGCTTGCCGGAATCAACCTTGGCCTGTCCTACGCGCTCGGTCGTGTGCAGTATCTGTCTCTGCAGGTTGGTCAGGTCAACCACGTCGTCGTCTACCAGTGTCAGCGTGCCTACGCCGGCGCCGGCCAGGTACATTGCCGCAGGCGAGCCAAGGCCGCCCGCGCCGATGATCAGCGCATGGGAGCTGGAAATTTTTTGCTGGCCTTCTATGCCTATCTGCTCCAGCAGGATATGGCGTGAATAGCGCAGTAGTTTTTGGTCGTCCATCGTCAAACCGTTGTCTTGAATTACTGAAAAAACAGGCTCTATCTTAGCCTGTTCACGTCCTAAGTACGTGAGCTTAGCAGCCGGTAGCCGGCTAGCGCAAATACGATGGCGAGGAAGCCGTCCAGCCAGCGCCTCAGCTGCAGATACAGCCGGCGCGCCACTGCCGTTGAAAACAGCGCGGCATAGCTGCCGAACACGACCGTGCCTATGCCCAGGCAGCCAGCAACGACGGCCAGCATGTGGTGTGGCACTGCATGCTGGCCATCGTTACCGCTTATTGGAGAGATCGGAGAGGCCAGCGCTACCACGGACATCCATACGAGGATGGCCTTGGGGTTAGTCAGGTGCAGCAGCGCGCCGCGTACGTACAGCTGCCGGTAAGATTGCGGCAGCGAATCAGCAGGGGCCGCAGCCTTGTTCGCCTTCAGCGCAGAGCGGCCGGATTTAAAAGCCAGCCACAGCAGGTACAGGCCGCCCAGCAGCTTGACCGTGACGATGAAATTTTCCACCATCAGCAGTGCCGTGGATAAGCCCAGCGTTGCCAGCATGGCCCAGAAAAACGACCCTGACATGACGCCGGCGGCAAATACAAAAGCAGCCTTGCGCCCGGCGCTGGTCGCCACCGACATGATGGCGAGATTACTCGGCCCGGGGCTGGCGGTGCCAACGAAGTAGGCCGAGTAAGCGAACAGCAGATCCGCGGTAAGCAGGGTATTTCCGGTCATGGCTTGGTCTCCTTCAGAGCAATAATACAGATGGTCATAGGGCAGAATTGCTGATGATAAGACCTTAGAGCCGGGCAGTGCGGATACAGTTGGCCTGCATGGCAACGGATACAGCTGCGCGCCTTTGTCAGGCTGTCGCCGGACGTCGAAATTCAGCAAGCGGAAATAAAAACGTCCAGCCTTGGCCGGACGTTTCGCCTGCTCACAGCAGCGGGCTTATTTCTTTTTTACTTCTGGCTTGACCGTCTCAGGTTTCACAGTATCCGGCTTGGAATCGGACTTGCTTTCCTTGCCTTCTTCCTTGTCTTCGATCTTGGCGACCGTGGTTTTGACCGGCAAGCCCTTCAGGTGATTCAGCGCCTGTGCCAGCTGGTAGTCGTCCTTGGTGCCATATTCCAGCGGCTTGGCTTTCTTGGCCAGTGCTACCAGGCGGTTTTCTTCTTCCAGCTCGTCAATGACCTTGCCTTTGCCGGCTTCGGCGTTTTTGTCGGTATCGTTGACCAGATGCTTTTGCAGATCCGATTCGCGTGTGCGCAGTACATTGAAGCCGTCGCCATCCGCGGTTTCTTCCACGTTCAGGTCAGGCACGATGCCCTTGGCCTGGATGGAGCGGCCATTCGGCGTGTAGTAGCGCGCCGTGGTCAGCTTGACGGCGGTATCGGCGGAGATCTGGCGTATCGTCTGTACCGAGCCTTTGCCGAAACTCTGCGTGCCGATGATGGTGGCGCGTTTGTAGTCCTGCAGCGCACCCGCAACGATTTCAGATGCGGATGCGGAACCGGTATTGACCAGTACAACCATCGGCACATTTTTTACTGCGGCAGGCAGCTTGGACAGCGGATCGCCGACTGCGCGCGATGCATAGAATTCACGCTTGGCGTAGAAGATTGCCTTCGAGTCCGGCAACTGGCCATTGGTGGACACGACCGGCACATCCTTCGGCAAGAAAGCCGCAGACACGCCGATGGCGCCCGGCAGCACGCCGCCCGGGTCATTCCTCAGATCCAGCACCAGACCCTTGATGTTCGGGTCCTGTGCATACAGGCCCTCAATCTTCTTGGCCATGTCTTCTACCGTCGGCTCCTGGAATTGCGAGATGCGCAGCCATGCATAACCGGGTTCTATCATCTTGGCCTTGACGCTCTGCACCTTGATGGTTTCGCGCACGATGGTCACGACGATGGGCTTGTCTTCATTCTTGCGCGCGATGGTCAGCGTGATCTTGGTGTTCGGTTCGCCGCGCATTTTCTTGACGGCGTCATCCAGCGACAGGCCTTTGACGGGCGTGGAATCCAGGCGTGTAATCAGGTCGCCCGGTTTCAGGTTGGCGCGGTAGGCGGGGGAATCTTCAATGGGGGAGATGATCTTGACGTAGCCGTCTTCCATGCCGACTTCTATACCCAGGCCGACAAACTTGCCCTGCGTGCCTTCCCGCAGTTCCTTGAAAGATTTCTTGTCTAGATAGGCAGAATGTGGGTCCAGCGATGCCACCATGCCGGAAATCGCTTCGGTCAGCAGCTTGTTGTCTTCCACCGGCTCGACATAATCGGATTTGATCAGGCCGAATACGTCGGCCAGTTGGCGCAGTTCTTCCACCGGCAGCGGCGCGGTCGTGCTCTTTTGCGCCATCGCGGAAAACTGCATCGATGCAGCCACGCCGGCTACCATGCCCAGGCTGATCAAGCCTATATTCTTCAGTCGCTTACCCATGTGTCACCTGATTCCGATATTGCCGATATGTGAAATTGATTGAGCGGTCTTCTTAGTCGCTTTTTGTGCAGCGCTCATCGGCGATTGCTACCTTGATTGCTATTTTCCTACCCAAGTCATTGGGTCCTGGACCTGGCCCCTATACCTTATTTCAAAGTATAAACCCGATTCTTCATTGCCGCCGCTATTACCTGCACTGGCAATTGTATCGCCGGTCTTTACAATGTCGCCGACATGTTTCAGCACCGCCTGGTTA
This sequence comes from Undibacterium sp., assembly GCA_043726505.1. Classification (GTDB taxonomy): domain Bacteria; phylum Pseudomonadota; class Gammaproteobacteria; order Burkholderiales; family Burkholderiaceae_D; genus Undibacterium. The sequence goes on along the minus strand of JAYSKH010000265.1, from coordinate 40,131 downwards.
TTGCCATAAATACTAATGTATTCGCTGCCGTGGTCGACGATGATCATGTTGCCAAAGCCTTTCAGCCATTGCGCAAACACGACCTTGCCGGTAGCGATGGCCTTTACCTCGGCTCCTTCGGCGGCACGGATGAACAGGCCTTTCCAGCTGGGGCCATCGGCGCGGCGGCTGCCGAAACGCGCGACCAGCTCACCCTTGACGGGTAGCCTCAGCTGGCCCTTCAGCCGGCTGAACTCGCCGTTATTGGTGCCCGGCACCGGCGTCAGCTCATTCCTGGCAATCGGTTTTGCCGGCGGCTCGTCAGCGTCTATCGCATCTGCCGGGTTGGGCGCCTTGCCGGGTTTCTTGCCCTGGTTGGCCAGTGCTTTTTCCCGCGCGGCCTTTTGCTGCGCTATTTTTTCCTGGCGCTGTTTTTCCGCCAGCGCGGCGCGGGCCTGCTCGGCCTTGATTTGCTCTTCTATTAATTTATTCAGCCGCGTGACCAGCGTGCCCAGCCGCTGCTCATCCTTTTGCAGGTCGTCGGCCTGTTTTTTCTGGTTGTGCAGCTTGTCTGCCAGTTGCGCCAGCAGTGTGGCGCGGCGTTTCTTCTCGGTTTCCAGCGAGGTCTTGTGCTGGCGTTCTTCCTGCGCTATTTCATCCAGCTCTTCCTTGGCGTCCTGCGCTTCCTCTGTGTTCTTGGTCACGGCCTGCAGGCTCGCGTGCAGGCTGTCTATCATCTTGGCCTGGGTTTGCGACACATAACCCATGTATTGCAGGTCACGGTTGATGCGGTTGGGGTTGTCACCTGACAATAGCAGTTTGATACGGTCGCTGCTGCCACGCATGTACTGGCGGCGCAGGAATTCGGACAGTTGTTTCTTCTGGGTTTCCACCTGCAGCTGCAGCCGGCTCTGCTCTTCCGTTAGTTTGCTCAGTTTGGCCTGGGTATCACCTTGTTCGGCCTGCAGATCGCGCAGCGAGCGGTTAGCCTCCGAGATTGCCTGTTCGGAAGAGGCCAGCGCATCGCTGGCCTGGTCCTTGGCGGTCTCGGTCTTGCTGATATCGTTTTTCAGCGCATTCAGCTTTTGCCGCAGTTCGGCGCGTTCCGCCTCGGCTGCGGTCTTTTGCGCTGCGCGGGTGCTGGCAGCCTGCACGTCACCGGGGAGACTGGCCCATAGCAGCAGGGCGCAGACCGGCAACAGCAGATGCGACGGACGCAATAGGCGTAACAGGCGCAACGGGCGACCTTGCCGCTGCTTCATCAAAAGCATTGCGAAAGTGGGCGCGTCAGCAACGATTACTTGGCCTTTCCCTGGCTGGCGACGGCTTTCAGCGCAGCTTCAATCGCTGACTGGTCGCCCAGGTAGTAGTGCCTGATCGGTTTCAGGTCGGCATCCAGCTCATACACCAGCGGCTGGCCATTGGGGATGTTCAGGCTGACGATGTCCGCATCGCTGATGCCGTCCAACATCTTGATCAGTGCGCGCAGGCTGTTGCCGTGCGCGGAGATGATGATGCGCTTGCCGGCGCGGATGGCAGGCGCAATGCTGTCTTCCCAGGCCGGCATCACACGTTCCACGGTGTCTTTCAGGCATTCTGTCAGCGGGATCTGTGAGCGTTGCAGGCCGGAATAGCGCGGGTCGGCAAATGACGTGCGCGGGTCGTTTTCGGCTAGCGGATTGGGTGGCGTGTCATAGCTGCGGCGCCATACCAGCACCTGGTCGTCGCCATACTGGGCAGCGGTTTCAGCCTTGTTCAGTCCCTGCAGCGCGCCGTAGTGGCGCTCGTTCAGGCGCCAGTCATTGATGACGGGCAGCCACATCATGTCCATTTCATCCATGGTGATCCACAGCGTGCGGATCGCGCGTTTTAATACGGAGGTATAGGCGAGGTCGAAGCTGAGGCCGGCTTCCTTCAGCAGTTTGCCGGCCTGGCGGGCTTCTGCTGCGCCTTTTTCGGTCAGGTCAACGTCGGTCCAGCCGGTAAAGCGGTTGTCCAGGTTCCAGGTTGATTCGCCATGGCGCATTAAAACGATTTTATACATGGTGGAAATAGGGGAGACAGTAAGGGTTGATAGGGTCGATAACAGGGTTGATAGCAGGAAATGAGAAGATAGGCTACAGCCTTCCCTTCTATTTTATAATGATAGGGTTACCTAAAACCATTTATACCCATTGGAATCCTGTGAAATTCTTTACTGACAACCTTTTTAACCTGCTGTTGCTGGCCCTGATCATCGCTTCCGGCATCGCTTTGCTGGTGCCCGTACTGCAAAGGCGGGGCGCCAAAGTTTCCTCACTGCAAGCTACGCAGTTCATGAATCAGGGCAAAACCCTGGTGCTGGATGTGCGTAATGCAGAGGAATTCGCTTCCGGCCATCTGCAGAACGCTAAAAATATCCCTCTGGCTGAATTGCCGAACCGCATCAAGGAAATCGAAAAATCAAAAAATGCGACCACTATCGTCGTTTGTGACCGCGGCATACGCTCGGCCAGCGCGCTGTCAATATTGAAAAATGCCGGCTTCGAACAGGCTTTCAGCCTCGAAGGCGGCCAGTCAGCCTGGACAGCACAGGGCTTGCCGACGGTAAAGTGAGGAATGCGGGATAATAGGCGCTGTAATAAATACGTAGCGATAAGCTGGAGGAAATCATGACATCCCACGTAGTAATGTATAGCACCGCCGTTTGCCCCTATTGCGTCATGGCGGAACGCCTGTTGAAGTCCAAGGGCGTCGATAATATCGAAAAGATACGTGTGGACCTCGATCCTGCCATCAGGGAAAACATGATGCAGAAGACCGGGCGTCGCACCGTGCCGCAGATTTACATAGGGGAAACCCATGTAGGTGGCTTTGATGACCTGTCCGCGCTGGACAGGGCTGGCAAGCTCGATCCTTTATTACAGCAAGCCTGATTGCGCTGATTGCTGTTTTAGGGTTGTGCTTGTTAGAATAGCGAGTTGCGGGCTTACACGAGTCCGGGAGGTGCCTGTCCGCAGCAGGCATCCGGACGGAATCGGGGCAAAATAGCCGAAGCTGCCAATGCAGCCGTTTTGTCCCCTCGCTGTTCATTATTAATCTTTTAGTATCTTAGAAAGCCTCACATGTCTGACGAAAATCTGCAGCCCGTATTTCAAATTCAACGCGTTTATCTGAAAGATTTGTCGCTTGAACAGCCTAATTCCCCAGGCATCTTCCTGGAACAAGAGGCGCCAAGCATAGAAGTTGCAGTAGACGTGGGCGCAGAACAACTGGCCGATGGCATCGTTGAATCCACCGTTACCATTACTGTAACGGCCAAGGTCAAAGACAAGGTCGCTTTCCTGGTAGAAGGCAAACAGGCTGGTATATTCGAAGCGCGCAACATTCCGGCCGACCAGCTGGATCCGCTGCTCGGCATCGGCTGCCCTAACATCGTCTACCCTTATCTGCGCGCTAATATCGCCGATGCGATCACCCGTGCTGGTTTCCCGCCTGTGCATCTGGCTGAAATCAATTTTGAAGCCTTCTATGCTCAGCGCCTGCAAAACCTGGCCGAGCAACAGGCAGCATTGCCGGTAGATGGCGCCGCTCCTGAAGGCACGACAACACACTAGTAGCACCAATGGCCTGAAGATTGCCGCCGGACCTGAACGGGTAAAACCGTTGCCGGGTTCGGCTGCTGCGGATCGTGGCTGTGGCTGTAGCCGGGTACTTGCCTGCGTTTCAGCCGGTTTCCTTAGGAGTTCTGATTTTATGCGTGATATGCGTCGTTTTCTGCTTTTGCCTTTGCTGGCTGGCCTCAGCCTGCTGACGGGTGCCGCCTATGCGCTGGAATTCAAATCGATAGGCGCTTCGCCTGTGATCCTGTATGACGCTCCTTCCAGCAAGGGCGGCAAGCTGTATGTCGCGCCACGCGGCATGCCGGTGGAAGTGATCCTGACCTACGGCACCTGGAGCAAGGTGCGCGACATGGCTGGCGACCTGAGCTGGGTAGAATCCAAGGAACTGCTGGCGCGCCGCAATGTGGTCGTGCGCGTCGCCAACGCCAAAGTACGCGCCACGGCGGATGATGCCGCTGCCGTCGTATTCAGCGCCGACAAGAACGTATTGCTGGAGCTGGCAGAGCCTGCCGCCAGCGGCTGGCTGAAGGTCAAGCACAAGGATGGGCAGCTGGGCTACATCAAGGCATCCGAAGTCTGGGGCGTATAAGACTCATTTCTAAAGACGCTGCCGCACGATGAAAGCCTTCGGGGCTGCCATCAAAAGGACAACGGGATAGCCTGCTGTCCTTTTTTTATATCGATCACGCTTGCAAGAGAGACCGCTGCGATGGCATGCGAGGTTAATACACAATGAAAATCACCATTTTGGGCGCGGGCGCCTGGGGCACCGCGCTGGCGATGTCGCTGGCGGCGCGCAATGACATGCTGCTGTGGGGCCGCAACACTGCGCTGATGCAGCAGATGGCGGAAACGCGCGACAATAATACCTACCTGCCCGGCTTTACTCTGCCGGCCGGTTTGCAGGTGACGGCGGACTTCGATGTGGCACTGAAACACGTTGCCGATCCGGCTGATCTGCTGATCCTGGCGACGTCGGTGGCGGGTTTGCGCCCGGCGTTGCAGCAATGCCTGCCGTATGCGCCCAAGCGTGTCGTCTGGCTGTGCAAGGGATTTGAAGAGGGCAGCATGCTGCTGCCGCACCAGGTCGTGCAGCAGGTGCTGGGAGACGGCGGTGGCATTGCCGCCGGCGCGCTGTCCGGCCCTTCGTTTGCACAGGAAGTCGCTAAAGGCATGCCATGCGCGCTGACGATTGCGTCGTCATCCGCTGAGCTGTGCCGGCAGGTAGTCAGCGCCGCACACGGCAATGCGCTGCGTGTGTATTCCAGCGATGACCTCGTCGGCGTGGAAGTGGGCGGCGCGGTCAAGAACATCCTCGCCATTGCGACCGGCATTGCCGACGGTTTGGGCCTGGGCCTGAATGCACGCGCTGCGCTGATCACGCGCGGCCTGGCGGAAATCAGCCGCCTGAGTTCGGTATTGGGCGGCCGCGTGGAAACGCTGATGGGCCTGACCGGTGTCGGCGACCTGATCCTGACCTGCACCGGCGACCTGTCGCGCAATCGTAAGGTTGGGCTTGCGCTGGCGCAGGGCAAGTCGCTGCCGGTGATCGTCGCGGAGTTGGGCCATGTGGCCGAAGGCGTGCGCTGCGCGCAGGCGGTCAGGGCGCTGGCGGCCAAGCTGAAGGTGGAAATGCCGATTGCCGATGCAGTGGCAGGCGTGCTGTTTGATGATGTGCCGGTACAGCAGATGATAGGGCGCCTGCTGGCGCGCGATGCGAAGCAGGAGCTGAACTGAATTAACAGTTGAGCCAAGCTTCGGCTAAGACCCGACTAAGGCTCGGTATCGCCCTTTTTGACGGCCAGCTTCTGCGCCTGTCTGACTGCCGACGCGGTCTTTTTATGCGGCCCCGCCGCCCGCTGCTTGGCGGCTATAGCCACCGGATTGCGCGGTTTGGACTGTGCCGGCTCAATGCGGAAACTCAGCTTCTGGCGGGTGCCCAGCGTTTTGTTTGCCATGAAGATCCTCCAGTAAAAAAGCCCGGCATGCTGATCAAGCATGCCGGGCTTTTTATTCTACTTCAGTTGTGCAGCTAGTTACAGCAGCAGTTACAACAGTAGTTACAGCACATAGCGCGACAGGTCTTCATTGACCGACAGCGCACCCAGCTTTTCTTCCACGTAGGCTGCATCGATAACGATGGTCTGGCCGCTCTTCTGATGCGCATCGAAAGACACTTCTTCCAGCAATTTTTCCATCACCGTGTACAGGCGGCGGGCGCCGATGTTTTCCGTGGTTTCATTGACGGAATACGCAATACCCGCGAGGCGTTCTACGCCATCCTTGGAGAAATCCACTTTCACGTCTTCGGTGGCCAGCAGGGCTTCGTACTGCTTGGTCAGGCAGGCATCGGTGCTGGTCAGGATGCGTTCAAAGTCGGCAATCGACAATGACTCCAGTTCCACCCGGATAGGGAAGCGGCCCTGCAGTTCCGGTATCAGATCGGAGGGCTTGGCCAGATGGAAAGCGCCCGATGCGATGAACAGGATGTGGTCGGTCTTGATCATGCCGTACTTGGTGTTGACGGTTGTGCCTTCCACCAGCGGCAGCAGATCCCGCTGCACACCGGCGCGTGACACATCGGCACCACCCATCTCGGAACGGTTGGCGATCTTGTCGATCTCGTCCAGGAATACGATGCCGTTCTGCTCGACATTGGCAATCGCCTTCTGCTTCAACTCATCTTCATTGACCAGCTTGCCGGCTTCTTCCTCGATCAGCAGCTTCATCGCATCCTTGATCTTCAGCTTGCGCGATTTCTTGCGGCCATTGCCCATGCCGGAAAACATGGTCTTGATCTGCTCGGTCATTTCTTCCATGCCGGGCGGCGCCATGATTTCCATTTGCGGGCCGGCTTCGGCAACGTCGATCTCGATTTCCTTGTCGTCCAGTTCGCCTTCACGCAGACGCTTGCGGAAGGTCTGGCGTGTCACGTTGTTGTCGGCTTCCGGCGCTGCGGCTGTGTTTGAATTGAAACCAAAGTCGCGCGGCTGTGGCAACAGGATATCCAGAACGCGGTCTTCCGCTGCGTCTTCCGCTTGGGCGCGTACCTTGCGGGTCGCTGTTTCGCGGGTCTGCTTGATGCCGATGTCGATCAGGTCGCGGATGATGGTATCCACGTCGCGGCCTACATAACCGACTTCGGTAAATTTGGTTGCTTCAATCTTGATGAAAGGCGCATCGGCCAGCTTGGCCAGGCGGCGCGCGATCTCGGTCTTGCCCACGCCTGTAGGCCCTATCATGAGGATGTTTTTCGGTGTGATTTCATGGCGCAGGGGCTCAGCCACCTGCTGCCGGCGCCAGCGGTTGCGCAAGGCAATCGCGACGGCGCGTTTGGCCTTGTCCTGGCCGACAACGTGTTTGTCCAGTTCAGAGACGATCTCTTGGGGAGTCATGTTCATGGTGTGTTGTTCCAGCTTAATCCAGCGTTTCTATGGTGTGCGACAAATTGGTGTAGATGCACAATTCGCCGGCAATCGTCAGCGACTTCTTGACGATTTCTATCGGAGACAGGTCGGTGTTTTCCTGCAAGGCCTTGGCAGCGGATTGCGCAAAGGTGCCGCCTGAGCCTATCGCACCTATGCCATCTGTCGGCTCCAGCACATCACCGTTGCCGGTGATGACCAGCGTGGTTTCCTTGTCGGCCACCAGCAGCATCGCTTCCAGCCGGCGCAGCATGCGGTCTGTGCGCCAGTCCTTGGCCAGTTCCACCGATGCGCGCATCAGGTGGCCCTGGTGTTTTTCCAGCTTCGCCTCAAAGCGTTCTATCAGCGTGAAGGCATCAGCGGTGCCGCCAGCAAACCCTGCCAGTACTTTGTTGTGGTACAGCTTGCGCACTTTGCGCGCCGTGCCTTTCATGACGATATTGCCCAGCGTAACCTGGCCGTCGCCGCCTAGCGCAACCAGGTTGCCGCGCCGCACGGACAGGATGGTAGTGCCGTGAAATTGTTCCATAAGAGCCTCAAAATTGAATGATGATGCCGTTCCGCTTTGCTGTTGCGTCAATCTGCATGTCAAAAAGACACATATCGCTTCGTGTAAGACGAAGCGGTAGAGCAGCGCGATAAAAGCTATTGTCGGTATTGCATGGTGTAAAACACCAGTGCTAAGGAAGTGGGGGCAGGCGCTGGCGTTTGCAAGGTCTGGTCAAGGGATACTCAGGGGATACCAGCGCGCGAGAGGATGGCATACGCCGCCTGCGAGGGCAGGCGGTTTCCAGCGTATCGGTGTCAGGCCGCCAGGGATGTTGCGGATGAAACTTAGGGCTTAATCCGGGCTTAACGTTTACGCGGAAAGATCGCGGCGACGTTTTTCAGGCCCATGGCGTTAAATAGCGCCATTACCAGGTAATTGACTTCGTGGAACTGTATCGTCGTATCTTTTTGCGTGGCCAGCGGCACCAGGCCGCTCAGCAGCTGTGCCGATGCGCCGAATTCCACTCTTTCCAGCTGTGAGCAGTCGAGCAGCACAGTGTCGTGCTGTTTGGCGTGCTCGGTAATCTGGCCGATCAGCGCATCTGTCTTGCCTTCTATGACGGATGGCATCATGAAACGGTCGGAAGGCGTTTCGATTTCAAGTTCCGGCGCGGACGTGGTGACCTTGTTTTTCGGCGCGACGAAAGACGGTGGCGATACTTCAAACGTAATGCAGTAGTCGATGCTGGTTTCTTCGAACACCTGCTCTAGCTGCAGCAGTTGTAAAATTTCCAGCAGCAGCAGCCATGGCGCTTCGGTTTCGTCGCGGCGGCCCACTTCCAGGATGCTGCGCAGCGATACCGTCAGCTCATGCGCGCCAACCAGCACCAGGTCGTGCCCGGACTTGTTCAACTTCTTTATGGCCGCCAGCAGCAGTGCGGCACCGGCCGGGTCCACCTGCTTGACACGCGCGAATTCCAGCTTGATCGTGCGGCTTTTCTGGCTCAATTCCTGCAGCTTGTCCAACAGCTTGACGATGTCCCCATCCAGCTGTTTGGGGAAAGAGACACTGGGGATATCACCGGGATGGCTGCTGGTGTCGGCATCTGCAGTTTGTTTGGAAGAGTCCACCCATATCGGCGGTGAGGTTTCGAACTTGCTTGCGTATTCGAGCGACAGCGCTTCAAACTTTGGCTGTTTGCCGGTGATCTGGTACAGGTCAAACAGCATGTACCAGCCTAGCTGGGCTGCCGGTCCCAGTCCATCCTGGTGAATCCAGCTGGACAGCATCTGTTCGGCAACGTTGGATTGTCCGCTGGCGAACAGGATCGCGGCTTCTTCCAGCACCGGCACCGATTCGGTTGGCGCCAGTGTAGCGGCCACCAGTGTGTCATGCCTGCCTAGCGTATCGGTGCTGCCCAGCAGATAATCGGTATTGGGGCCGACCAGCGGCATCGTGCTCTGGAAATCGGTCGCTAGCTGCGCGGCGGGAATAGCCTTCCGGCCCAATGACGTATTGGCTGCCGGTTTAGCCGGCGTAGGGGCTGCCTGGATCGTGGTCGCGTGTGCCTGGGTAACCGGACCGCCGCCGATGGTTGTATTGCGCATGCTGCCGGGTTTGGAGCGGACGATATCACGCGACATTTCAAATTCGATGGCGTCTATCTTGCGCTCCGTAGCACGCGCCTTGTGCTTCTGCGCCAGTACGGACTGGGCGAATGCATCGTCGGTGACAGCGTTTTCCGATGAGGGTTCAGCCCCCTTGGGCTGCGAGTTTTTAGAGGAAGTCCGCGCAGTGGAAGTTTTTTCCTTCTGCTCGTTCTTCTTACCGAAAAGCGAAAAAATCCCCACGTTAATCCTGTGCGTTAGGTAGGCAAGTGCTACCGTTAACTGTGACTTTGAACAAAAAAGATCCATAGGTGCCGGATAGGCGCCCATTCGCGAGACTAAAGTATAGTCCCATTCACTCAATTATTGTTAAGCGTGCCGGCTTCGGCTATCGCACAAACCCCAATTAGCGTTAACTATTGTCGGTATCGTGCTAATTTAACAGACTATAGACGAAAATGCGGATGTTTCATCTGCGAATCTGGGCCCGTTTCGGGGCCTAATTCTGAATCAGCGGTGCACAAAACTGTTTCTCATTTACAAATATTTACAAGTCGCGGTACTGCTTGCACCCGTACGCGCTGGCAGCATCTGTAATTGGATTGGTTACAGTTTTGGGCATAAAAAAAGCGTGCAGTAGGCCTGCACGCTTTCTGTCAAGCGTTTCGCACAGCTTGCCGTGCAATCAGTCACCGTACAGCTTTTGCTTCATCTCGCGTCTTTGCTGCGCTTCCAGCGACAGGGTCGCTGTCGGACGGGCCAGCAAACGGGGAACACCGATAGGTTCGCCAGTTTCTTCGCACCAGCCGTAATCGCCTTCATCAATACTGGCGATGGACTGCTGTACTTTTTTCAGCAGTTTGCGTTCACGGTCGCGGGTACGCAGTTCCAGCGCATGTTCTTCCTCGATCGTGGCGCGGTCGGCCGGATCAGGAACCAGCACTGTTTCACGCAGATGTTCCGTTGTTTCGTCGGCGTTTTTAAGCAAATCCTTCTCAAGCTGTTGCAAACGGGCCTTGAAAAATGCCAGTTGTGCATCGTTCATATAGTCCTTCTCGCCCATCTTCAGAATTTCTTCTTCGGTGAGCAGAGTTGCAGGCGCATTGACTGTTGCAGTCGATTTAGGTGATTTAGTTGCCACTTCGCTTAACTTTCGATACGACGGGTTAACACACAAGTAATAGCCGGGACGCGATCATGGCTTCACATTATTACTATTTTCCATGAGAGCTATCCAGACAAGGCCATTATCCTCCCCTTACTGACAAAGTAAATGACCTCTGCATGACACCGGTCATTTAGCTCAAAACGGCTTAGCCGCTCTCAGTAGCCCGCTAGTTTATACCAAACATTGGCTTAATCCTTCAATAAAAATATCTTTTGGTAGATTTTTGCCAATAAAAACCATCTTGCTTTCACGGGTTTCGCCATCCGCCCATTTGCCGCCCACGTCCGTGCCCATGATCTGGTGCACTCCCTGGAAAATGACCTTACGGTCGGCGCCGTCCATCAGCAGCACGCCCTTGTAGCGCAACATGCGCGGCCCAAAGACCTGCACCAGGCCGCCCAGGAACTCATCCAGCTTGGCGGTATCGAAAGGGCGCGGGCTTTTAAAGACGAAGGCGGCGATGTCGTCGCTGTGGTGCGCATGGTGGTGGTCATGATGGTCATGTTTGCAGTTTTCATCATGCACATGGCCGTCTTCGTGTGCATGATTGTGCTCATGCGCGTGCTCATGGCCGTGTTCATGTTCCTCTTCCGCCAGCAGGAAGTCGGGGTCCAGTTCCAGCTTGGCATTCAGGTTGAAGCCGCGCAGGTCCAGCACTTCATCGATCGCAACCTTGCCGAAATCAACAGGCACGATGCTGGTGCGCGGATTGATGCGTGTCAGCCGCGTGCGTAATGCCGCCACCTGCGACGCGTCGACGAGGTCGGTCTTGGACAGCAATATCTTGTCAGCGAAACCCACCTGCCTTTGCGCTTCTTCGTGCTCATCCAGTTGCTGCATCGCGTGTCGCGCATCCACCACGGTAACGACCGCGTCCAGCATGTAGCTCATGCCCACTTCATCATCGACGAAGAAGGTCTGCGCCACCGGGCCGGGGTTAGCCAGGCCTGTGGTTTCTATGATCACGCGGTCAAAGTGCAGGATGCCGTCGCGCTTTTGCTCGGCCAGTTTGCTGAGCGCGACGATCAGGTCGCCGCGCACCGTGCAGCAGATGCAGCCATTGTTCATCTCAACGATCTGCTCATTGCTGTCCTGAACAAGGATTTCATTGTCGATATTTTCCTGGCCGAATTCATTCTCGATGACGGCAATCTTGTGGCCGTGGTCTTCCTGCAGAATACGGTTCAGCAGCGTAGTTTTACCTGCGCCGAGGAAGCCGGTCAGGATGGTGGTGGGGATCAATGCCATGGTGTTATCTCTGCTAGTGACTTAATGATGATGTGTTCAGTGCCCGTGCTTTTTGTATAGGCGGGTTTTTGCTTACTTTGCGCAATCCGCGCACCAGCCCTTGATGGTCAGCTCTATATCGTGGCTCTGGAAGCCGCGGCTGGCGGTGGCGTGCAGCGTGGCCTGCAACTGCTGCTTCAGCGACGGCGGTGTTGGGTCGGCGTCCTGTTCGCTATGCTCGTCATCCAGGCAGAACACCCGCGTGCAGCGCGTGCATTTGAAGTGGCCGTGCTGGTGCTGGATCGTGCCGGATGCGTGTGCATGCTCGCCGTGTTCGCCGCCGGTGCTGTAGCGATACACGCGGTCGTCGCCGGCAATCTTGTGCGTCAGGCCGGCATCGGTCAGGCAATCCAGCGCGCGGTACAGCGTGACCCTGTCCATGCTCTGCAGGGCATCCTGCACTTCCTGGTGCGACAGCGCGCAGCGGTTGTCCAGCAGCACCGCCAGCACATTGATCCTGGCTTCGGTGGCCCGTACCGATGAACTGCGCAGCATATTCTCTGCCAGCGCCTTGCCATGCTGGACATGGGCGGGGTGGCCTGCGTGGCTGGCGTGCGGATCGGCGGGCGGGGTGCTGGCGAGCTTGGTTTTCATGGATAAGGCGAGTAAATAAATAAGCGCCTGAAGGCGAAGCCCCTATTATGCATCAAAATGCAATTCAGTTGCAAAATGCTGAATTCGGGAAAGTTTTGGGCAGCGCAGGCAGCTTATTTCTTCGCGCGCGGATGGGCCTGGTCGTAGACCTTGGACAGATGCTGGAAATCCAGCGATGTATACACCTGCGTTGCGGCGATGGAGCTATGGCCCAGCATTTCCTGCACGGCGCGCAGGTCGCCCGATGATTGCAGCACATGCGACGCGAATGAATGGCGCAATACGTGCGGATGCACATCGGCGGGGATGTCCAGCGACTGCGCATGCGCTTTCAGCCGCATCTGCACCAGGCGGGCCGATATGCGGGTACCGCGTTCTGTCAGGAACAGCGGGTGCGGGTCCGCTTTCTGTAAAGTAGGGCGCAGGGCCAGCCATACCTGTATCGCTTCCAGCGCGGGGCGGCCTACCGGCACGATGCGCTGCTTGTCGCCCTTGCCGGTGACCAGCACTTCCTGCTGCTCCATATTCACCCAGCCCAGCGAGGTGTGGCCTTTTTCCGACACGTTGGCAACATCCAGCCCCACCAGTTCAGACACCCGCAGTCCGCTGGAATACAGCAGTTCAAACATTGCACGGTTGGCGGCCAGCGTGGCGCTGTCGCTGCGCGCCTGCGACACCAGCCGTACCGCGTCGTCCGCACCCAGCGCTTTGGGCAGCGATTTGCCGCGCTTGGGCGCCTTGATGCCGTCTACGGGATTGCCGGGCAGCGGCTGCTGCTCCGCGAGCCAGCGGTAAAAGCCGCGCCACGCAGACAGCTTGCGCGCGATGCTGCGCGGGCTCTGGCCGCCGGCATGCAACTGTGACGTAAAACGGCGGATGTGGAAATAACTGAGGGCGGCAAGGTCGGTTTCGCCGGCGGCTGCCGCCAGTGTTGCCAGTTCTTCCAGGTCCAGCCGGTAGCTGGACACCGTGTGCGGAGATAAATTGCGCTGCGTGCGCAAGACCTGCAGATAATCAGCCGGGCTTGCGTTATCCATGTGCTACTCGATCAGGCAGCTTAGTGCGGCGCTGCTGGTATCGGCAATCCGGGACAGGAAATCGGTGGCCATTTCCTTGGTGTAGCGCGCAGGATCGGGCGAACCCAGTACCAGCAGGCCGAATGTGGAAGCGCCTGGAGCCAGACGCAACGGCAGCATTGCCAGCGACTGTATCGGTTCTTCCGACTCTATCCAGCCCGCCGCTTCAAAATCCATGTTCTTGCCGCAGAACGGCGAGTTGAGGCCTTTGGCAAACAGGCGCACGTCTTCCGTCACCGATTGCGAGAACCACGTATGCGAATAATCTTCCGAGGTATTCCACAGCCGCAGCGTAGCGTGTGGCAGGTCGAAGAACTGTTGCAGGCCCTGTGTCAGCACGTAAGGCAGGTCAACGTCGTTGCGGGCCAGCAGCAGTGAACGGGTCCAGGTCTGGAATTTGGTCGTGATGCCGTCGTTTTCCTGCGCCACGCGCATCAGGTCCGACATGCGCAGTTCCAGCAGCTTGTATTTTTCCCTGACGATTTCCATTTGCCGCTCTTGCAGCGAAATGGCGCGTCCCAGTACCGGGCTGGTCAGTTTGACGGCGGACAGCAGTTCTGCGTGCTCTTCAAAGAAATGGGGGTGTTGGGTCAGGTAATCCGCGATGTCGTTAGAATTCATGAGTAATAGATTAAATGTTGATTTCGCCTTCGTACACCGACACCGCCGGCCCGCTCATCAGCACCGGCTGGCCTTCGCCCTGCCATGCAATGGATAATTCGCCGCCGTGGGTTGTGACCCGTACCGGCGATTCCAGCAGGCCGCGCCGTATGCCGGCCACGGCTGCCGCACAGGCGCCGGTGCCGCAGGCCAGCGTCTCGCCGGCGCCACGCTCATACACGCGCAGGCGGATGTGATGCTTGTCTACAATCTGCATGAACCCGGCGTTCACGCGGCGCGCAAAACGCGGATGATGCTCTATCACCGGGCCATCGGCCAGTACCGGCCAGGCTTCCGTGTCTTCCACGACCTGCACCGCATGCGGGTTGCCCATGGAAATGGTCGACAGCCATACGGTTTTGCCGTTCACGTCCAGCGGCCACAATTCATCGCGGCCTTCGGTGCGGGATACCAGCCCGTTACTGTCAAACGGCACTTTGGCTGGTTCCAGCACGGGCGCGCCCATGTCCACGGTCACGCTGCCATCCGCCTCCAGCCGCGGCTCTATGATGCCGGACAGGGTTTCAACCCGGATTGCATCCTTGCTTGTCAGCCCCTTGTCGCGCACAAAGCGGACAAAGGCGCGCGAGCCGTTGCCGCATTGCTCGACTTCGCCGCCGTCGGCATTATAGATACGGTAGCGGAAGTCCACGCCTTCGGTTTCAGGCTTCTCCACCACCAGAATCTGGTCAGCGCCGACGCCGAAACGGCGGTCGGCCAGTTGCTTCCACTGCTCAGGAGTGAAGGCTATCTGCTGGTTGATGGCGTCGATGACGACAAAGTCATTGCCGGCGCCATGCATCTTTGTGAATTTAAGTTTCATTTTGCCATTATAGACTTATTCACTTGCGCAATTGGCGCGAACGGGCATGCACCGGGACGGCATGGACAAACTTTATTGCTGTAATAGGTAAATTTGTTGTAAATTTAGAATTATTTGAATGTGGCGACCCATGGCAGAGTGGCCGGGCAGGCGAAGGGCAAAACGAAGCGCTAAACGATATTTCGCCTAATTACCCCAAAGAATTAGTGTCAATTTAACCGGTACACTTTGGTGAAGTGTCAGCAATGCTGTACTGGTCTCTTTATGTTGCAGTGTCCATTGAATTGGCCGGTACAGCGTGTTAATGTGCGATCCGTCATAGAACAAGCCGGAGATTCGCGAGGCAGGAATAGGCGCCGATTGTGCAACTATCTTAGCGAATCCCATATATGATTACCCACAAGGTGATTCTGTTTGAAGCGATATCCTCGCAACGAGACCAAAGCACGGAGACCCCATGAACGCACCCCTCAAGGTCGATCAGCATAACCCGCTGGTAGACGACAAGATTTCCCTGGATGACAAATTTACGCTGGAGCGCGGCCGCGCCTTCATGACCGGCACGCAGGCGATCATTCGCCTGGCAATGCTGCAGCGCCAGCATGACGTGAAAGCAGGCCTGAATACAGGCGGCTTCATCACCGGCTACCGCGGTTCGCCGCTGGGCGGCGTCGACATGACAGCGCAAAAAGCCAAGAAGCATCTGGCTGCGCACCACGTCACTTTCCATCCCGGCGTCAATGAGGATCTGGCGGCAACCACCGTATGGGGCACGCAGCAGGTCAACCTGTATCCCGGCGCCAAATACGACGGCGTGTTTTCCATCTGGTACGGCAAGGGCCCCGGCGTTGACCGTTGCGGCGACGTCTTCAAACATGCGAACATGGCGGGCACGTCCAAGCACGGTGGCGTGCTGGTATTGGCCGGCGACGACCATGCAGCGAAATCATCGACTACTGCGCACCAGAGCGAACACATCCTGAAAGCCTGCGGCATTCCGGTGCTGTACCCATCATCGGTGCAGGAATACCTGGACTACGGCCTGCATGCATTTGCAATGAGCCGCTACACCGGCCTGTGGGTATCGATGAAATGCGTGACCGACATCGTTGAATCCGGCGCTGCCGTCGATATCGATCCGGACCGCGTGCAACCTGTTATCCCGACCGACCTGATCCTGCCGCCTGACGGCCTCAACATTCGCATGCCGGATGCCGTGCTGGACCAGGAAGCGCGGATGAACAACTATAAATGGTATGCGGCACTCGCCTATGTGCGCGCCAACAAGCTGAACCAGATCATTTGGGACAGCCCCAAGGCCCGCATCGGCATCGTCACCGCCGGCAAATCCTATCTGGATACGCGCCAGGCGCTGGCCGATCTTGGTATCGATGAGCAGGTCGCACATGACGTCGGCATCCGCCTGTACAAGATAGGCATGACCTGGCCGCTGGAATCGCAGGGCGTGCACCAGTTTGCCGAAGGCCTGGAAGAAATCCTCGTTGTTGAAGAAAAACGCCAGATCCTGGAATACCAGATCAAGGAAGAGCTGTATAACCTGCCGGACGGCCAGCGCCCACGCGTTGTCGGCAAGTTTGACGATACCGGCGAGTGGAGCAACCTGCAGGGCGCCGGTCACGGCGACTGGCTGTTGCCCGCGACCTATGAGCTGACACCTGCGCAGATCGCGCGCGCAGTGGCATCGCGTATCTCCCGCTATTTCGCCGGCCATCCGGTAGAGCAGCGCGTCAAGGAACGCATCGCTTATCTGGAAGCCAAGGAATCGGTGCTGAAGGTGATGTCCAGCAAGCCTGATCCGGCCAAAGACCGCATCCCGCATTTCTGCTCCGGCTGCCCGCACAATACATCGACCAAGGTACCGGAAGGCAGCCGCGCGCTGGCCGGCATTGGCTGCCACTACATGGTGCTGTGGATGGACAGGGAAACTTCCACCTTCACGCACATGGGCGCCGAAGGCACGACGTGGATAGGCCAGGCGCCGTTCACGACTGAGCAGCACGTGTTCAGCAATCTGGGTGATGGTACGTACTACCACTCCGGCCTGCTGGCGATCCGCGCAGCGGTATCCGGCAAGGTCAATATCACGTACAAAATTTTGTACAACGACGCGGTTGCGATGACTGGCGGCCAGGAATTCGACGGCCCGCTGGACCCGGCAATGATTTCGCGCCAGATCGCCGCTGAAGGGGTAACCCCTATCATCGTCGTTACCGACGAACCGGACAAATACCCGGCTGATTATGCATGGGCGCCCGGCGTGACAGTACGCCACCGCAGCGAACTGGATGCCGTGCAGCGCGAGCTGCGTGAAGTCAAGGGCGTATCGGCAATGATCTATGACCAGACCTGCGCCAGCGAAAAACGCCGCCGCCGGAAACGCAATGAATATCCGGACCCAGCCAAACGCGCCGTCATCAACGAAGCCGTCTGCGAAGGCTGCGGCGATTGCAGCGTGCAATCCAACTGCCTGTCGGTAGAACCGCTGGAAACTGAACTGGGCCGCAAGCGCCAGATTAACCAGTCTTCATGCAACAAGGACTTCTCCTGCGTCACCGGTTTCTGCCCAAGCTTTGTGACGGTAGAAGGCGGCAGCCTGAAGAAGCCGAAGAAGGCCAAGGTAGAGGGCACGACGTCGTCGCTGGACGTGGCTAACCTGCCTACGCCTGTCATTCCGTCCACAGCGGAGCCTTTCGGCATCCTCGTGACCGGCATAGGCGGCACCGGTGTGGTGACTGTCGGCCAGATCCTGGCAATGGCTGCCCACGTTGCAGGCAAGGGATGTTCAGTGCTGGACATGAGTGGTCTGGCGCAAAAAGGCGGCCCTGTGCTGTCTCACGTGCGTCTGGCGGACAAGCCGGAAGACATCCATTCCACCCGCGTCGGCACCGGCGCGGCGGATCTGGTGATCGGCTGCGACGTTATCGTCACTGCCGGCAAGGATGCACTGTCGCGCATGGGTGAAGGGCGTACTTACGCGGCAATCAATTCCACCGGCACGCCGACTGCGGCTTTTGTCAAGGATCCTAACTGGCAGTTCCCGGGCGCGGGCGCAGAGAGCGACATCCGCGCCGCCTGCGGCAGCGACCACGTATCGCTGATCGACGCCGGCAGGATCGCCACCGCGCTGATGGGCGACAATATCGCCACCAATATGTTCATGCTCGGTTATGCATGGCAAAAAGGCTGGGTGCCGTTGACTGAAGCAGTATTGATGCGCGCGATAGAACTGAACGGCGTGTCGGTAGACTTCAACAAGAAAGCCTTTAACTGGGGCCGGATTGCTGCGCACGACTTGCCTGCTGTAGAGAAGCTGATCACACCGGCGCAAGTCATCGAGCTGAAACGCGCACCGACGCTGGACGACATCATCGCCAAGCGTACTGCCTTCCTGACTGATTACCAGGATGCGGCTTACGCGAAGCAGTATGTGGACTTCATCAACCAGGTCAAAGCGGCAGAAGAAAAAGTCGTGGACGGCGCCAAGTCGCTGCGCCTGACCGAAGCTGCTGCACGTTACCTGTTCAAGCTGATGGCCTACAAGGACGAGTACGAAGTCGCGCGTCTGTACACCACCGGCAGCTTCGAGAAGAAAATTGCCGACATGTTCGAAGGCGATTACAAGATCAACTTCCACCTGGCGCCGCCTTTGCTGGCCAAGCGCGATGCCAAGGGACACCTGATCAAACAATCCTTCGGCCCGTGGATGATGAAAGCCTTCGGCCTGCTGGCCAAGGGTAAATTCCTGCGCGGCGGCATGTTGGATATCTTCGGCTACACTGAAGAGCGCAAGATGGAACGCGCGTTGCCGGTTGAGTACAAGCAGCTGCTGTCCAGCCTGCTGCCTCAGCTGAACGCGGATAACCTGTCCAAGGCAGTGGCCATCGCCAGTATCCCGGAAGATATCCGCGGTTACGGCCATGTGAAGGAGCGCCATCTGAATGTCGCCAAGGGCAGGCAGGCAACGCTGCTGGCGGAGTTCAATACCAAGCAGCGGGACCAGAAAGCTGCCTGATGCGGTTTGCCTGATGTCATAGCTGCATGGTGTAAAACGAATGGCCGACCTAGTCGGCCATTTTTTTGCGTGCCGCACACCTTGTCGAGACAGAAGCGCCTGTCCGTGCTGACATAGCATGCTGACTATATAATACCGCTCAACTTAAGGACATCCCATGAATGAACGCAACATCATCATCGCCGCTGCCATCAACATGTTCATCGCCGTCGGCGCCGGCGCCTTTGGCGCGCATGGACTAAAGCAGGTGCTCAGCGCAGAGATGCTGGCGGTCTGGCAGACGGCGGTCAGCTATCAGGCGATGCATGGACTGGGTCTGTTCGCCATAGCGCTGCTGATGCCGCGGCTAAATCCTGCATTACTGAGTTGGGCCGGAATTGCCATGCTGGCCGGCATCGTCCTGTTCAGCGGCAGCCTGTACGCGCTGGCTCTGTCGGGCGTGCGCGTGCTGGGAGCAATTACGCCGCTGGGCGGGCTGGGCTTCCTGCTGGCGTGGGCGATGGTGGCCTGGGCTGCTTACCAGTCTGCGCGCTGACAGCTGCAAATACTCTAAACAGTATATTCAGCAACACATAGTGCGGGGCCGGCGCGCAAGGCTTCAGACTGCCGCGCTGCTTGCTATATAATCAGACAGACCCCTGCAGGCGCTCCCGGACATATACCCGCAGGGCCATGCCGTGGGCATATACGGCAAGCCCCTGAGCAAGGCGCCTTTCTCCTTCTACATGCGAGATCATAATGACAGCCACTTCAGCATCCAGCCAGTCCAAATTCGGTACCGTCCTGCGCGTGACCAGCGGCAACTTCATGGAAATGTTCGATTTTTTCCTGTTCGGTTTTTACGCCCAGTATATTTCCAAGACTTTCTTTCCCTCGGGCGATGAATTCGCCTCGCTGATGCTGACCTTCATGACCTTCGGCGCCGGTTTCCTGATGCGGCCGCTGGGCGCCATCTTCCTCGGCGCCTATGTGGACCGCGTAGGCCGCCGCCGCGGGCTGATCGTCACACTGGCGCTGATGGCGCTGGGCACCGTGCTGATCGCGTTTGTGCCCGGGTTTGCGACAATAGGCTACCTGGCGCCGTTTCTGGTGCTGCTGGGCCGGCTGCTGCAAGGCTTCTCCGCCGGTGTGGAACTGGGCGGTGTATCGGTGTACCTGTCTGAAATGGCCACGCCCGGCAACAAAGGCTTCTACGTTAGCTGGCAGTCTGCCAGCCAGCAGGTCGCCATCATCGTGGCGGCAGCGCTGGGTTATGCATTGAACGTAACACTGACGCCGCTGCAGATAGGTGACTGGGGCTGGCGCGTGCCCTTCTTCATCGGCTGCATGATCGTGCCGGTGCTGTTCATGATCCGCCGCTCGCTGCAAGAGACAGAAGAATTCATGAAGCGCAAGCACCGCCCCGATGCAAAAGAAATTTTCCGCTCCATGCTGGACAACTGGGGTCTGGTCATTGCCGGCATGATGCTGGTGGCGATGACGACCGTGTCGTTCTACCTGATCACCGTGTACACACCCACCTTCGGCAAAAGCGTGCTGAAGCTCAGTACCACTGACAGCCTGATCGTCACGCTGTGCGTTGGTGTCTCCAATTTCATCTGGCTGCCTATCATGGGTGCGCTGTCCGATAAGATGGGCCGCCGTCCCATCCTGCTGTTCTTTACCGTGCTGACTATCCTGACCGCTTATCCGGCCATGAGCTGGCTGACCAGCCTGCCCACATTCAACAAAATGCTGACGGTGGAACTGTGGCTGTCCTTCCTGTATGCCAGCTACAACGGCGCCATGGTCGTGTCGCTGACCGAAGTCATGCCGGTGGAAGTGCGTACGGCCGGTTTCTCGCTCGCGTATAGCCTGGCCACGGCAATCTTCGGCGGATTCACGCCCGCCATTGCGACCGCGCTGATTGAAGCAACCAAGGACAAGGCCGCACCCGGCCTGTGGATGACCTTTGCCGCCGTATGCGGCCTGATCGCCACGCTGGTGCTGTACCGCAAGCGCGGTGACGCCACGCCCGAGGCTGGTCTGAAGCCCGCGTAAGTTCAAATCCCCAGTTGCGCTGCGATGGCCTTCAGGCCGTCCAGCGCCGACGGCAACCATGATGCGCTTATCGCAGCATGTACAGCTGCAATCCCCAAAAGTACCGCATCCGTCGCAGGTCTGTTGCCTGTGGTCGCTAGTGCGGGCACCATGCGCATCAATGTTAACCATATAAGGAACGGCGATGAAACATGGAAAGATCCTGCTGGCGGCGCTGGCAATTGCGGTCGCGATGAATCTGTCATTTGCGGGCGCGGCGCAAACCGGCGTTCCAAAAGGCTGGGTAGCCAGCTTCAGGACAGCGGTGCAGGCCGACACAGGTTTTGATCCATCTGAAAAAAGCGAAGGCCATACCAGTGTTTATCTGGAAGGCAAAGATGGCTCAGAGGGGGAATTTGTTGCCCTGACGCAGACAGTCGATGCAAAGCCATGGCAGGGAAAGATGGTGGAGTTTTCATTGGAAGGCAAATCGCTGGACGGTGCGGCCTATGCACAGGTATGGCTGCGCGGCACCAATGGCAACGAGATCAAAGCAGGTAGTGCCCGCTATAACTCGGTCGGTGCTGACTGGATCAAGAGCAAGGACTGGAAAAAATCTAAAATAGGCATGGTCATCCCCAAAGAAATCACTCAGCTTGAACTGGGTGTCGGTATCAGAGGGAAGGGCAAGATCTGGATCAGCAACGTCCAGTTTCATGTCGTACCTGAAATGCTGCAAAAAGAAATTGAGGACAAGCGCCCCATCGCGAGCCTGGTGCCGATGGCTCCGCCTGCCGCCGCCATTGTCAACCTCGGTCTCGTTGAATGATTCTGGCATTTCTTGGTAAAAAACTGCGCTCCGGCGGCGAAAGCGGGCCCGCCGGGACGGCACCCTCTATCGCCCGGTGGCCCGTATGGCCGGCTGTCGTAGCACTGCTGCTGATGGCGGCATCGCACGTCGGGAAAGCGCATGCGTGGATGGCGGACTGCATCGCATTGCTCATATGTTTTTGTATCGTCGACACGGTTTTGGCTTGCATGCGCAAAAGGAGGCTGCTGACATCTGCTGCGGCACGGTGGCCTCTGCTGGCCGCTGTCACGGGCATAAGTGTGGCCATATCGTGCGTTGCGCAGCAAGCGTTCTGGCCTACTTCGCAATTGCAGCATCCGGCGTGGATGCTGCCCGTGGTGCTGGCGGGTTTCATCGCCATCCTGCACGTGCCCGAGGAAATCAATGCGGAAGTGAAGCGGCGCGCCGATCTGGCGCTGGCGCAGGAGCAAGCCAGGCATCAGGCTGAGCGCCGCATATTGGAAGCTCGGCTGGCGGCATTACAGGGCCAGATAGAACCGCATTTTTTATACAACACGCTCGCCAACGCGCGGGCATTGATCAGGCAGGATGCGGTCGCTGCGGAATCCATGCTGAACCATCTGATTGCTTATCTGCGGGCAGCCATGCCCGATCTTCGCACCAATACAACCAGCCTAGGACAGGAGTTGCAACGCGCGCAGGCCTTCCTGGAAATCATCAAGATGCGAATGGCGGAGCGCCTGGATTTTCACATCAGCGCCACGCCGGAAGCGCTGGCCTGCACAATTCCGCCGCTGGCTGTGATGACGCTGGTGGAGAATGCCATCAAGCACGGCCTGGAGCCGCAGGTGCGGGGAGGGAGCCTGCATATTCACGCCGCCTGTGTTGACGGCCGACTGGTGGTGGATGTTGCCGATGACGGACAAGGATTTCAGAGCGAAACAGGCGGCGGCATAGGCTTGCTCAACCTGCAGGAGCGTTTGCACGCAATGTTTGGCCTTGGCGCGGAACTGCGCCTGGAAGCATTGCAGCCATCCGGCGTTAAGGCAAGCCTGATGCTGCCTGCCACGGTGGGAGGCACGAAATGACGAATGCATTGCGCGCCAGCGCAATCATCGCGGAGGACGAGTTTGTGTTACGTGCCGAACTGATGCACGCGTTGAAGCAGCTGTGGCCGGAACTGAACGTCGTTGCAGAGGCACCGGATGGCATCACCGCCGCCAAACAGATTGCCGACCTCCACCCCGATGTTGCCTTTCTGGATGTGCGCATGCCCGGCTTATCCGGCATAGAAGTGGCCCGCGTCGCTGCCGGAAAAACGCATGTCGTCTTCCTGACTGCCTATGACGAATATGCGGTGAATGCCTTTGACCATGGCGCTGTTGATTACCTGCTCAAGCCGCTGGATATTGCACGTCTTGCCGTTTGCATACAGCGTATCAAGGCAAGGCTGACGCAGCGGCCGGCGGATCTGTCCGGCTTGCAGGCGCATCCGCCATACCAGCCACATCGGCCGGAACGCCTGAGCTGGATACAGGCTTCCAGCGGTAGCCAGCTGCGCTTCATCAATGTCAACGATGTTCGCTGTTTTCGCGCGGATGCGAAATATACCAGAGTGGTGACGGCTGGTTTTGAAGCGCATATCCGCACACCAATCAAGGAGCTGATGGCATCGCTTGATGCCGAAAAATTCTGGCAAATATCACGCAGTGCCATTGTCAGTGTTGCCGCCATCGATGCCGTACAACGCGCCGATGGCGGCCTGGTGTTGCGGCTTGGCGGAGATGCCGAATGGCTGAATGTTTCGCAGGCGTTCCAGCACCAGTTCAGGCAGATGTAGTAGCTTCTAATAGCGATCTGCTGATATGTGATCAGGCTGGCTGCAGCGCATCTTCGATAATAGCCGTTTCTTCCGTTTGGAAGGCAGATGTTTCGGCCGCCATTCGCACAGGCGGGCTGAAGCGAATATTTCTGCGCGCACGGTAATTCACATACTGGAAACCAGTCTGCGCATGGCTTGCCGTATCCAGATGAAAGCGCGACAGGTGCGCGATCAGTTGTTGTTCGACAGACAGTAGCGCCTGCGTGACCAGCATGCCGGTCTTGCTGTCGCCAAGCGCAATTTGCTGGAGCATAGGCTTGCTGCCTGCATTGCTTGCCGTAATGGCGCTCCACACATCGGCCAGCGTAATCTTCCCCGGATCAGCTGCCAGCATCCAGCGGTTGGCTGCGCTGCCGGGCATGATCAGTCCGGCCATGCTTAAGCTGCGGCAGGCTTTTCTGACATCGGCTTCTGCAAACTGCACGCCTGCAATGATCTGCCTGAGTCCTATTTCACGCGTATGCGCCGACATGAAACGCTCCAGTACCGCCGCTGCGGCGTACAGGGAACGGTATGCCGGATGGCGTCCAAGATCGGTCAGCGGCGCATGCATGCAGCGGCCCGGACGAGCTCGGCGAACAAAAGGCGCTCGCAGTCGTTGACGGCATATTCAGGATGCCACTGCACACCTATGCAGAATGGATATTCGCTTGCCTCAATCGATTCTATGACGCCATCGTCGGCGACAGCGCCTACGGAAAATCGGCTGTTTCCTCGGATGACCGCCTGATGGTGCAGGCTGTTGATACTGCATTCATCGGCCCCCAAGATGCGATGTAGCTGAGAACCGCGTTGGATGCGGATACGGTGTGTCGCTTCGTTGCAGGGCGCCTGCTGTTTATGCTCAGTGGCATCCTGCAGATCGGAAGGCAGATGCTGGTGCAGTTGGCCGCCCAGTTCGACGGCGATCAGTTGCATGCCGCCGCAGATACCCAGTATCGGCATACGCCTTTCCAGTGCGCCGCGCAGCACTGCCTGCTCAAACCGGGTACGGTCTTCCTTCAGGACGACTTTGTCGGGATGGCTGCTGGCCGCGCCGTACAGTGCCGGTGCGATATCGAACATGCCGCCGCTGAGGACGATGCCGTCCGCCAGATCCAGATAGTCGTCGACGGCGTCCATGCGGTAAGGCAGCACGATGGCGGTGCCGCCGCCGTCGGCGATTGCCGAACAATAATTGCGGCGGATGAAGAAATGCGCTTCTATGTCTTCTGCGCCGTTGTCCCGGTCGGGCGTGATGGCGATGACGGGTTTGCTCATGACTGTGCGGTAACTGTTATTGGAGGCGCCATTATTTGCCCGGCGATAGCGGGCGGGCAAACCATGATTTCTATATGGGGTGATTAGATTTGCTAATGTGTGGCGGTGGGTGCAAAATAAGGCGATAGATATTCCATCCAGCTAACGCTCTTCCGGGAAGCCATCATGCCGCACAACCAGATCGTTACACCGCTGATCCTGCATGCCATCCAGTATTTTGAAGCGGCAGCAAGGAACTGCAGTTTCACCCGCGCCGCCGAAGAACTGCATGTTACACAGGGCGCCGTCAGCCAGCAGATCAAGGGACTGGAAGAGCAACTGGGCGTCCGGCTGTTCAGCCGCCTAGCGCGCGGGCTAGCGCTGACGCCGGAGGGCGAACGCCTGTTCCGTGTCGTGCATCTGGCACTGACGGAGATAGAGACGGTGATGCAGGCAATCCAGCCCAGCGCCGCTTCTGAAACGTTGGTAATACGTTCGTCGCCGTCTTTTTCAATGATGTGGCTGATGCCGAGGCTGAGCCGTTTCAGCAGGCTGTACCCGCAGATAGAGATCAAGCTGCGCGGGGAACTGTTTGGCATGAGCACATCCAGGATGAACCTGGAAGGCGTTGATGTACTGGTGCTTTATGAACAATTACACGATAAGCGGGAGCAGAACGTTACTCCGCTGATGAAGGAATACCTGCTGCCGGTGGCCAGCAGCGCTTTCCTGCAGCAAGCGCAGCCGGTGCAGCAGGCTGCGGATTTTCAGAAGCTAAGCCTGCTGCATGACGATGCGCCGTGGGAAGGCGCTGCACCGTGCGCGGAATGGAGTGAGTGGCTGCGTATTGCGACGCAGGACAAGTTGGGTGCGGTGGAGAAATTTGGCGCACACGGGCACCAGTACAATCTGGCGCAGCTGGCGATCAATGCTGCCGTGCACGGAGAGGGAATCGCCATGGCGCGCACTTCGCTGATCCACGATGAGCTGGCATCTGAGAAGCTGTTGCCGGCGGTGTCGCTAGCCACGTGCGCGAGCGCGGCCTACGGCCTGGTCGTGAATAGCAATGCCAGGAATAGCCGCGCGGTGCAGGCGTTTACCGAATGGATAGGCGAAGAGTGCCGGCAGTTTGAATTGGAAAGAGATGCCATGCTGGCGGCGATGGCCAGACTGGTAAGCTGATGCTGTAAGTCCGGTATTAGATTTTCTAATGCATCTGTATAGAAAACATGGTTTGTGCGGTTTAAGGCTTGGTAGAAAAATGGACTCCGAAGTTCTGCATTTTCCTTGGGTAAATGCAGACTATCGTACCCGCCGCGGCGGCTTTCCATTTTAATAATATACCAGGACCGAGAGAACCATGAATGCCAAAATCTGCGTTTTACCCATCGTCGCTTCCATCATGCTGGCATGGCAGGGAAGTGCGTTTGCCGAAGATCTTCTGGTCAAGATAGGCCATGTCAGCCCGTTGTCCGGGCCATCCGCCCACATGGGCAAGGATACCGAAGACGGCGCCCGCATGGCTATCGATGAACTGAATGCGAAAAATATCTCGATAGGTGGCAAGAAGGCAAAGTTTGAACTGGTAGCGGAAGACGATGGCAGCGATCCCAAGCAGGCGACGACAGCGGCGCAAAAACTGGTGGACGCCAAGGTCAACGCCGTCATCGGCCACATGAATTCGGGTACCACGATACCGGCATCTAAAATTTACAATATCGCCGGCATCCCGCAGATATCTCCTTCTGCCACCAATCCTAAATATACGCAGCAGGGTTTTAATACGGCGTTCCGCGTGGTCGCCAATGACGGCCAGCTGGGCGGTACGCTGGGCCGCTATGCAGTGCAGGTAACGCAGGCGAAGACGATTGCCGTCATCGATGACCGCACTTCGTACGGACAGGGCGTTGCTGATGAGTTCATCAAGGGTGCGACCGGAAAATCAAAAGGCGTATTGATGCTGCCGCGCCAGTACACAACAGACAAGGCTACCGATTTCAACTCCATCCTGACGACAATCAAGGGCAAAAAGCCTGACCTGATTTTCTTCGGCGGCATGGATGCGGTAGGCGGCCCTATGCTGCGCCAGATGCAGCAGCTGGGCATAGAAGCCAAATTCATGGGAGGCGACGGCATCTGCTCGACCGACCTGGCAAAACTGGCTGGCGAGGCGCTGGGTGAAGGCAAGATTGTCTGCGCGGAAGCCGGCGGCGTGGAGGAGGGCATGAAAGGTGGGTTGGAAAAATTCAAAACCGACTTCAGCAAAAAGTTCGGCCACCCTGTAGTGCTGAACGCGCCGTATGCCTACGACGCCGTGATGACGGTAGTAGCCGCAATGCAGAAAGCGGGATCATCTGAACCTGCCAAATACCTGCCGGCGCTGGCCAGCATCCAGTACAAGGGCATTACCGGCAATATCGCGTTTGACGAGCACGGCGATATCCGCGACGGCACGTTGACCTTATATACGTACAAGAGCGGCAAGCGTGAGCTGATTACCGTCACGCGCTAAACTGAAGGTTTGCCACATAGGCAGGTTTGCCGTATCAGCAGCCTAGCCGCATAAAAAAAGCCGGGACATGCCTATGCATGTCCCGGCTTTTTATCGCCATTGCAACAGGCTGTATTATTCCTTGGCGACCTTGTTATTGCTTTTCTTCGCCACAAACTGATGGTAGCCGCGCGCTCTCAGTTCGCAGGCAGGGCAGGTGCCGCAGCCGTGGCCCCAGTCGTGCAACTGGCCGCGCTCGCCGAGGTAGCAGGTATGGGTATCGGCGCGGATCAGGTCTACCAGAGCCTCGCCGCCCAGATCCTGTGCCAGTTCCCAGGTCTGCGATTTGTCTATCCACATCAGCGGCGTTTCCACTTTTAGGCGGGTTGCCATGCCCAGGTTCAAGGCAACCTGCAAGGCCTTCATCGTATCGTCGCGGCAATCCGGATAGCCGGAAAAATCGGTTTCGCACATGCCGCCGACCAGCACGTTGATGCCGCGCCGGTAGGCCAACGTGGCTGCCGTCATCATGAACATCAGGTTGCGGCCCGGCACGAAGGTATTTGGCAAGCCGTTTTCCTGCATGACGATTTCGATGTCCTCGGTCATTGCGGTGTGTGATAGCTGGGAGATCAGCGACAGATCTATCATGTGGTCTTCACCCAGTTTCTGTTGCCAGTCTGCCGAGAAACCGCGCATTTTCTCCAGCAAGGTGGGCCGTACCGTCAGTTCTATCGCATGGCGCTGGCCATAGTCGAAACCTATGGTCTCGACGCGGCTATAGCGGGACAAGGCCCAGGCCAGGCAGGTGGTGGAATCCTGGCCCCCGCTGAAGAGGACCAGGGCGCTGTCAGTAGATGTGCTCATATAGATAGGTATTGGGTAGGTGTGATGCTGAATTATTTAGGCCGGATTATTATTTCTTGATATTGCTGATCGTCTGGTCCACAAAGTCACCATCCGCATCTTCAAATTTCAGGCGCACAGGATACCATTCCAGCGATGGCGCCAGCCACAGGTCCAGCTGCTGATCCTTGGAGTCCGGCGGCGGTGCCTTGACGACGTGCAGCGTGGCCAGCTCGCCGAATGCGGTGGGCAGGGTCTCCTGCGCAATCACCTTGAAGGACCACGGGTCGGCATCGCGCCGCCCGGCAGTCAGGAAATGCCATTCGGAACCCGGCTTGAATTTGTCGCCTGCTGCGCGCGCTAGTGCGACTAGCTGCCACACAGCGCTGGTGCGGTCTTGCTCACCGCCCTTGATCACATATTTTTCTGCCGATTCGGAAAAGCTGATTTGTTTGGCAGCGCGGTCGAAACTGGTGGTTGTTTCAGATTTGCGGAAACGCTTTTCGACGAATTTTTCTGGTCCTAGCCCATAGCTGTCGATAACCCCGGTGCTGCTGGCATCCAGTACCTTGCCGAAGATAGGTGCGCGGGTTTCGGTGACTACGCTGTACTTCTGGCTGCCCACCGAGCCGCTGACCCGCCATTTGACGCTTGCATCGCCTGAAAATGGTATGCCGCTCTGCCTGGCCTTGATTGCGTACTGCAAATCCGCCGATGGCGGCAGATTATAGGCATTGCCGCCGCTGTCAGCGTGGGCGGCCAACGACAGGAGTGCGCCCGTGAAGAAGGCGGAGATGACGCAGAGATGCCTGCCCTTTTTATTGCTGCTATGACGCATGCTGGATGTTCCTGAAGATATTATTGCGTGATTTTGACCACGGTCTGTGTGGTGACGGCGCCGCTGGTTTCTGTATTGCGTATCTGCACAGGATACCATTGCAGCTCCGGCGCAAGCCACACATCAAGCCTGGAATTGTAAGAGCCAGGGCGAGGTGGGCGCACCAGATGCCAGGTATGCAGTGTGCCCAGCTTGGTAGTAATGGTTTCTTGCCCTTGTACGATGAACTGGAATACTGTCGCCTCCCGGTCTTCCCCGACCTGGATGGCAAACTCTTTGCCAGGCTGCATCTGCTTGGGATCGGCATTGCCTATGCCTGCCAGCTGCATGATGATTGTGTTTTTATCCTGCGCGCCATCGTTCAGCGCCATGCTCTTGGTGGACGCGGAAAAGGTGATGGTTTTTGCTTCCCGGTTGAAATGCGTGGCCGTTTCCGAGCGGCCGCGGCGTGTTTCGCTGCTGGTGACAGGCGCGATGCCGTTGGCATCTATCAGCCCTTCGCTGCGCATGCTGAGCAGGTTGACGGAAGCGAACAGCACCTTGAGCCCGGCCTTCATCGTCATCCGGTATCTGCCGTTGCTGTTTTCCCAGTTGATCTCGCCTTCGCCCAAATAAGGATTGGGCTGGCCCGGTTTGGTATTGCTCAGCTCCAGCATCAGCCGGGCGGATGCCGGCGGGCTCACCGCATAATGAGGGTTCTGGTCTTTGGCGGGTTTGTCTGCCGCTGGAACCACAGGTGCAACCGGCACTTCCGGCATGCCTGATACCAGGTCGGGCGGCGGCGTAACCGGCTGAGCGATCTCCGCAGGTGCGGCTTCGGCTGCCGCCATCGCGGATTCCGAAGGTTCATCCGACGCAGTCAGCGCTGAAGAGAAGTCTGGACTGGCGACTAGCCGAGGCAAGGGGCGGGGCCGTGGTTTTACTGCTTCAACAGGCGGCGTCTGCTGGGGCTTAACTTGGGGAGGATCGGCTGGTTTGGGCACCAGGCTGATTTCCACCGTTCTTTCAATTTGCTCCTTCGGCCGGGGCAGGTTGATCTTTTCATCTGCCCAATACAGCACAACGATATGCAGCAGCACAGTTGCGATGAGCGGCAACGCCCAGCGCCGCGGGGGGCGGCCTGTTTGTTTGTTCATTGGCAATGCGATACTGGTCATGATGCTAGTGTAAACGTTCTTGCACACCGCTGCGATGACAGTAAAGCGTAACTTGCTGTAGGCGGCAGACGGCGTGCGCCCTTGCCTTTACTTTTCCTGCGGCATGTAAAATGGCTGTTTTATGGCATTCAGCAGGCAAATCCATGTTTAGAGTAGCAACTGTCGTCTCAATTGTCATACTGTCCGCCGCATTGCTGTCGGGGGCGTCGGCAGCAAATGCGGCCACAACTTCCGCTCCGGCAACTACGCTTACACCTATCCGCATCGCAATGATAGACGGGCTGTCCGGTTCATTCACCAATGCGGGCCAGGCCGTGGTCCGCAATCTGCAACTGGCCATAGAAGGCGTCAATGCACGCGGCGGCATAAAATTGCCGGATGGAAAACATCCGCTGGCGCTTGCCACCTTTGACAACAAGCAGGGCGTGGAAGAGTCGTTGATTGAATTCCAGCGCGTGACCGACCAGCACATTCCGTTTGTCGTACAGGGTAACAGCTCGGCGGTAGCGCTGGCGCTGGTCGAGGCGATCAACAAGCACAACCAGCGCGCGCCCGACAACCGCGTACTGTTCCTGAACTACGCGGCGGTCGACCCCAGCCTGACCAATGACAGATGCAGCTTCTGGCATTTCCGTTTTGATGCCGATGCCAACATGCGCATGAATGCATTGACCGAAGTCATCAAGGATGACAGCCAGGCCAAGCGCGTGTATCTAATAGGCCAGGATTACACCTTCGGCCGCCAGGTTGCCAAATCGGCGCGCAGCATGCTGGCGGCAAAACGGCCCGACATTGCCATCGTCGGCGATGAGTTGCATCCGATAGGCAGGATCAAGGATTTTTCACCTTATGCGGCCAAGATCAAGGCCAGTGGCGCAGATACCGTCATCACCGGCAACTGGGGTAATGATCTGACGCTGCTGATCAAGGCAGCCAGGGATGCCGGTATGAATACCAAGTTCTATACCTTCTATGCCAATGCGCTGGGTGCGCCGGCAGCAATAGGGAATGCGGGCATAGGGCGGGTCAGGGCGGTGGCTGAATGGCATCCGAATGCTGGCGGCGCCGACAGTGATGCGTTCTACAGCCGCTTCCGCCAACGGTACCCGGACCCCAAGGATGATTACGTGCACATGCGCATGCATGTGATGATTAACATGCTGGCGGCAGCGATAGAAAAAGCCGGCAGCACTGAAGCCGCAGCAGTTTCCAGGGCAATGGAAGGCGCGCAGTTCAGCAACAGCTTTTACCGCGCCAGCATGCGCGCGGCAGACCACCAGCTGATACAGCCGCTGTATGTGTCCGTCATGCAAAAGCGCGATGGCGGCAGTGTGCGCTTTGATAATGAAGGCAGTGGTTACGGCTTCAAGACCGAGCGCTATTTCGATGCTGCATTGACGGCCCTGCCGAGCTCATGCAAGATGCAGAGGCCGCAGTAGCCGTATCAGCAACGTCTCTAAAGGCGCAGGGTTGCCGCATCCGCCCTCTATTTATTTTCAGCAGGAGTTCATCATGTCCGTCGCGCCACCTTCGCTGTATGACAAATACCAGTCGCTGCAACTGGAGCTGCATCCCGGCGGCATACTTGAGATTGTCATGGGGGCTGCGCAATCGGCCAACGGCAAGCTGTCCACCGCAGACCAGCACTTGCACCGCGAACTGGCCGATATCTGGCGCACCGTGGATGAAGACCCTCAGGTGCGGGTAGCCGTCATCCGTGGCGAGGGCAGGGGTTTTTCCGCTGGCGGTGACCTGTCGCTGGTAGAGGACATGGCCAGCGACTTTGCCGTGCGCACCCGTGTGTGGAAAGAAGCCAAGGATCTGGTCTACAACGTCATCAACTGCAGCAAGCCCATCGTTTCCGCGATGCATGGGCCGGCCGTCGGTGCTGGCCTGGTTGCTGGTTTGCTGGCGGATATTTCCATTGCCGCAAAGTCGGCGCGCATTATCGACGGCCATACACGGTTGGGCGTGGCTGCCGGCGACCATGCAGCGATTGTCTGGCCCTTGTTGTGCGGCATGGCCAAGGCAAAGTACTATCTGCTGCTGTGTGAAACCGTTAGCGGCGAAGAAGCAGAGCGCATAGGCCTGGTATCGCTATGCTGCGACGATGCGGATCTGCGCAGCAAGGCCTTTGAGGTCGCTACGCGGCTGGCCAATGGCTCGCAAACCGCAATACGCTGGACCAAATACGCGCTAAACAACTGGCTGCGCATGGCCGGCCCCAGTTTTGACGCTTCGCTGGCACTGGAATTCATGGGATTTGCCGGCCCCGACGTGCACGAGGGCATCGCCTCGCTGAGGGAAAAGCGGAATCCGCAGTTTCCTTAAGTGCATATTCAGAGTACCCTGCCGTAATAAGATCGATAAAAAATTCGTATCCGTTTGCAGCCGCTGCGATGGATGAAATGAGTTCCAGGTATTTGACAAGGAGAGCACGATGACATCCCAATTCCCCGGAGGCGAAATGCCCGGCATGGCGGCCATGAGCGACACGCTGTCATTTGTCAAAAAATTGTGGGGCGGCATGCAGGTGCCCGGCATGATTGCACCCACGGTATCCATAGATGACCTGGACAAGAAGATCAAGGATTTGAAGACGGTGGAGTCCTGGCTCAACGTCAATATGAACATGCTGCGCGGAACCATACAGGCGCTGGAAGTACAGCGCGCGACCATCGCCACGTTGAATTCGCTGGGGGCAAGTTTTTCCAACGCGATGAACACGCCTGCTGCCTCTCCTTTTGCAGAGCCAGCTGCAGCTGCAGCCGATACGCAACCGAAAGCAGTTAACCCCGAATGGCCGATGCCGCCCTCATCCGCTGCACCCACGCAGGCGGTAGCTGAGCCTGAAGAAAGGGTTGAAGAAGAAGCCGAAGAGGTTGAACCAGCAGCAGATGGCAAGCCTGAACAAAGCGCGCAGTATGCAACGCCGGAAGACGCATCGGCGTCGCAATTCGTCAACCCGGCTGCATGGTGGACCTTGCTGCAGGATCAGTTCAAGCAGGCGGTCAGCAATGCGATGGCGGGGGAACTGACTGGCAGCAGGCCGGTAGATGAAACGCCTGCGGCTGCGGTCAAAAAAACGGCAGCGAAGCCTGCAGTGAAGACTGCCCCTAAATCCACCACCAAACGCGTTGAAAAGACAGCCTCCAAGCAGGACGCAAAGGTAGCTGTTGCCACGAAAAAAACGCCGGTCAAGACCAGCGGCAAACAGGCCGCCACTGCCAAAGCCTCTGCATCCAAAACGAAAGCGGCTCCAGCGGCGGCACCACGGCGCGTCACTCCCAAGGCCTGACGCCACTGCTTTATCCGTTTGCTTTGTCCGTTTAGCTTATACGCTTGTCTGACAGGAGCCGGCGCTTTTTTCAAGCATCGTTGAACCTGCAACGTGCGGGCCGGTATCTACAGCCGGTTCCGCAGCGCCCGGCGGCAAAGCCGGGAATGCCCTACAATCTCCGGCACCACCAGCGGCGCTGTTCTACTTGCGCTGCTTGCCTTGTTTAGCCGCGGATGGCGGATCTTCCCTATGCCTGTTACCTTGCCCAGAAAGCCCTAGCTATGAATACAATTCCTTCCGTCCGACAGTTGTTGTCGGCTGCCGTTGTTTCCGTTTCGCTGGTTTCCAGCGTGTCCGCCATTGCCCAGGCAGCGCCTGCGCGCATACGCGCCACCATCAACAAGATTAGCGGCGACAGCGTCGATGTCACCGATATCGGCGGTAAAAACATGACGCTGAAACTGGCGCCGGATGTCGGTTTCCTGAGTGTGGACAATGCCGCCATTACTGATATTAAAGCGGACAGCTTCATCGGCACTGCCGCCATTCCGCTGCCTGACGGTACGTTGAAAGCGCTGGAAGTAACAGTTTTCCCGCCCGGCATGAAACCCGCTGAAGGCCACTATCAGTGGGACTTGGGCAGCGATAGCTCTATGACCAACGGTACTGTCGGCGATGTCGTCATTGCCAAAGGCCGCACGATCACCGTCAAGTATAAAAATGGCGAACAGAAGATCCTCGTGCCGGAAAACGCACCGATCGTGCGCCTGGCGCCAGCCGACCACTCCTTGCTGGTAGTCGGCGCGCATGCGATTTTCTTCATGTCCAAGGCAGCTGACGGTTCGCCCGTTGCTGCACGCGCAGCCATAGGCAGGGGCGGTGTAGTACCGCCTATGTAAGCTGAAGTCTGTTCCTAGAGAATCGGACAGGTCTATTGTCGTTGTGCTGGGTGCTGAAGAAGGTTTCAGCCCCCCATTTCTCCGTCGGCAGGCTGTATGCCGGATAAGGCAAGAGATACCAGTTTGCGCAGACGGGCGAGGCCGGTTTCCAGATCGGGAACTTCGTCTTCGTTGACCCATCGCCTGACTTCCATCATATAGATGATCAGGATCAGCGAGGCGACCTCCTGTGCCGAATGTTCGCTGGACACCCTGCCGGAGGTTTGCTTGGCCTGGATAATGGCAGACAGCATGTCCGCCAGATGTACACGCCGTGCATAAAAACGGGCGGTTTCGGGACCCTGCGTGTCTGAACGGGGGATAAAGTCAAAGGTTTCCTGAATGGCCGGGCGGGACAGTCGCGGCTCGCTGCGCCAGTATTGATAGCGGCGGTGAAAGAAATCCATCAACTGGTCTATCAGGCTGCTGTCTTCCGCCAATGCCGCAGGGAGTGCTGTCAGCTGGTCCAGATCATCATTAATGATCATCATCAGCAAATCCCGCTTGTCCTTGGCGTAGACAAACAAGGTGCCGATCGCGACGTCGGCGCGCTCGGCAATCTCGCGTGTCGTCGCGGCATCGTAACCTTTTTCCAGGAACATCTCACGAGCCGCCAGCCGGATGCGCCGGCGTTTATCCAGCTTGCTGCGCTCTCGCAAACCCAGTTTCAAAGGAATGGCGCCGGCAGCCGGCATATACTGGGTCGGGGAGTGGAGAGATTCAGACATGGTGGCCTATATCTGCAAATAGGGCTGCTTAGCGAAGCCCAGCGCTGTCAAGGATGGTCTTTTTGATTATAGTGCGTAGTCATCAAAAAGAAACTGTGCTTTGCTCAATATTGATGAGCTTCCTTGTTCTATATAGACGGTAGGAAATGATTTCCTTATCGCAATTTGCAAGAACTGCGTCAGCGTGGGTTGCCGCGATGGCAGATGGGAGACTTATGCCGGCCATTGTTGCGGGCCGGCACAAGCCCCGTGTCTATTAGCTGCGGGTAGCGCCGCTGTTGCTGGCTGCAACCGCACCTTGGCTGCCTGGCTGCGCATGGCTGGTGACAGGGTAATCCCAGTCAGGTACAAACAGCGTGCCGTCTGCGCGGGCCATCGCCACTTCCTGTTTTACCTGTGCGCGTGTCTTGCCTGTGCCTGCCGCGATTGGGGCAATGCGTGGGTAGTCGTAATCAGCATCAGCAAGCAGACTGCCGTCCTGACGCGCCTGTTTAACCTCGGCGATGACTTCGGCACGGGTTGTCGTGGATTTCAGCGCGGGGAAGGTGGGCCAGTCGTAATCGGAAGAAAACAGCGTGCCTTGTGCGCGGGCTTGCGTGAGTTCGTCCAATACCTGCTGGCGGGTTTTGCCGCCGTCGTTCTGAGCACTTGTCGTTTCCTGGGAAAAGGCAACCGAGCTTGCTGCTGCCAGCGCCAACAATAAGACTAATTTTTTCGCGTTCATGTTCATTCTCCAATGGGTGGGTTGAGCTATCCAGTTTTGCCGTTGGCCGATAAGCTGGTAAGGCGGCCTGTATTGCAACTGACTGGCATGAACGTAAGTCTAGATATTGCACCGCAACAGGAAGATGACACCTTTATGACGATTTTGTAATGTATGAAAATTATTTATAAGATAAACGGCGTATGCGCAGGTAAATATCCCGGTCAGCCTGCCGCCAGTGGGCGGCAGGCTGGCTATTTCCTTGCAAGGCGTTTCAGCAGCCGCATCAGCCCGCCCAATAAAGGGATTTTTTCATATAACTCTTCGGCCGCATCCCAGTAGTCGCGATGGTAGTTGACGCGGCCCACGGCATTGAAACGCAGATGGGTGGCGCCGCGTATGCGCTGCTCAGTGCCGGGACTGCGCTTCATCGCAAACAGAAAATCCCAGGTCAGGAAGGCTTCATTCTGCTGCAGCACGCGTGCATGGATCTTGAAACGCGGGTTGTCCACCTGTTCAAACATATGCAGGAAAATAGGCTTGATCGCATCCAGGCCTTGCACTTCATTAAAAGGGTCTTTGAAGAAGGCGTCGCCGGTGTAGATCAGCTGCAACTGCTGGCATGATTGCGGAGTCAGTGTCTCAAAAAAATCCACGACCATGTCCAGGTCTTTGTCATAGCTCATCAATTCCGTTGTCACGGCTGAAGTTGCTGAAGTTGCTGTAGATGTCATTTTCATGGAGTGCGCACGCGAGTGGCATAGGCCGTTGCGGTGATGGCTGCGGGAGCCGGGAAAGCGAGCTTGAGTGAACTGGTAGGGGAAATCGGCGCAGCTTGTGACAGCAATTTGCTGCGTAGCGCCTGCGCGCTGGTGTTCTTGTCCAGCCAGATGGCGAAGAACGCATGTGCAAATTCCGCGTCGGCTATTTCACCCAGTGCTTTGCCGTTCAGGTAAAAACGCGCGCCCTGGCCGGGCAGATAGATGCCGGTGATGCGGTCGCCTTCACGTACATCTGGAAACAGGCGGTTCATCTGGGCCAGCCATTTTTGCCGGTTGTCTTCGCTACCCAGCTTCAGCCTGACGATTTCTTCATAACTGGCCTTCGCAATTTTTGCGCCGACCAGCGCGCGCGCATATTGCAGTTCCAGCGCAAACTTGTTCTTGTCGGGCGAGTCATCGCGATATCCCGCATCGGTGACCCACAGGCTGGCATCATAAATCTTCAGGCCAAACCAGCGGAAGCTGCCGCTGCCCGCCAGGCGCGCGTGTGAAAATTCGGCCTGTACAGAGGAGGGAATGTCCGGCCGCTCGGCGCCGGCTTCTCCGGCCCACGCGTGTGCCGCCAGCAGGCACAGGCAACACAGCGCCATCTGCGTCATCTGGGCCAGCCTGCCAAACACCAGGGTCATGGTTTGACCAGCGTAAATTGCGTGACGTTGATGCTGCCTGCGCGGAATCCTGCTTCGCAGTAAGCGAGATAGAATTCCCAGGTGCGCAGGAATTTTTCATCAAAGCCCTGTGCCCTGATTTCCTGCAGTTTTTCTGCAAACGCGGTGCGCCATTCGAGTAAGGTACGTGCATAGTCCATGCCGAAGTTGAAGGTCTCTACTACCTTCAGCCCATGTTTTTCAGCGTATTGCGTGAAGACTTCGATCGAAGGCAACATGCCACCCGGGAAAATATACTGCTGGATAAAGTCCGTGCCCTTGCGGTAGCGGTCGAACAGCGCATCGTCGATGACAATGGTTTGTATGCAGGCGCGGCCGTTCTGTTTCAGGTTGCGGTGTATGCAGTCGAAATAGCTGGGCCAGTATTTTTCGCCGACGGCTTCAAACATTTCTATTGACGCGATTGCGTCGTACTCGCCTTCGCTGTCGCGGTAGTCTTGCAATTTGAGCTGGCTATGCTGTTGCAGACCTGCGCGGTTCAGGCGTTGCTGCGCAAATTCCAGCTGCTCGCCGGACAGCGTCAGTCCTGTTACATGGGCGCCGGTTTCTCCTGCCGCAATCTCGGCAAAACCGCCCCAGCCGCAGCCTATTTCCAATATCCTTGAGCCGAAGCCTGCTTGCAGTTCGTCCAGGATGCGGCGATATTTATTTACCTGGCCATCCTGCAGGCTGCCTACGTGGTCGGACGAGAACAAGGCGCTGGAATAGGTCATTGTCGGATCCAGCCATAGCCGGTAGAAATCATTGCCGATGTCGTAATGGGCGTGAATATTCTTCTTGCTGCCGGTACGAGAATTACGGTTCAGCAGATGCCGCGCGCGGTACAGCAGGTTGCCCCACCAGGTGCCGTAGATGATTTCTTCCAGGTGCCTGCGGTTATGCGAGATCAGCTCTATCAGCGCCGGCAGGTTGCTGGTCGTCCAGTGGCCGTCGATATAGGTTTCGGCAAAGCCGATGTCGCCGGATTTGAGGATGGCATTGCACACCTGCCAGTTGCGCAGGTTCAGCGTCACACTGGGTTTGCCGTCGCCGAAACTGGCAATCTGGCCGTCGGGGAAGTGCATCTGCAGGCTGCCGTGTTCCAGTTTTTGCAGCAGCCTGATGATGAATTGCGCTTCCGCCGGGAAGGCGCTGGTATCCAGGCTGTGCGGGCGGGCATTGTTCAGGGTAATTGAGTTGGTAGCCATTTTTTGTCTCTTTATCTGCTAATGTCGCTGGCGGGTGGTGCCGGTTTGGAAATGAAGGGAATCCGCTTCAGCCACAGGCGCAGCGCCTGTGTGTGGATGCGAACGATGACTGCCACCGTCATCAGTGGAAAACGCAGCATGGCCCAGCCTAGAGTGCGGTCGTCCAGAGGACGGGCAATGCCGGATATGCTGGTCAGCAGCAACGGGCCGGAGGCGTCGTCGTAGTCAATGCTGGCGACATGGTGCTGCTGCACCTGGTCGCCGATTTGCCGTTCCGATTGCATGAAACGGAAGCGGTAGCCGCCTTCCAGCGGGCAAAACGGTGATACATGAAAAATCTTTTTCGCCGTCAGTTCCTGTCCTTGGGCCAGCACTGCGCCGGTCTCCAGCAGGTACACATGCTTTTCACCAAAGGTATTGCAGACCTCGACGACAATTGCGCGCAGCGCTCCGTCGCTGCGGTGGCAAAACCAGAAGGACACGGGGTTGAACACATAACCGAACACACGTGGAAAGCATTGCAGCCAGATCTCGCCATCCGCATCGTCTATGCCCTGCTGTTGCAGAATGCCGCTGACCCAGTCCAGCGGGATCTGTTTGCCATCGCCGTGGTCCTTGTCGTGAAAGGACAGCAGGTTGAAGCGGTTGCGCGAGAAGAAGCGGCCCGGGAGCCGTGCCGTTCCGGATGCCTTTAACGGGATGCGCAGGAAGAAGACGCCATAGGTAAATGCATTCTGCGCCGGGCGCAGGCGCTTGTGCCTGACTTGGCCGGTGCACAGCTGAATTCCAGCTGTAGCGGCCGTACCGGCGGTCATGTCGATATTGGTGCGCGCGTCCATAGCGGTTCAGGCGGCCCTGGCTTGCTGTTGTCGCTGTGCAGATTGCGCGATACCTTCGGCAGCCAGCAAACCTGATTTAAGACCGTCTTCATGGAAGCCGTAGCCTGTCCATGCGCCAGCGAACCAGATATTGCGCTTGCCCTGTATCGCCGGCAGCAAGGCTTGCGCGGCGATGGCAGCCTGGTCGAAGAACGGATGTGCGTAATCGTATTCGGCAATCAGCTTGTTCCGGTCCGGCTCTTCTATCGGATTCAGGCTGACGATGACTGGTGTCGTGAATGGCAAGGGCTGCAGCTGGTTGATCAGGTAGTGCACGCAGACGCGCGGGTCTGCGCTGCTGCCGCTCTGGTAGTTCCAGGCGGACCAGGCCTTTTTGTTTTGCGGCAGAAAACGCGCATCGGTATGCAGTACCGCGCGGTTGGGCTGGTAGGTGATGCCGGACAGTACGGCACGTTCATCGGCGGTGGCATCGGCCAGCAGTTTCAGGTTCTGGTCGCTGTGTGAGGCAAGCACCACATGGTCGAATTCCTGTTCAGCGCCGCTGGCCTGCAGCAGTACCGTATTGCGCGAGCTGGCTCGGACGGACTGTACCGGCGTACGGAGATGGGTTTGCGTTATCTGTAGCAGCATTTCGTCCACGTATTTCCTGGCACCACCCTTGACGGTGCGCCATTGCGGCCGGTTGTTGACCTGCAGCAGACCGTGGTTGTGGCAAAAACGCACAAACGAAGACAGCGGAAACTCCAGCATGTCGTCCGCAGGGCAAGACCAGATGCAGGCTGCCATCGGCAGCAGATACCAGTTACGGAATTCGGCGCTGTATTGATGCTTTTCCAGAAAGCGGCCCAGCGACAGGTGGATGTCGGCATCCTGCGTCAACGCGGCAATCGCCGTTGCCTGCCGGTTGAACCGTATGATGTCGGACAGCATGCGCAAAAAGCCGGGATTGAGCAGGTTGCGCCGCTGCGCAAATACTGTA
>JAYSKH010000264.1:0-8597 GCA_043726505.1 Undibacterium sp. | reverse complement strand
GGCCGCACGCTGTCGGTAGAGCGCCGTTATGAGCTGGTCGATATCTGCGCCAGGCTGGGTGTGCCGCTGGTGGAAGACAATCCTTACGGCGATCTGTGCTACACCGGTGAACCGCTGCCGAAGATGCTGACAATGAACCCGGGCGGCGTCATCTACATGGGCTCGTTCTCTAAAGTGCTGACGCCGGGCATACGCCTCGGTTATGTCGTTGGCCCTGTGCCGTTGATCCGTAAGCTGGAACAGGCTAAACAGGCAACCGATCTGCACACATCGCAGCTGACGCAGATGGTCGTGCATGAAGTCATCAAGGACGGTTTCCTCAATGAGCATATTCCGACCATTCGCGACCTGTATTCCAAGCAG
The DNA here is from genome assembly GCA_043726505.1 of Undibacterium sp. Classification (GTDB taxonomy): domain Bacteria; phylum Pseudomonadota; class Gammaproteobacteria; order Burkholderiales; family Burkholderiaceae_D; genus Undibacterium. The sequence continues at coordinate 8,234 of JAYSKH010000264.1, read as the reverse complement.
TGCGCAGCAATGCTGGAAGCCTTGAGCAAATACTTCCCGGAAGGTGTGACCTGGACCCGTCCGGAAGGCGGCATGTTCATCTGGGTGACTTTGCCCAAGCACATTGACGCCAACCAGTTGCTGGCAGCGGCAATTGAGCAGAATGTGGCCTTCGTTCCCGGCGGCCCGTTCTACGCGAATGAAGCAGAAACCAATACGCTGCGCCTGAGTTTCGTGACTGTGCCACCCGCCAAGATCAACGAAGGCGTGGAAAAACTGGGCAAGCTGATCAAGGCCAAGCTGTAATCCGCCACAGATAGCTGAAATAAAGAAGAGGGTTTGCTGTTAGTAGCAAACCCTTTTTTATTCACCGGCTTTATTTACTGAGTTTATTCACGGCTTTCATTGACCAGCTTTATTCGTCATCGTGCGTCTGGTGGTGTTCACTGGCTCCGTTTCTCCAGTAGCTGGCTGCGTGCACCTGGCTCTTATCCAGGCCGCGTTGCTGAATCAGATAGTCGCGCACTGCAAGCACGGTGCCCAGTTCCGCTGCAACCCATGCATAGCCGTCACCCGGTGGAAACTGTAAATCGCCCAGCGCCGACAGGAATAGCGCTGTCGTTTCGCCCTTGCTCTGGTCCAGCCAGATGATTTCTGTCTGTGCGGCACTCTGCAGCGCCATTTTTTCGCTGGCGTCGGCTATCGCAATAACGGCAATCGCTTTGGTTTGTGCAGGCAGTTCTTCCAGCCTGCGCGCGATGGCCGGCAGCGCCGTCTGGTCGCCTGCCAGCAAGTACCAGTCATAATCCGCCGGTACAATCATTGAGCCGCGCGGGCCGCCCACACCCAGGCTCATGCCGGGTTTGGCGCGTGCCGCCCAGCCTGCAGCGGGGCCGTCTCCATGCAGCATGAAGTCAATGTCCAGCTGCTGGCTGACCGGGTCATAACGGCGCGGCGTGTAGTTACGGGCAATAGGTTTGGCCGCGTTGTCGTCGCTTGCCACGCCTTGCTGGCCCAGCACCGGCAGGATAGGCTGGTCGGAACCCGCAGGCGGGAAGAACAGCTTGACGTGATCGTCATGCGCGGCTGAAACAAAGCCGTCCAGATCGCTGCCGGTGAGCGTGACGCGCAGCATGTGCGATGTCAGCAATTCAGTGCGCAGTACGGTCAGCACGCGCATTTTCAAAGGATGGCGCACGCGTTCTGCGCGGTGTTTCGATGTGGTGGTGTCTGTCATGTATTGATCCTTCAGTGATCGTTATACGGCGCTTCAGACTTCATCGACGATGTCGTGTGCTGCCTGCTCCAGAATGGCGGAGACCCGTTCAGCTTCCGCCGTAGTCCAGCTTCCCTTGCGCAGCAGCAGCGCGTGTTTCACCGTGTGCATGGCCTGCATTACGCGTTCCGGCAACGACTGCTTGGCCTGTACCCGTGCCAGCAGATCCAGCCTTGCCAGTACGCCGTCTACCTGGGCTTTGTTGTCGGCCAGGTAGGTGCGTCCGGTATCGGTGATGGAGTAACGCTTTTTGCCGCCGGTGGCTGCGCTTTCTTCCGAGTTGACCAGGTCCTGCTCTTCCAGCAGCGTCAAGGTAGGGTAGATGGCGCCCGGGCTGGGTGCGTAAGCACCGCCGCAGCGCTCTTCTATGGCCTTGATGATTTCATAACCGTGGCGCGGCGCAATTTCTATCAGCGCCAGCACGATCAATGGCAGGTCGCCCCGGCCAAATACGCGTTCTGCGCGGTCGCCCCTTCCGCGGCCATGCCCGTGGCCGCCGCCGCGCATGCGGTCCCCGCCGGTATCGTCGCTGAAAGGGTCGTGCCGCCCGGCAAAGTGATAATGACCTTGGTGATCATCATGATGGTGGCCGTGGCCTTCGTGATGATGCTGGTGATGTTGGCTATGATGGTGGTGATGTGAATTTCTCATGATTTCCTTACTCGCGTCGTTTCGATATATTTGAAGACTAACTTAAAGATACGATTAAAGATATATCTTTAAATGTTTTCAATGATATATCTTAAACGCCGGAAGTCAAGCTGATTTTGAAAAAATAGCTTCATAAAAGGAAATGGACGCAGGCTGCTGCCGGATTGCCGCAAATGAAAGGTATTAAGGAAAGAGTAAAAGGCGGGAGATTGCCGAAGGCACGCAGCAGCGGTGGCACGCTGCCGGGAAAAGAAGGGATTACCGGCCCCAGGCCGAGGTATGGCCTGGGGCGAGGGATACGCTATCAGACGGCGCTAATCAATCCCAGTTGCTGTAACGCTGTAACGCCATCATCCAGCCCCAGCTCCTCAACAATCTTGCCGTCCTTCAGGCGCAGCACGGTGGTGCCGGTGAAGCGCATCGTGCGGCCAGTTGCTGCCGGCAGCGCACCGATGAGAAAGTCGCTGAATGCCGGTCCGGTATGGGTGCCGCCGCCTATCCATCGGCCCACCACATAGTCGCCTTCAGCAATCAGTTCGGCTGCGCCGGCAAAAGCCAGATCCGGAAACGCAGCGCGGAAGTCGGCCATGAATGCCTTGATATCTGCACGGCCGCGGCGCGGTTCATGCAGCGAATACTGCAGCAGCATATCGGGTGCGGCGAGGTCGTCGACAACGGCGGAGTTGTAAGTGGAACCCCAGAACTCAGTGAACCAGCGGCCTACGGTAGCTTTGTTGTCGTCTTCTTTTGACATGATGATTTCCTTGATAAAGTGGTGGAAGAGAAGAAGCGGCTTGCTTCCCTCTGCCAGCACAATATCAATCGGAAACTGAAAGAGCGCTCCGTTTCTTGCTGCGCAATCTGTTGAGGCAGATTGTGCGGCTAAGAATGCGGCTGTAATTGGCGCGGCCTATGGCTACAGCTTATTGTTTTAAGCCGAGCAGGCCTTCGCTGCGAATAAACTCGATGATCGTGGCAACGCCGTCGCCGTTTTTCAGATTGGTGAACACAAAGGGACGGTCGCCGCGCATGCGCTTCGCGTCCTGCGCCATGATGTCCAAATTGGCGCCAACGTAGGGTGCAAGGTCGGTCTTGTTGATGATCAGCAGGTCGGAACGGGTAATGCCAGGGCCGCCTTTGCGCGGGATTTTTTCACCTCCCGCCACGTCGATGACATAGATCGTCAGGTCTGACAGTTCTGGGCTGAACGTGGCAGCCAGGTTGTCACCGCCGGATTCAACGAGGATCAGGTCCAGGTTGGGGAAGTCGGCGCACATGCGCGAAATCGCTTCCAGGTTGATTGATGCGTCTTCTCGTATCGCAGTGTGCGGGCAGCCGCCGGTTTCCACGCCCATCAGGCGTTCCGCCGGCAGCGCGTCGGCGCGCAGCAGGATTTCCATGTCTTCCTTGGTATAGATGTCGTTGGTGATGACAGCCATGTCGTAATGGTCGCGCATCTGCTTGCACAGCATTTCGCACAATGCCGTCTTGCCGGAGCCTACCGGGCCGCCTATGCCTACGCGTAATGGATTGGATGTTGTCGTCATTTTTTTCTCTCGTATTTTATTGAGGTATTTATTGGGTATGTCAGGACCGGTACAGCCGGCTGTATTGGACTTCATGCTGCATGGACAGCAGCGACAGGCCGGGTGACCAGTTGGATAACTCATCGTCGGCCAGGGTTTGCGCGATGACGGCGGCGGCTTCCAGTTCCGGCCGCAGGCTCAGCAGCAGGCGTTGGCCCGCCACCTGGCCCAATGGCACGGATTTCACGCAGACCAGCACCTGGTTCTCCGCCCATGAGAACAACATACCCAGCAGCGCCGCTTCGGCTGGTACGTCCAGTGCGACGGCAGCGCAGGCCAGTGCGGTGGGTAGCGGTATCTCAGGCAGCTGCTGCAGGCAGGCCAGCAAGCCAGCATCGCTGATATTAAGGTCGGCCACCAGCTTGCCTAGCGAGTAGCCCATCTGTATGGTCTCGGCTCGGAATTCGGCGGTGTCGCGCGCGGCGGTGAAGCGTTCGGTCCAGTCTTGCACCGCTTGGCGATCGCGTGCGGCAAATGCACGCAGCAGGCGCCATAACACGGGTGCCTCAAAATGCGCGACCACATGCTGCAATTGGTCAGTAATCCACAAGCGTGCTGCGGCCTCGGTGCGGACTGCGCCTTTTTCTATGGCCGTTTCCAGGCCCTGTGAATAGCTGTACGCGCCTATCGGCAGTGAAGGGCTGGAAAGCTGCAACAGGTGCAGCAGGGAAGCGGCGGCTAGCATGCTCTTGTTTTTCCGTTTGCGTTATTGTTTGTTTTATTGTGCGTGCTTAATTGTGTGCACTTTATTGTTTATCGGAAGGACGGTGTATTTTCTGGCGCAGCGGTATCGGCGCCAGCGGATTATGCGGATGGCCGCCATCATCGCCGTGGTGGTGGCCGCCGCCATAGGCGCCGGCTTCCGGTTCAAACGCTGCCAGTTCCTCGGCAACGGTTGCACCCAGGCCCTCCAGCATCTCTTTCAGCACATTGTCTTTGCGGATGCGCAGGAAGCCGTCGCCGACCTGTGCCTGCGTGTGGCGGTTGCCCAAATGGAAGGCGCAGCGCAGCAGTTCGCGCGCGCTGGCGCAGACGACACGGTAAGTGGGCTCAGCGGCGGCCACGATACGGACGACAAAGCCGTCTTCGCTGGCAATCAGTTCTCCATCGCGCAGCACACTGCCGCGCACCGTCAGTACAGCCACATCTTCGCCGGAACTGAGGCTGGCGCGGAAACGGCTCTTTTCGCGCAGATGGAAAGGAAGGGTCAGCTGATCGTGAATCTCGGGGGCAGTATCCAGTTTGGTGTGCAGCGTACGCATAGGTCTCCAGGGCGTTTATCGTGAATTCTTGGCTTTTTGCTTGGCCTATATCGGTGTAGCATGTTCCATGCCAAAGCCCAGTTCGAAATGACAAGCAATTGTAATATTTGCACGTGGGTCATGCGAGCCTGTACTAAAATATAAATCGAGCTGTGCATATTCGCGGCGCGCTGTGATGGTCTACCTTCTTTCTTCGAGGCTTAAAATGAAAACACACGTCCTTATTGTCTCGTTGCTGTTCGCTGCGCTGGCCCCTGTCCATGCGCAAGACCTGACACCCAAGCAGCAGTACGCCGCCGAGAGCAAGCGTGCGTCCATTCGCTATGCGGACGACAAAAAACTGTGTTCGGAAGAATCCAGCTCCAGCGCCCGCATGCAGTGTCTGCGCGATGCGAAGACCGAATACGACAAGTCGCTAGCCGGTGCCAAGGCTGCAATGAACGCTGCAATGAACTCAAACCAGCATCGCCCTGGGCAGAACGAACCCGCCGGCATCTGCCGCGATTGCGGCAAGGTCATTGCCGTCAACGTCAGCGAGAAAGACGGCGAAGGCAGCCCGCTGGGCCTGATCGCGGGTGGTGTTGCCGGTGCGGTGCTCGGCCACCAGGTCGGTGGCGGCACGGGCCGAGACCTGGCAACCATTGCCGGTGCTGCCGGCGGCGCCTATGCGGGCCGCAAGGTAGAACAAAAGGTAAAGTCATCTAAGGTCTGGGCCGTGACAGTGCAGTATGAGGACGGCAATAAAGCCAGCTTCAACTTCGATCATGATCCCGGACTGCAGTCCGGCGACCGCGTCCGCAATTCTGGTAACAGCATTATCAGGCGCTGAGGGTTTGCAGCCTGCGGGCTGCCGCAGCTAAAGCGTTACGGGGAGACGGGCAGGCCGGACAGGCGTTGGCGCTATCCGTCTTCAGCCATCTTGCTAATGGCATGCGCGGTTTCCTACACTGCCATGCGCCTATCTCCTGCTAAATGGGGCAACGACAGCGCGCATTATTGATGCTGCGATCAATGCATATGGTTTAGTGCATTGTGCGCATCTGTTTCGATGCCTATTTATTAATGGCACTTGCCGCCAGGTGCGTCACGTAAGAAACAAATGCACGCTTTTGCGCCGATAGACGCTTATAGTCGGCGATTGTGTTTCCATAGCACCACTATATTCTTGCAAATAGATGCCGCTGTCACTACACTAAAGATCAAAATTCCAACGATACGGGAGTAGGTTTGCTGTGCATTTAATTCGTCCCCACGCCTATCTGCGACTCGTAAACGCCTACCGCCTCGTTTTATTGACCCTGCTGGCAACGGCCTTTAGCCTGGCTTGCGGCGCGGCTGTCGCTGCTGATGACGCCGTATGCAAACTGCTGATCGCCACCGGCAATCCTGAATATCCTCCCTACCTGTGGCGCGATCCCGACAATGAAAACCGGCTGATCGGCGCCAATGCTGACCTGATGCAAATGCTGGCCAAGGAAATCGGCGTGCCGATTGAAGTCAGGTATACAGGGCCGTGGGCGCGTGTGCAGGAAGAGGTCAAGCTCGGCCGGGCCGATCTGATTACCGGCGCTTTTCTGACGGTGCCGCGGCTGGAATATATGGATTACTTTTATCCCGCGTTCCGCGAAACGCGGACGGTGATCTGGACCAGAAATAACAGCGGCCTCACTTTCCGTAAATGGAGCGACCTGGTCGGCAAGCAGGGCATGACGGTCATCAATAACAGTTTTGGCGAGGAGTTCGACCGCTATGCAAAAGAATCGCTGAAGATATCGACGGTGCCCAGCCTGGAGCAGGCTTTGAAGATGCTTAGCCTGTCGCGCACTGATTACCTTATTTATGAAGAAGACCCCGGCCTGGCCTATGTCGCCAAATTAAATATCGCTGGCGTCAAGACTGCGCCGACCGCAGTCACCAACGAAAACCTGTACCTGACGATGTCTCACAAGTCTGCATGCAATAACGGCGACATGCGTGGACGGATTGCAAAAGGCATCTACAAGCTGACCCGGCTGAACGTCATGAACAAGCTGATAGAAACCAATATCCAGCTTTGGCGCAGGCAATCCAAGTAAAGGTGGAAATACAAACGCAGCCGCGTGTGATGTGACGTGCTGCTGATTTTGTTTGTGCCATTTTGCCATCGTGCCGTCGGCCGGTATTTTCGCAATAATGTTGACGCTGTACGTTTCTTGATATCGGACGACATTTGGGCAAGCTATCCCTTCGACAAATTCTGATACTCGGTGTGGGGCTCGGCATCATGCTGCCAGCCCTGGTGCTGGGGCGTTTCCTGCTCAAGGACCGCTACGAACGCGAGGTGGATCTGCGGGTGCGGGTGCCAATGTCGCAATATGCGGATATGCTGTCGCGCGCGATGGCGGTGCCTGTGTGGAACGTGGATAAGGAAGTGGCGAACCAGTTTGTGCAGGCGGTGATGCGCAATCCGGAAGTAGTCAGCGTGACGGTGGAAGACGAATCGAAGAACCGTTTCGTGCACAGCGAAAAAGGCGGTCAGCGCGGTGGCGAGGTATTGCGTGAAGACCGGCAGATTTTTCTGGATAATAAAGTCATCGGCACGGTCACGGTGGAGCTGACGACGGAGCGCATAGAGCGCGACCTGTTTTTCGATTTTTTAAAACTGGCCGGTGCGCTGCTGGCGCAGGTGATTATTTCCTTTGTACTGATCCTGCTGCTGTTTGAACGCAGGATCGTGCGCCCCTTGCATGAGTTGCAGATGGCAACGGCGCGGTTGGCGCGCGGCCAGCTGGACCAGGCACTGCAATGGCATCGCCAGGATGAGATAGGTAGCCTGGCGCAGGGTCTGGACCGCATGCGTGAAGAATTAGGCGGCCTGATCTCTGACCGCGACATCCGCAACGCCGCCTTGCAGCAGGAGCTGAACGACAGGCTGAAAGCTGAACAGGCGCTGCGCTTCACCGAAGAAAAATTCACTGCCATTTTCCATTCATCGCCGGTGGCAATGACCGTTGCCCGCAAGGAAAACGATTTCGCGATTATCGACGTCAATGATGCGTGGGTGCGCCAGTTTGGCTGGACCCGCGAAGAGATACTGAACAACAAATCCGCACAGCACCTGCTGTGGCGCAAGCCGGAAGACCAGGAGATCGTGCTGAAAATCGCCGAGCGCGAACATGAAGTCCATGGCTATGAAGCATGGTTGCGTTGTGGCGTGCAAGACAAGTCCTTGCTGTGTGAAATTTCGGGCAAGATGATTTCGTTGGGCAGTGAATCGCTGCTGATCCTGGTGCAGGAAGACATCACTGAAAAACGCCACAATGAGCAGGAAATCCTGAGTCTCAATACCAGCCTGGAAAGGCGCGTATCCGAGCGCACGCAGGCGCTGGAAGTGGCCAATACTGAACTGACCATCGTGCTGGAAAATCTGCAAAGGGCGCAGAGGGAATTGCTGCGCACCGAAAAAATGGCGGCGCTCGGTTCGCTGGTGGCCGGCATCGC
>JAYSKH010000263.1:0-9828 GCA_043726505.1 Undibacterium sp. | reverse complement strand
TATGGCTGCAATCGACTATGTCAACATCAACACTTGAAGATCTGTTCTTGCAAAAGGGAGGCGTCCATGTATGGGCTGGCGCCTCATCAGCCCCACATCTCAAAAATTTGAGATACATTTTTAATTCGACATCTGTTGATCATTGACGAACGTTGGGCAGATGATGCCAGCACAACCTACAATAAGGCGACTTATCCTGCGAACCGGCCCAAGCCTTCAGAAAAACTAAGATAGTTGAAGTCGCTATCTTCAAGCAGTAATTTCAGATATTCGCTCACGAAATAATGTTCATCACCCATGGTTAACAACCTTGGCCCAGAAAGAGCAAGATCATTAATTTGGTCTGGCTTAAAAAATTGCCCCACGCGAATCCGCGTGTGGGTTCTATATTCTGTGCCTGTCGACCTCTCAAACAGAATGGCAGATTCGTAGATTAATCGCTCCAATTGCAGCCCTTGCAGAAAACTGGCCAGTTCGTTTTCTACCAACAGATAACCGGGGCCAGAGAGGAATGGCCCAATTCTTCCGGATTCAAGAATCTGAAAACGACCGTCACTTAATTCAAATAAACTGACGTGAGAAATAGTGCATTCAATGAGAAAAGCTAGCTGCATTTTTATATCAAACATGAACCTGGCGCCCAGTGATATGAAAAAGCGGCCATGGCACTAATGAATATGGTCTCGCCATCTGGATAGGGGAACGAGCTTTCTTAACCAACATCTTGCGCTCGGATGCAAGCAGCTTTGTGCAGCCATAGTGATATACCAAGGCCTATTTCCGGGATTTTTTGTGCGGCCCCTCGCGGCCCATATCCCTGCTTTGAGTTTGCCCCACCCCAGGTACGGCCGATCATTTTTGGTTCTTGGCCGCCCATGTCGTATACAGTAATTTTTACGAGCTCATCGAATTCGGTTTCCTTCATCTGCTTGAAGAGCTCCCGGTATTTTTCGGCCGGTGCCGGTTCTATCTGCAAGCCAAGTTCAAATCCGTTTACCAGCTTGGTGCGGTGGATTTCTGCAGGGTTGTTGATCCAGTTTTCGATGTCTACCCATCCAGAGGAAAGCCATACAGACTGCTGCCCGCATGCCGCGAAGGTACTGGCTGAATGAAAGAGGGTCGCTGCGCAGAGAAGCGCGAGGGATGTTATTGCCCGCATACGGAAGCTCCTTGGTAGAGGAAAGCAGCGTTTTATATCGATCAATGATCGATCAATGTTTTGTATAAATACCAATGCATTTTAGCAAAGATAAGATGGTGCGGAGAAATATTTTGCGTGACGGGTTTACTTCACATTCTTAGCCTTGGCTTGGGCAAGCCAGCTTGGAAATTGAGCACGGCCGCGCTAAGTCTCCCGCGCATAGCTGCGCGGCGGCTGGCCTACATAACGGCTGAATGCGGTGCTGAAGGCGCTGGCGGAGTTGTAGCCTACGCGTTCTGCCACTTCGGTGATGCCCAGATCCTGCGTGCGCAGCAGGTTCTTGGCGAGGGCCATGCGCCAGGCGAGCAGGTATTCCATCGGGGCCAGGCCTACCTCGCGGGCAAAGCGCGCGCAGAAGGCGGAGCGCGATAGCGCCGCCGCCTTGGCGAGCTGGGCCAGTGTCCATGCGCGGGAAGGGGCATCGTGCATGCGGCGCATGGCGGCTGCCAGCCGTGTGTCTGCCAGGCCGCGCAGCAGGCCGGGGGAGGCGTCTGCTTCGGATGTGGAGCGCAGCGCTTCTATCAGCAGCACTTCCACCAGGCGCGTCAGCACCAGATCGTGGCCGGCCTGTTGCGCGCGGGCTTCTTCATTGACGAGTTGCACCAGCGTCGCCAGCCGCCTGGCGCCGCGCACATGCATCAGCGCGGGCAGTAGCGAGACGATCAGCGCTGCATCGGGTGAATCAAAAACAAAGTAGCCGCCCAGCAGGCGCACATTCGGCACGCCGCCGCGCCTGCCGTGGCGCACTTCCTTGTTCTGCGCTGCCATGGCTTTTGGGTCAAAACATTCTGCCGTCACCGGTTCAAACCCAGACAGCGTAAAGCCGGGCGTGGCCGGCAGCAGCACGAAGTCGCCGGTTTCCAGCGTGATGGTGTCGTGGTCATCCACGGCCAGCAGGCAGCTACCTTCCAGCACCGCGCAAAAGCTGGGCTGGCCAAAATCGGAATACCGCACCCCCCAGCGGCCTGCACCGCTGATGCCCTTGGACAGTACGGAATGCGGCCGCAGCAGTGTAATGACTTCAGATAGCGGATCGCTCATGATTGGACGATTTCAAATGAAATGTGGACTTTCGATTATAGCTAATCCTGCCCCGCGCCACTATCCTTTCATCACCGGCGCTACCGCCCAAAACCTTCATTCACTTTCAAAGGAAATTATTATGCAAACCGTACTCATCACTGGTGCATCCTCCGGCTATGGCCTGGAGACCGCGCGCTACTTCCATGCGCAAGGCTGGAACGTGATCGCCACCATGCGCACACCGCGTGAAGACGTCTTGCCCCGCTCGGAAAGGATGCGCGTGCTGCCGCTGGATGTGACCAGTGCAGACAGCATCGCTGCCGTGATAGCAGCCAGCGGCCCCATTGATGTGCTGGTCAATAACGCGGGCATCGGCCTGTTTGGCGCGTTTGAAGCAACGCCGATGGCAACCGTGCGGGAAGTGTTTGACACCAACACCTTCGGCGCCATGGCCATGACGCAGGCGGTGCTGCCGCAGTTCCGCGCGCGCCGTGCCGGCATGGTGATTAACGTCACCTCCAGCGCAACGCTGGCGCCCATGCCCATGGTGGCCGTGTACACCGCCAGCAAGGTGGCGATAGAGGGCTTTACCGCGTCGCTGGCTTTTGAACTGGAAGCCTTTAATGTGCGCGTGAAGCTGGTGGAGCCCGGTTATGGCCCTAGCACCAGCTTCCAGGCCAATAGCGGCTCACGCATGGATGGGCTGATACCGGAAGCGTATGCGCCTTTTGCGCAGTCTATCTTCGCCGCCTTCGCAAACCCGGCCGCTACCACAAGCGCGGCGGATGTGGCCGATGTGGTGTGGCGGGTTGCAAATGATACGAGTGGCACATCGGCCCAGCTGCGCTTTCCTGCCGGGCCAGACGCGGTGGCGCTGGCCCTTAAGGCTGCCTGAATCGTCTAAGCTGCCTGAGCCGCCTGAAGCTTCTATTCAATAAACTGCGGCGCATGCGCAATGGTGGCGTTTTGCTTGGAGTCATGGTTGATCCATAACTGCGCGTGCTCGGTTTTTAAGATGCGGTCTACCTTGTCCATTGATTCTTGCGATTGCTGGGCGTTAAAGTTAAAGCCCGGCACGCGGCGGTTGACGAAGTTCTCTTCAAAATGCGCAACGTCGCCACTGAGCACCACCGCACCGGTCTTGGGCAGGCGCACCAGCAGCGACTGGTGCCCCGGTGTGTGGCCGGGTGTGGAGAGTATGGTCACCGAGCCATCGCCAAACACATCAAAATCGCCATGCAACTTCACAATAGGGTTGGCGCGCAGCTTGTCGTAGCTGGCGGGCATAAAACCATACTTTGCCGGTTCCGGGCCAAAGGCGGCGTCGTATTCCGGTTGCTGGATATACAGCGTGGCGGCGGTGAACAGGTTGCCGTTGCCGGTGTGGTCTGCATGCGTATGGGAGAAGGCCAGGTAGGTGATCTGCGCCGGTGCAACGCCAATCTCCGCCAGTTGTGACGCCAGCGTGCGGGTGCGCATGGCGCGCGAGTTACGGATGAGGATGCCGTCGGGCTTGTCTGCCAGTGCATCCGTATAGCCGGTATCCCACATCATCCAGTCCTTGCCATGCTGGATCAGGTAGCAGTTGTCGCTGAATACGGCTGCCTTGCCAGCGTTGAAGCCCGGCGACCAGGGGGATACATCCGGGATATGCGCTTCGCCGCAATAGAGGACGTACAGGCGCTGCACTGTAGATTGAGCAGATTGAGTAGATTGAGTGGTCGGCGGCTTCATTTGCGCGCAACCTGTCAGAGCGGCGGCGGCCAGCATTGCGGCGGCTGTCAGGATGTGTGTGTTGATCTTTGCCATGATTCGTTTCCCTTTGGTTTCCCAATAGTTAGCTGCTGACCTTGCCCGACAAAGACTATAGCCGTTTTATGTAAATCCTGTTGGGCCGCTGTTGGGTGGCGCTCAAGCTCCCGCCGCGCCTTCCGTAAAAAACGGCTGCTCCCAATACGGCGTATCTGTATCGGTGCCAAAGCAGGCACGCAAGTGCTCAATGAAGAGTTTGGCCTTGGCGGGGGAGCGGCCCGGCACACGCACCGCGTGGATGGCGGAATCGGTCAGCGGCGGGTGCAGCAGTTCACCTGTAAACAGCGGCAGCAGGCGGCCGGCGGCGATGTCGTCGCTCACCAGCCAGGTGGCCAGGTGCGCAATGCCCAGGCCAGCCAGTGCGGCCTGCATCAGCGCATCAGAATCATCGCTGCGCAGGCTGCCTTTGATGGGCAGCGGCTTGTTGCCGTTGACGCCGTGAAAGCGCCACCAGCCTATGCGGCCTGCGGCGCTTTGCATGGTCAGGCAATTGTGCTGCAGCAGCTCTTCCGGCTTGGCCGGTATTCCGCAGCGAGCCAGGTAGGCAGGGCTGGCGCAGGCCACGCGGCGCTGCGGGGCCAGCCGGGTGGCCTGCAGATCACTGTCCGGCAGTACGCCTATGCGGATTGCTACATCTACCCGCTCTGCCGCCAGGTCAACAATCCGGTCGCTCACCTGCAGATCCACTTCCAGCAGCGGATAGCGCTGTAAAAAGCTGCCCACCGCCATGGCAACGTGCCGCCGCCCAAAGGTGGCAGGCGCGCTCACGCTGAGCACGCCGCGCGGCTCTGCATACAGTTCGGACACGGCATCCCTGGCCTCTGCCAGTTCCGCCAGAATAGTGCGTGCGCGCGGCAAAAACTTTTCTCCCGCATCCGTCAGGTGCAGCAGCCGGTTGCTGCGGTTGAACAGGCTCGCGCCCAGCTCCGCCTCCAGCCAGTCTATCTTGCGCGTGACGGAAGAAACGGCCAGGTCTTGCGCCTTGGCCGCGCGCGAGAAGTTGCCAAGCTCAACCACGCTGACAAACATGTGCAGTGCATCTATCACCGGTGGCCTCGTGTGTGTGGTGGAGTGGAAGAGGGGAGGATTCTTATTTTGCATATTACGCAAAATAATATTGCGTATCGCCATATTGTACGGTTTTTTGCAAAACAACATAATCGCGGCTCTGCAAGCAGATTCATCTGGCTGATTCACCGTTGCACAGCTCGGTACCCCCGGCGCGTGCAGCAGGATCGTTTTTTTATATGTAATGAACAATGGAGTTTTATATGTCCCGCACACTGATCAACACCGCATGGCTGGCGTCCGCCATGCTCGCCGCCGCCGCGTCCCTGCCTGCCCACGCGGCAGGCGCAAATACCAATACAGACACCACGGTAGTGCTGGTGCACGGCGCCTTTGCCGATGGCTCCAGCTGGGAAAAGGTCATCCCGCTGCTGCAGGCCAAGGGCTTGAAGGTCGTTGCCGTGCAAAACCCGCTGACCTCGCTGGCAGATGACGTCGCCGCCGCGCAGCGCGTGATTGATGCGCAAAGCGGCCGCGTGATTCTGGTCGGCCACTCATGGGCTGGCGCGGTTATCACGCAAGCCGGCGCCAATGACAAGGTTAAGGCGCTGGTGTACGTAGCGGCCTTTGCCCCGGCGGAAGGCGAAGTCATTGGCCAGTTGGGCGAGCATTATCCCGTCACCCCCGGCATTGCCTCGCTGAAGCCGGATGCCAGCGGCATCATCTACATGTCGGCAGAATCCATGGCGGCCAACTACGCGTCTGATCTGCCCGCCGCCACCGCCCGTGTCATGGCGGCCACGCAAGCGCCCATCTGGGGCAAAGCCTTTGGCGATTCGGTCAGCGTGGCCGCCTGGAAAACCCGGCCCAGCTACTACATCGTGTGCTCCAAAGACCGCATGATACAGCCGGCGCTGGAGCAAGCCTTCGCCAAAAAGATCAATGCTATAACCACCGTGCTGTCCACCAGCCACGTGCCCATGCTGTCGCAGCCGAAAGCGGTTGCGGAGGTGATTTTGGCGGCGGCCAAGGCCTGATAGGTAGCAGAAAACATCTGGCAAGCCCGATGCTTTTCTGCACCGGGCATCCGCTGGAATCATGATGGTACAATCACTTTCATCACGTACCACTAGGCTGACTAGACCATGAGCGCCAGGCAAACCGACCCCATGTCGCCGCTGGACCCCACGGCGGCAGACCCTTTTTATCGCCAGATTTATGAACGCTTTCGCAGCGCCATCAATAGTGGCCTGTTAAAGCCGGGCGACCGCATTCCTTCTGCACGCGCGCTGACCAAGGAGCTGGGCCTGGCCAGGGGCACTATCGACACCGCTTATTCACTGCTGGCTGCGGAAGGCTATATCCAGGCACGCGGCCAGGCGGGCACCATCGTCACACCGGGCCTGCGCGCGCCGGTAGCCAGCGCAGCGCCTGCGCCGGACAGTGCGCCCGCCACCAGTTTTAGGCCCGATTCCATTTTGCCTTTCCAGATGGGTTTGCCTGCGCTGGATGAGTTCCCCCGCAAGATCTGGGCGCGGCTGGGCGCGCGCTGTGTGCGGGCCATGCAGCCTGCAGACATGGCGCACCCGTCTGTGTATGGCCTGCCGGATTTGCGTGCTGAAATCGCCGCCTATCTGCAAGTATCGCGCGGCATCAGTTGCGCGCCGTCGCAGGTGTTTATTACGGCAGGCTACCGGCATACGGTGGAACTGATAAGCCATGCGCTGCTGAAGGCTGGAGACAAAGTGTGGCTGGAAGACCCCGGCTACCCGCCCACACGCGAACTATTAGCGCACCTGCAGATGGCCGCCGTACCGGTGCCGGTAGACGGCGAGGGCATGGTCGTTGCCGCAGGCATCAAAGCAGCGCCCAAGGCGCGCGCAGCAGTGGTGACCCCCGCGCACCAGAGCCCGCTGTGCGTATCGCTGTCTTTGCCGCGCCGGCAGCAGTTGCTGGACTGGGCAGCGCGCAACAAGGCATGGATTATCGAGGATGATTACGATGGGGAATACCGCTACGTCAGCCGCCCGCTGCCCGCGCTAAAGAGCCTGGACCGTGATGGCCGCGTGCTGTATGCCGGTACCTTCAGCAAGGTGCTGTTTCCCGGCATTCGTCTCGCTTACCTGGTGGTGCCGCAAGACCAGGTGCAACGCTTTGAACAGGTCAGCCAGGTCTTTGCCGCCGGCAGCCCCGCGCTCACGCAAGCCATCGTCACCGCCTTCATCAAAGAAGGCCACTTTGCTCGCCACATCCAGCGCATGCGCAAACTCTATGCAGAACGCCGGGACGCCACAACCGCCGGCCTGGAGAGCGTGCTGGCAAAGCACGTGCGCATAGACCCGCTGCCCGGCGGCATGCACCTTATCCTGCGGCTGCAAGGCACGCAATCAGACCGCAGGCTGGTGGCGCGCATGCGTAAAGACGGCCTGTACGGAGAAGCGCTGACAGACTGGGCCATAGACGGCGGCAGCGCCTCTGCCGTGCTGCTCAACTTTACCAACATCGATTCCCAGCGCACCGCCGAAAAATTCGGCGAACGCATCCTGAAGCTGATCTGATCTGAGCGGGCAGGGCGGCGGGTAAGGGCACCAGCAGATAAGCAGGCAAAACTCCAAGAAGCATGGGCCGAATCATTGTCTGAATCATGGTCCGAATCATGGTCTACAACTAGACATCATTCATGGATCTTACCGGCTAGGCCAAGATGCAGCACCATAGAGTCTCTTCATTCAACTCTACAAGGACTTCATCATGAGCAATCGCATCGACTACGCCAAAGCTTCCCCAGACGGTTACAAGGCATTCGGCGGCGTGTATATGTATCTGCAAAAATGCGGACTCGCCAAAGAACTGGTGGACATCGTCTACCTGCGCGTGTCACAAATCAACGGCTGCGCCTTCTGCATCGACATGCACTCGCGTGACCTCATCAAATCCGGCATCAGCGTAGACAAGCTCGTGCTGGTGCAGGCATGGCAGGAAGCCGGCGCCGTATTCAGCCCCCGCGAACGCACCGCGCTGGCCCTGGCAGAAGCCGTCACCAACATCGCTGGCAATGGCGTTGCAGACACTGTCTATGAAGCCGCCGCCGCAGAGTTCAGCGACAAGGAACTGGCAGACCTGACCTACGCCATCGGCCTGATGAACGCCTTCAACCGCTTAGGCGTCACCTTCCGTGTGCCACCCGCTGCGGCCAGCCAGGCCTGATGCAAAACTAGATTCAGACTAGTTGCAGACAGGGGCGGGCGCTGCGTGTGGGCAAGCACGCGCAGCACCCGCAACTGAAACGAGGGCCGGTATTGATATACCCGCCCCAACATTTTTACCAAACACCGCCCGGTGGTAACGCCCGGCGACCAAACAAAAAGGAGCTGTCACTGATGGCCTGGATATTCTTAAGCATCGCCGGCGTATTGGAAATCGCCTTCGCCTTCTGCATGAAATGGTCTGCAGGCTTCACCCGGCTCACCCCCGCCTTGCTGACAATCGCCACCGGCGTATCCAGCGTCTTCCTGCTGTCCACGTCATTGCGCACACTACCGGTAGGCACCGCCTATGCAGTATGGACAGGCATAGGCGCAGCAGGCACCGCCATCCTCGGCATCGTTGTATTGGGTGATTCCGCTGCACCGATGCGGATCTTGTGCATCGCGTTGATTCTGGCGGGGGTGATTGGGCTTAAGGTGGTGTCGGGGAATTGAGGAACGCGTTCCTGTTTACGCTACTATTTGCATCCGTTTGCAAAACCTCGATGAATAATCAACAGGAGAAGCTGGATGCTGAAAATGATGTTGCTGATTGCCTTTCCGCTGTTGGTCGCCTTCAATCTGTTTCTGGCTTTTAAACACTGGAAGACTGGAAAAACGAAAGATCCTGCAGATCTGAAGAGGTCTCAGGAAGGCGACAAAAAACTGAAGCGATATAGCACAGTCGCGAGCGTGATATTTTTTGCGCTCTATATGCTATTTATCTTCAGCGGCGGATTAGCAAAAACGGTCGCCCCGATGTGATGATATCCGGCTTAGTAGGGTAGGTTGGGCTAAAGCTTTATCAGCCCAACATCTACGCGCACCGCACTCTATTAATATTGCTGGTGTCGATCATGGTCCTAGTTTTAGCCCATGAAGTGCCAGTTCAACCACGTTCCCTATGCTCTCAGAGCCAACGTTCAACTACGCACGCCTATTCATGAAACTCCTGATAGTCTCGCGGCATTTTTCCTGATTTGACAAGCAATACGCCAGGCCCGTGTTCAAAAGGCGATTCCCTGCTGCCGTCAAGACTTGCGTTCAATTCACTCAAATATTGCAATAAAACTGATGCAGTCAAGCGTTTACGCGCAAAGCACGATTTGTACATTTCGTTTTTCTCGAAATGAAATGGCGTTCCACCTTGCCCAAATCGCCACTTGCCACCGTCGTTTACAGCAAAGACATATCTTAGAGCCACGGCGTCTTCGTAATATTCAAAGATTGTAGAGCCGTACTGCGACGGCTTACCGGTAACCGATTCAACTAGCTCGTCCGCCATTGAGATTCTCATCGCATCGGTATGCAACCGCGAAGCGAGTACGGATGGCGGAGAAGCATCTGTTCCCAGACGTGCATTGTCGAAATACAGTGTCCACTCTTCGTTCAAAGGCCAGAACAGATAGCGCGTAGAAATTGGCGCAGTGCGTGGTAGTAGTTTTTCCAGCGCATCGCTGATTGTTCCAGATAGTGTGGATTCGGTTAGGCGGAATCCATGCACTGGCAAGAATTCGTTTTGCCAGTCCTTAAAGTCTT
>JAYSKH010000262.1:0-6719 GCA_043726505.1 Undibacterium sp. | reverse complement strand
TATGCGCCAGAAGCTGCTGAATGGCGTGGAGCTGGATGATGGTCTGGCGCAGTTCTCCAAGATCATGGATGGCGGCGGCGAAGGCGTCAACAAATGGTACCGCGTGATCATCGGTGAAGGCCGCAACCGCGAAGTGCGCCGTATGTTTGAGGCTATCGGTCTGACCGTGTCGAGGCTGATACGCACCCGCTACGGTGCGATGACCTTGCCATCTGGCCTGAAGCGCGGCCGCTGGGAAGAAATGGAAGAAGCTGCAGTACGTGACCTGCTGAAAATCAGCGGCCTGGAAAAAGCCGGCGGCGACAAGGCGACAGGCTCTGCAGCGAAGGGTAAGGGTGGCAATTTCAGGGCAGATGGCAACAAGGCGCTGCGCCCGGCTGATCCGTTTGCGCGCTCGTTTGACAAGCCTTACAGCAAGCCTTTTGGCGCTCCTGCGTCGCGTAGTGGCGGCGATTTTGGTAATCGCGATAACGGCAGTCGCGACAATGGTAATCGTGACAACGGAAATAAAGACTTTGGTAATAAAAAGCCGGTAGGCCGCGGCCCTCGCCAGCCTGACCCTTTGCAAACCGCATTGGGTTTCCCGGATGCGGGACAGAGACGTGGCGGCGGAACGGTGCGCGGCAGCGGCCAGGCCATTGGCCAGGGTATTGCGCAACGTCGGCGTACACGCGGTAAATAAGTTGGCAGGATTGTAAAAAAATACTTTCAGGAAATCAAATGGCGGTGCCGATTTGTTTAAAGCCGGTCATGCCTTGATTGATGAAAAGAAAATATTGCTTACTTTGGCACGATTTTTGTTTAAAGCCTTGCAGCAAGGGCTCAATACAGAACTTTTGTCATTGCGACACAGTAAATAATCGTTTATAATCTTGTAGTTAGCAGATTTTGCCCGTATTGAATGCGTAAGCGTTCAATAGTCGTTTATGCGGCATTGCATTAAAAAGATGGGCTTTGCCCATTTTTTTTTGGCGCGGCGATTCTTGCACGTTGCCTGCGTGTTCCGGAGTGATGCGGCCAAGCCGTAAAGCCCGACCGAGACCTGATGACGATATGGGCATTTTTGGAGAATAGTTTTGCAGTTGCTGGAATTAATAGAAAAAACCGTCAACGGTACCGGATACGATCTGGTGGACTTTGAGCAGGCCGAGCGTGGCTTGTTCAGGGTGTATATCGACTTTTTGCCGGAAGACGCTGAAAAGGGCAATGTCACAGTCGAAGACTGTGCAAAGGTCAGCCATCAGTTGTCTCACGTGTTGACGGTAGAGAATGTGAATTACGAGCGACTGGAGATTTCTTCTCCAGGCCTGGACAGGCCGCTGAAGAAGCTCAGCGATTTTGTGCGTTTTACCGGTGAGAAGGTCACAGTCAAGCTGCGCCTGCCTATGCCGGGAACGTCGAATCGCAAAACATTTGAAGGCGTATTGCATGAACCTGAAGGCGATACGCTGAAGTTGGAATTTGAAGGTAAAGACGGGGCGGCAATGCTGGAGTTTACGCTCGCCGATGTGGATAAGGCACGTTTGGTGCCGCAAGTGGATTTTAGGAGTCGCAAAGCATGAGTCGCGAAGTTTTGTTATTGGTTGATGTGCTGGCGCGTGAAAAAAACGTCGATAAGGATATCGTCTTTGGTGCACTGGAGCATGCGTTGGCGCAGGCAACCAAGAAGCGCTACGAAGGTGAAGTTGATATTCGTGTAACGATTGATCGCGAATCAGGCGAATTCGAATCTTTTCGCCGTTGGCACGTAGTACCTGACGATGCCGGCCTGCAATTGCCTGACCAGGAAATTTTGCACTTTGAAGCGGTAGAGCAGATTCCCGATATCGAAGTGGATGAATACATCGAAGAAGCGATCGAATCTGTCGACTTCGGCCGCCGCTTTGCGCAAGATACTAAACAGGTTGTGCTGCAGCGCATTCGTGATGCTGAACGTGAACAGATTCTGGCGGATTTCCTGGAGCGCGGCGACTCGCTGGTGACAGGTACCATCAAGCGCATGGAGCGTGGCGAAGCTGTTGTCGAATCCGGCAAGATTGAAGCCCGCTTGCCGCGTGACCAGATGATCCCTAAGGAAAATCTGCGTGTCGGCGACCGTGTACGTGCGTATATCTTGCGCATAGACCGCAATGCTCGCGGCCCACAGGTGATTTTGTCGCGTACAGCGCCTGAATTCATCATGAAGCTGTTTGAGCTGGAAGTGCCTGAGATCGAACAAGGCTCGCTGATTATTAAATCGGCTGCCCGTGACCCTGGCGTACGTGCAAAGATTGCCGTGTTCACCGATGACAAGCGTATCGATCCTATCGGCACCTGTGTCGGCATGCGTGGTTCACGCGTGCAGGCAGTAACAGGCGAGCTGGGTGGCGAGCGTGTCGATATCGTGCTGTGGTCGGAAGATCCTGCGCAATTCGTCATTGGCGCGCTGGCGCCGGCCAACGTTTCTTCCATCATGGTGGATGAAGAGAAGCACGGCATGGACGTGGTCGTGGATGAAGAAAACCTCGCGATTGCGATCGGCCGCAGCGGCCAGAACGTACGCCTGGCTGCAGAGCTGACCGGCTGGCAGATCAACATCATGACGGCTGAAGAGTCCGCGAACAAAGCCGCGCAGGAAACTGCCGGTATCCGCGTGCTGTTCATGGAACGCCTGGACGTTGATCAGGAAGTGGCAGACATTCTGGTGGACGAGGGTTTCTCCAGCCTGGAAGAAATTGCGTATGTGCCTATCAGCGAAATGCTGGAAATCGACGCGTTTGACGAAGACACCGTCAACGAGCTGCGCAACCGCGCAAGGGATGCGCTGTTGACGGAAGCCATTGCGTCGGAAGAGGGCGTGGAAGGCGTGGAAGACGCGTTGATCAACCTCGAAGGCATGAGCCGTGTAACAGCCGGCAAACTGGGCCTGTCCGATATTAAGACGCTGGAACAGTTCGCTGGCCTGGCATATGACGAGTTTGGAGCGATTTTGGCATTGTCGGCTGATCGTGCGCGCCAATTGATTAAAAATGCATTTGAAGATGTGACCGATGATGAGATGAAGCTCATCGACGCTAAATATGATGAACAGGCGAAGGCGTTGTTGGCCAAAGCTTGGAAACTCGTAGAAGCCAAGTAGTAAAAACGAGTTTCATCATCATAATGCGCACATAGAAAAAGAGGACTGAATGGCGAGTAACAATGTAGCCCAATTTGCCACCGAGCTGAAGATGTCAGCGGATTTGCTGCTCACGCAATTGCGTGCCGCAGGCGTCAGTAAAAGCTCGACGTCCGATTCGTTGTCGAAGGAAGATAAAGATCGGCTGCTGGATCATTTGCGTCGTTCGCACGGTGTTTCTGCGGATGCTGAAAAGAAAAAGATCACGCTGACACGCAAAGAAACAACAGAGATCAAGCAGGCGGATGCCACAGGCAAGTCACGCACGATCCAGGTAGAAGTCCGCAAGAAACGCACTTTCGTCAAGCGCGATGAGCCGACTGCTGAAGAGTTGGCGCGCCCGGCAACAGCGGAAAACGCTGAAGCCGCGCCTAGCGAAGAAGATATCCGCCGCGAAGCGGAGCTGGTAGCGCGTCAGGAAGCAGAACTGCTTGAAAAGCAGGAGCATCTGGCCAAGCTGGAAGCGGAAAAAGAAGCGCAGGCCAAAGCCATGCGTGAAGCCGAACTGGCTGCCGCTGCAGAAGCCAAGGCTGAAGCAGAAGCAGAAGAAAAAGCGCGTGCAGATGCCGCCGCCAATACGGTTAAGGCCGATGCCAAGCCTGTTGCGGACGCCAAGCCTGTGGAAGCCAAGCCTGCTGAAGTCAAGGTGGCCCAGCCGGAAGACGACAAAAAACGCGCAGCCGCAGAAGAAGCGAAGAAAAAAGCTGCCGTGGATGCCAAGGAAGCCGCTGAGCGTGCTGCCGCGACCGAAGTCGCCCGTAAGAAAGTGGCCGACGAAGTAGCGCAGATCAAGGAAATGATGAACGCGCAGCGCCGTCCGGTCAAAGCACCGGAACCGGTTGCAGCAGTCGCAGCGCCGAAAGTTGCTGAAGGCACCTTGCATAAGCCTACGGATAAGAAACCGACTGACAAAAAGCCGGTTGCCAAGGCTGACGAGAAGAAACCGGTTGTGGCCGACAAGAAGTCGATCAAATCGGCGAACGTGTCTTCGACATGGCAGGATGATAAAAAACGCGGCAGCGGCGGTATCAAGACGCGCGGCGATTCTTCGGGCGGCCGTGACGGCTGGAAGAGCGGCAAGGGTGGCCGTCGCAATAGCCACCACGATGACCGTGAATCCAACTTCCAGGCTCCGGTAGAAGCAATCGTCAAGGACGTCTACGTTCCTGAAACGATTACTGTTGCTGAGCTGGCGCATAAGATGTCCGTCAAGGCCTCCGAGGTTATCAAGCAATTGATGAAACTGGGCCAGATGGTCACGATCAACCAGGTGCTGGATCAGGAAACTGCATTGATCCTGGTCGAGGAAATGGGCCACAAGGCGTTTGCCGCCAAACTGGACGATCCGGAAGCAATGCTGGCCGATGGTACTGAGCATGCCGACTTTGAATCCTTCCCGCGCGCCCCTGTGGTGACGGTGATGGGTCACGTCGATCATGGTAAGACATCGCTGCTGGATTACATCCGCCGTGCCAAGGTTGCCTCCGGCGAAGCCGGTGGTATTACCCAGCACATCGGTGCGTACCACGTGGAAACACCGCGCGGCATGATTACTTTCCTGGATACGCCAGGCCATGAAGCCTTTACGGCGATGCGTGCCCGCGGCGCGAAAGCGACCGATATCGTTATTCTGGTCGTGGCCGCCGATGATGGCGTGATGCCGCAAACCAAGGAAGCGATTGCCCATGCGAAAGCAGCAGGCGTGCCTCTGGTGGTTGCGATCAACAAGATCGATAAGCCGGGCGCCAACCTGGACCGCGTCAAGCAGGAACTGGTTGCGGAAAGCGTTGTGCCGGAAGAATACGGCGGCGATTCCCCGTTTGTGTCGGTATCGGCAAAAACAGGCGAGGGCATCGATGCCTTGCTGGAACAGGTATTGCTGCAAGCTGAAGTGCTGGAACTGAAAGCACCAAAAGATGCACCGGCCAAAGGTCTCGTCGTGGAAGCGCGTCTGGATAAAGGTCGCGGCGCAGTTGCAACGATCCTGGTTCAGTCCGGCACCTTGAAGCGTGGCGACGTAGTATTGGCAGGCTCTTCGTATGGCCGTGTTCGCGCGATGCTGGATGAAGTTGGCGCCAATATCACTGAAGCCGGTCCATCCATCCCTGTAGAAATTCAGGGCCTGACCGATGTTCCATCGGCCGGTGAAGAAGTGATGGTCATGACCGACGAGCGCAAGGCACGTGAGATTGCACTGTTCCGTCAAGGTAAGTTCCGCGACGTGAAACTGGCAAGGCAGCAAGCCGCCAAGCTGGAAAACATGTTCGAACAGATGGGCGAAGGCGAGTTGAAGAACCTGCCTATCATCGTCAAGACCGACGTACAGGGTTCGCAGGAAGCTTTGGTGCAGTCCTTGCAGAAGTTGTCCACCAACGAAGTGCGCGTACAGGTTGTCCACGCAGCAGTCGGCGGCATTTCCGAATCCGACGTCAATCTGGCGGTTGCTTCCAAAGCGGTCATCATTGGCTTCAACGCCCGTGCCGATGCGTCAGCCCGCAAGCTGGCGGAGTCCAACGGCGTTGATATCCGTTACTACAACATCATTTACGATGCGGTAGACGAGATCAAGGCAGCGTTGTCCGGTATGTTGACGCCAGAGAAGCGCGAGCACATTCTGGGTATGGTCGAAGTGCGCCAGGTTTTCCTGGTCAGCAAAGTCGGCGCGATTGCCGGTTGCCTGGTCACCGAAGGTCTGGTCAAGCGCGGTTCGTCAGTTCGTCTGCTACGCAACAACGTAGTGGCCTGGACCGGCGAGCTGGATTCGCTGAAGCGTTTCAAGGACGATGCAAAAGAAGTGCGTGCCGGTATCGAGTGCGGCCTGTCCCTGAAAGGTTACAACGATATCGAGGTTGGTGATCAGTTGGAAATATTTGAAGTACAAGAGGTAGCGCGTACGCTGTAATGCGCCAGGCTCCCGGCACATGCCGGGAGCCGGTTTTTATAGTGTGTGATGAAAGTTTATGGCAAAACATAGTAAAAACATCCCCGGTCGCGGTCTGCGCGTAGCAGACCAGATTCAGCGCGATCTGGCGGAAATTATCTGGTCCGAACTGAAGGATCCCCGCGTCGGCATGATTACGCTGACCGAAGTCCAGCTGACGCCGGATTATGCGCACGCGAAAGTATATTTCACGACGCTGACCGACGATGCTGAAGCAATCAAGAATACCGTGGAAGCATTGCTCAAAGCAGCAGGTTTCCTGCGTGCGCAACTGGGTTTGCGCCTGCACATCCATACTCTTCCTCAGCTGCATTTCATCCACGATACGTCGACAATGCGCGGTATCGCCATGTCCAGGCTCATTGATGAAGCCAATGCGACGCGTGCCAAAGACGCCGAAGAAGACTGATTCACCGGCGGATGTTCGTGTCTGCCGCATGTAAATTCAAATGACAACTCCGGTTAAAAAAAGAACACGTGTTCCTGTACACGGCGTATTGCTGCTGGATAAGCCGGTAGGTTTTTCCAGCAATGACGCGCTGATCAAAGCTAAACGCCTGTTCAATGCGCAGAAAGCTGGCCATACCGGCACGCTGGATCCGTTTGCGACCGGCTTGCTGC
>JAYSKH010000261.1:0-3384 GCA_043726505.1 Undibacterium sp. | reverse complement strand
CCCCGTTCTCCCTCATTCGTCGTGCGATCATGAATATCGAGAAACGCAGTCGGCAATACCGTGCCATTTTGAACGATGCGAATGGGCCCGGCGCGCTCGACGATGAAGAGGCGTGTATCGCCGGCAGGCGCAGTGAGATAGACCGGCAGCGCCAATCCTGTTGCCACCGGCTGCAAGGCAAGGGCGACGGTTTCTTGCTGGGCATAGGTAATGTTGGCAGTCGCCGTTGCTGCTGCAGTAATGGCGATCGTCTGGCTTGCCGGTTGCGGTCCGTAAGCGACTGTGCCGTTAAATACTTTGCTGGCGGCGATGGTGTAGATGCCGGTGCTCAGACCTGAGAGCGTTGCTGTTGCTTTCAGCGCCTGGGAATATTGGTTTGGCCCCGACACAACAATGGATGGCGACTGGTTGGCCGGCAAGCCGCTCACGACAACATTTAAACTGCCTTGATCGAGCGAAAAATTTGCTGTCGTATTTACAGAGTCGCCACCACCGTTGCAGGAAAATAGCATGAGCAGCAGGATAAAAGACCAGAAAAAGCGGTAAGGAGAATGAATGTAAGCAGCATTTGGTTTCATAAAACCTCCACATAAAGTTGCCATGTTTCCAGCTATCGGTGCCAGCGGAAGGGAGATCAATACGAACTTCGCGAAGCCTATTTTTTTCGTGAACGCCTGGCCGGATTGGGTGCTATCAAGAAAGTAATGGGCAGATTTTCCCAGCTATCTGACATCTTCATTTTCTGCACACCGCATGACAAGCGCCTTGTTCCATATCATGGGCGAGCAAATTTTTAGCCGGCATTTTGTGGGTCGTTGATGGCCAGAAAGCAAGGTGAGACTTCCATCCATTTAAAAATGCCCTGTAAATTTGGAATGATTTGTAAATACATGCATTTATTGCGCACAATAATGTGAAAAAAAATGCAAATGAAAAACAACTTGCAGCGACTATCGTGGATAATATCCGCGCCCGCCGATTTGTTCGGCGCACTATCGAAAATTGAGCCCCATGCATTTCACACATGAAGATGTCGTCGCTTTTTTTGAACCCAACGCCTTTGGTCGTGGCGCAGACTATGCCCGCAAAGGCAGCGTGCGCAAGATCAAGGTAGACAAAGATGTCATTAAAGGCATCGTCCAGGGCAGTGCCAGCAGCCTCTACGAGCAACATATCGCCCTGTTCGCCGAGCCCGGCGGGGTTGAATTCGAGGGCGACTGCACTTGTCCGGTCGGTTATAACTGCAAACATGTCGTGGCGGTATTGCTGGCGCGTTTGCAGCAAAGTGAAAAACCAAGCCAAGTCGCGCAGCCGTCATCCCAAGGCGCCATGCCGCAGGCAGTTTCCGCCTGGTTGCAGCGGGTAGAAGCGGCAGCGCGTCCCAGTGAGCCGGAACTGGTTCAGGATAACGGCGACGATGCCAGCAAGACGGTTTACCGCCTGATCTACGTGCTGGCGCCAGCCAACGGCGGCAAGCACGTCGCGTTGGCATTGTGCAAGGCGCGGCTGCGCGTCAACGGCGAAGTCGCTTCCGCCACCCAGGTCAGCGAGTTATATACTCTGTTGTCGAATATGCCGGCCTATGTCGCACCGGAAGACGAAGACATGGTGCGCCTGTTCGTTGCGATGCGTAGCGGCGTGGTGTCGCACGGCGGTACGGCGGCTGAACCCAAGGGCCGCATCGGCGCGCACCTGCTCAGCTTGCTGCTTGAACAGAATAAATTATTGTGGGCCAATTCATGGGCCGATGCTGCGGCTGGCCGTGTCTATCCGCTGCAAGCCACGCCCAAACGCGCAGCCAATCTGGTGTGGGTTGAAGAAGGTTCCAGCCTGCGTCTGATCTGGCAATTTGCGCCATCCATCGACGAAGCCAAGAACGAAAAAATCGGCAACGTCAAAGCCGATGCCAGCTGCAAAATCGATTACATCCTGCCCACCGATCCGCCCTGGTTTCTGGATAATTTATCCAGCGGCGAACTGCTCCTGATGCAAAGCGGAACCGCCGTGCCGATCCCGGCGCAAACCTTGCAAGCCTTGGTTGCGCAGGCACCTTTGCTGCATATCAAAGACAAGACTGCGGTCTCGCAACTCTTGCTCTCGCACGGTCTGCATCAGATCGTGCCCATGCCGGAACATTTGCAACAGGTGGTGCGCGACGATATCAAGGCGCGGCCGTTTTTATTGCTCGGTAGCGTAGCGAGTGGTCATTCGTCCAGCGGCAAACGCGGCGATACGCATTGGCTCGATTATGCGCAACTGGCATTTGATTACGACGGGCAATCGATTTCGCTTGATCCGATGCAGCAAGCGGTGCGCCAGACTGCGCAAGGCATAGAAATTATCCAGCGCGACAAAGCGGCCGAAGCGACGGCGGTGCAATTGATCACGACCCTGGGATTTTCACAGCCGGAAAAAATCGACTCGCCGCTTAAAAAAATCGTCGGTGCGATGGAGCTGGCAAGCCAGGCCGAGTGGCTGCGCTTCGCCAGCGACAATCTGCCGCAATTGATCGAACAAGGCTGGCGCGTAGAAAAATCCAAAGACTATCGTTACGATGTGGCGCAAGTCGAAGACTGGTATGCCGAAATCGACGATCAGACAAGAGAAACCGGCAATGCCTGGTTCGACTTAGCGCTGGGCATCGTCGTCAACCAGACCCGCATTTCGCTGCTGCCGGTACTGGTGCAATTAATCCGTAGCGCACCACATGAATTTAATCCCAAAGCGCTGGCTGCACACGCCGATGCCGATCAGCTGCTGGCGGTATTGCCTGACGGTTTGCGCGTCGGCCTGCCATGGGGTCGCATCAAGCCGATTCTCAATACGCTGGGTGAACTGTATTTCAACGACAAAATCGGCGACAGCATCCGTTTGCCTGCGCTGGATTCGGCACGTCTGGCGGATCTTGCCAAAGGCACGCAGTTACGCTGGATGGGCGGCGAACGGCTGCGTGAAATCGGCAAAAAAATGAGCGAATTCGGCGGCGTGGAAAAAGTCCCGGCGCCGAAAGGACTCAAGGCCAAATTGCGCGATTATCAAAGCGACGGCCTGGCCTGGATGCAGTTCCTGCGTGAATACGAACTGGCCGGGATTCTGGCCGACGATATGGGTCTGGGCAAAACCATCCAGACCTTGGCGCACATTCTTGTTGAAAAAGAAGCAGGCCGCCTGACCAATCCGGCGCTGGTGATTGCGCCTACCAGCCTGATGAGCAACTGGCAGGAAGAAGCCGCCCGTTTCGCGCCAGGCTTGCGTGTGCTGCTATTGCAAGGCAAAGAACGCCTGGAACATTTCGCCCAGATCGAACAGTTCGATCTGGTGCTGACCACCTACGCCTTGCTGCCGCGCGATGAAGAAAAATTGATGCAGCACGAGTATCACCTC
>JAYSKH010000260.1:0-6133 GCA_043726505.1 Undibacterium sp. | reverse complement strand
CAAGAAGAACAAATACAGTTGCTTACAGAGACCCACAGCGAAGGTGATTTTCTGAATGCCCTGTCCCAGATTGCCGACGAACTGGGCTTCGACTATTGCGCCTACGGCATGCGCATGCCTTTACCGCTGGCGCAGCCACGCATCATCATGCTGAGCAGTCAGCCCCAGCAGTGGCAGCGGCACTATCTCGATGATTATTACCATTCGGTTGACAGCACCTTGCATGACATGCATTCGATCACGCCATATATCTGGTCTGGCGAAGAACACACCGGCAGTGCCAAATTCTGGGAAGACGCGCGCGCCCACGGTCTGCAGGCCGGCTGGGCGCAATCCAGCCATGATGCCCGCGGCATCGTTGGCATGCTGACGTTTGCGCGTTCACGCTGCTATGCTTCCTTCAAGGAGCTGCGCAATCGCGCGCTACAAAAATCCTGGCTGGCACAAACTGCACATGAGGCATTGTCGCGCGTGCTGGTGCCCAAATTTTTACCGGAAGCCGAGACCCAGCTGACCACCAGGGAGGTGGAAGTATTGCGCTGGAGTGCGGATGGAAAAACTTCGGGAGAAGTCGGCAATATCATGTGCATTTCAGAACGCACCGTCAATTTTCACGTCAATAATGCACTGGTCAAGCTGGGTGCCAACAACAAGACGGCAGGGGTGATCAAAGCTGCGATTTTGGGATTTTTGTGACAGGGCCTGGTCACCTGTCTTGCTGGCGCAGCAAGTACTGAATCAATTTGATACAAGTTGCTTACCGTCACGCGCCTTGAATTTGCCTGCGCTGCACGCAAATACAAGCTATCTCGCCTCCGCCTGGAGGGAGGGTTTAGTTCAAGGAGTGTAGCCATGACCACAAAGACCGTTTTCCCTTCTTTAGCAGCAATGCTGCTCGCCTGCGCCATGGTGGCAGGTGTGGCCGCGCCAGCCATGGCGGCGGACGATCCGACGCTGCATCAGGTGTATCAGGCGGCAGATGCAGGCAAGCTGGGCGAGGCGCAGGAAATGATGCAAAAAGTATTGCGCGATCATCCTAATAGCGCCAAGGCACATTTTGTCGAAGCAGAACTGTCGGCAAAGCAGGGTCGCTTTTCACAGGCTGGAACTGAACTGGCGACAGCTGAACGGCTGGCGCCAGGCTTACCCTTTGCCAAGCCAGCTGCAGTGCAGGAGTTAAAAAGCCTGCTCGGTAAAGCAGATGCACAGCAGCAGCGTACTCAATCGCAATTGAACTCGGCTGCGCCCGCGATGCGCCAGGGGAATGTTGATGAGCAGGGCGGTTCCGGCATGCCCTGGGGCATGATCATCCTCGGCGTCGGTGTGGTGGCATTGATTGTGTTCTTCGTTCGCAGGAATAGCAGGCCGGCACTATATGGTCCCGGTTCAGGCGGCCGCTACGGCACGGTCAATCCTGTGCAGCAGGGCTATGCACCAAATGCGTATCCCCAGGCTTACCCGCAAGCATATCCACAGCCCGGCATGACAGGCGGCGGCATCGGCTCTGGCATCATGGGTGGCCTGGCGACGGGCGCGGCAGTCGGTGCCGGCATGGTGGCTGGTGAAGCGCTGATGCACCATTTCACTGACGGTGACAGGCGCGAACATGGATCAGGCCTGTCCGACCAGTATTTGAATAATAATGACCGGCCCGTTGACCTGACGCGCAATGACGATATGGGTGGTACCGACTTCGGTATTTCCGACAATAGTTCCTGGGATGATGGAGGCGGGGGCGGTGGAAGCGATGATTGGGATAATTGATATCGATCCCATTGCCCGGTAAAAATCGCTAAAAATAAAAGGCGGCTTTCTGTTCAGAATGCCGCTTTTTTTATATAAACAAAGCAAACGGGCAATAAAAAAACGCACTAAAAAGTGCGTTTAGTTTTGAAGCTTATGCTGAAATCTAGTGGGGTGACCGATGGGGCTCGAACCCACGACAACAGGAATCACAATCCTGGACTCTACCAACTGAGCTACGGCCACCACTGATTTGCTGCTAACTTCTCTTTCCTGTTTTGCATCAGGAAAGCAAAGAATTATACGAGGTTTTTGCGCATCTGGCAAATGGAAATTGCACTAAAGTCATAAAATATTGGCTGTCTAATCGTTATGCAAACGAATCAGCCCAATGCCAGCGCCTGTACCAGTTCTTTTGCATCTGGCAGCTTTAGCAGATTGCCCAAGGCATTGCTCAGACCCGAGCGTGGGCCTGTCGTATAGGCGCTCAGACTGCCCGGCTGGTTTTCCTGGTTCAAATGTCCATTTTGCTTCAGTAGTCTTTCCAGCTGGCGTGCAACGGCTTCGCCGGTATCGACTATGTTAACGGCGGAAGCGGGTTTGCCTGCTTGCTGCAGCAATTGCTGGATCAGCGGCAGCACAAACGGATAATGCGTGCAGCCTAGCACCAGCGTGTCGGCTCCCTGTGCAATCAGTGGAGTAATATAACGTTGCAGTAATTGGGTGGTGGCGTGAGATTGCAGTTCGCCTTTTTCTATCTGGTCTGCAAGGCCGATGCAGGGCTGCGGCAAAAAGCTGACCTTGCTCTCTTCGGCGAGCTGATCTTTCAACGCGATAAATTTGTGGCTCTCCAGCGTGCGGCGCGTTGCCAGCACTCCGATGACGCCGCTTTTGCTGAGGGCGATAGCCGGTTTCAATCCAGGCTCCACGCCGATGACGATCAGCGAAGGGTAAGCCTGCCGGATGGCGCTGATGGCGGCGGCGGTGGCAGTATTGCAGGCCACCACTAGCGCCTTGATACCCTGTGCCAGCAGAAACTGCGCAATGGCCAGCGAGCGCTGGACGATGATGGCTTTCGGTTTGTCGCCGTAAGGCGCAAATCCGGAATCGGCAAAATACAGCAGCGACTCATGCGGCAGCAGGCGGCGGATATGCTGCAGTACCGACAAGCCGCCCACGCCGGAGTCAAACACGCCCACCGGCGCCAAGCTGGTCGGCGTGGTCTGCATCAGATTGCCAGCGATAGGCGCCGCGGCCTGCATCAGGTTACCGAGTCGGGCAGATTAAGCAACAGCGACAGGGATCTTGCCTATCTTTGCCTGCCATTCTTTCGGGCCGGTGTTGTGCACCGATGTGCCGGTAGAATCCACGGCAACGGTCACAGGCATGTCAACCACGTCGAACTCATAAATTGCTTCCATGCCCAGATCGGCAAAGCCTACGACCTTGGCCGTCTTGATGGCTTTGGAAACCAGGTATGCCGCGCCGCCTACTGCCATCAGATAAGCCGACTGGTGTTTCTTGATGGATTCAATCGCCACAGGGCCGCGCTCGGCCTTGCCTATCATCGAAATCAGGCCGGTTTTTTCCAGCATCATGTCGGTGAATTTATCCATGCGGGTAGCGGTGGTCGGGCCAGCCGGGCCTACAGCCTCGTCACGTACTGGATCAACCGGGCCTACGTAGTAGATGACGCGGTTAGTGAAGTCCACCGGCAACTGCTCGCCTTTGGCCAGCATGTCCTGAATGCGTTTGTGTGCAGCATCGCGGCCGGTCAGCATCTTGCCGTTCAACAGCAATGTCTGGCCCGGTTTCCACGAAGCGACTTCTTCCTTGGTCAGCGTGTCGAGGTCAATGCGTTTGGATTTTTCGGTATCGGCGACCCAGTTGACATCAGGCCAGTTGGACAGTGATGGTGGTTCCATGTAGACCGGGCCGGAGCCATCCAGCACAAAGTGTGCATGGCGGGTTGCGGCGCAATTTGGGATCATCGCCACAGGCTTGGAAGCGGCGTGTGTAGGATGCATGCGGATCTTCACGTCCAGCACCGTGGTCAGGCCGCCGAGGCCTTGCGCGCCTATGCCCAGCGCGTTGATTTTTTCGCACAGTTCTATGCGCAGTTCTTCGGTCTTGTTCTGCGGGCCGCGTTTCAGCAGTTCATACATGTCGATGTCTTCCATCAGCGATTCTTTCGCCATCAGCATCGCTTTTTCTGCCGTGCCGCCTATGCCTATGCCCAGCATGCCGGGCGGGCACCAGCCCGCGCCCATTGTTGGCACGGTTTTCATGACCCAGTCCACCAGCGAATCAGAAGGATTCAGCATGACGAACTTGCTCTTGTTTTCCGAGCCACCGCCTTTTGCCGCAACCTGCACATCCACGGTATTGCCGGGCACCAGTTCCATATGGATGACGGCAGGCGTGTTGTCCTTGGTGTTTTTACGGTCGAAATGCGGATCGGCGACGATGGATGCGCGCAGCACGTTGTCCGGGTTCGCATACCCCTGGCGCACGCCTTCATTGACGGCGTCGGTGATGGAGCCTGTACCGAAGCCTTCAAAGCGCACTTCCATGCCTATCTTCAGAAACACGTTGACGATGCCGGTATCCTGGCAGATAGGGCGTCGGCCTTCAGCGCACATGCGGGAATTGGTCAGGATCTGTGCAATCGCATCTTTAGCTGCCGGGCTTTGTTCTGTTTCATAAGCGCGTGCCAGGTGGGCGATGTAGTCGGCTGGATGGTAATAGCTGATGTACTGCAAGGCAGCGGCGACGGATTCAATAAGGTCTGCTTTTTTGATGACTGTCATGATATTGGCTATATGGCTGGGTATGGAAACTGGGGTGAAAAATATAATCGGTCGATTTAATCTTTGTGGCTAGTGTTCGTAATGTTCGGTCAGTGTTCGTGATTGAAGCGCTGCGTCTTGGTGACAATGTAATCGCAATAGGCGATTGCAATCGCGGATAGCAGGAACACGCCGTGGATAACGGTTTGAGCAATCCAGACGTCTTTATTGGCTTCCGGATTGATGAAGGTTTTCAGCAGGTGTATCGATGAGATGCCGATGATCGCCATCGCCAACTTGACCTTCAGCACGGAGGCATTCACGTGTGACAGCCATTCCGGCTGGTCGGGATGGCCGTCCAGGCCCAGCTTGGATACGAAGGTTTCATAGCCGCCGATAATGACCATGATGAGCAGGTTGGAAATCATCACAACGTCGATCAGGCCCAGTACCACCAGCATGATCGTGGTTTCGGTTAGCCTGCTAGGCTTGTCGCCAAGATGCGGGAAATTGGAAAGGATATGATCCAGTGCGGTCTGGCTGCCGAATGCGGCGCTGATCAGGTCGATCAGTTCATACCAGAAGTGGTAGACGTACACGCCTTGCGCAAGGATCAAGCCAAGGTACAGCGGCAACTGCAGCCAGCGGCTCAAAAAAATCAGGTTGGCCAACGGCGATAGTCTGGGCGGGGCTGCTTTTTCTGGCATGGTATGTTCCGGGCCGGATAGCCGGACCGGTGTCTATTTTGAATCAAGCCGTCATTTTACACGTGAGCAGGCATTTGCTGAAGAGGGTATCGTAGATGGCGCAGTGCGGGCAGGTGGGGACGGTGGGGTATCGTGCTGAAATTGAAATAAACAGCGGCTTGCTGTATTGTAGTTTGCCGTAGTTATTTGCAAACCTAAGGCCTAGTGTAAGGCCTCAGTAAGTCTGCCAGAATATGGTAGCGTCAATTCGCGGGTGCCCATTTTTCAGGCACTTGCAGGCATTGTGAAAGCAATTGAGCCTTATTATTAAAACAAGTTGGAGATGATCATGTCTGAAATAGAAACCGCAAAGCAGGAATCCCGTGTGTTTTCGCCGCCAGCGGCGTTTGTTGCCAATGCCAACATTTCCGGGATGGATGCCTACAATGCGCTATGCGCAGAAGCGGAAAAAGATTACGAAGGTTTCTGGGGCCGGCTCGCCAAAGAAAACCTGCACTGGCACAAGCCTTTCACCAAGGTGCTGGATGAAACTGCCGCACCGAACTACAAATGGTTTGAAGATGGTTTGCTGAACGTTTCCTACAACTGCCTGGACGTGCATCTGCAAAACGGCAATGCCGACAAGATCGCGTTGATTTTTGAATCCGATTCCGGCGATGTCACACGCGTCAGCTATAAGGATCTGCATGAAAAAGTCTGCAAGTTCGCCAACGGACTGAAGTCGCTGGGCATCAAAAAGGGCGACCGCGTGGTTATCTACATGCCGATGTCGGTTGAAGGTGTCGTGGCCATGCAGGCCTGCGCACGCATAGGTGCAACGCATTCGGTCGTGTTTGGCGGCTCCTCCGCCAAGTCGCTGCAGGAGCGCATTGTTGACGTCGGCGCGGTTGCTGT
>JAYSKH010000259.1:0-17661 GCA_043726505.1 Undibacterium sp. | reverse complement strand
AGACTTCTCGCATGGACAAGTCCGTGAAGACGGCACCAACCTGATTTATGTCGGCGGAGAGACCAAGATCTACAATATCCCGTCCATGGACCCTTTTGGTTATACGGCGCCGCAGGTATATGAGACCAGCTTCTGGGAAATCGTCTGCGCCAAGCAGGATGGAACCGGCGATGGCACAGTTCCTTCCAGTTCTGGGAAATCACCGAAGAAATCAGGCGGCGCACATGTCAGGCAGCAGTTCAGCCTGACCGGATTTTCGCATGAGCCGGCATACAAGGACCCGACGGCACAGCGTGTGACCCACTACGCAATCACAAAAATTTTGTCCAAGGCAAAGCTTTCATGAGCAGGACAGAGCGCCTGCTTGTTATACCTTTATGTATTTCCTTATTTGTTTCCTTATTTTTATTAACGCTGTCTGCTTGCGACAGCGAAAGCAAAGAAAACCCTCTACAAGAAAGACCCGCAATGGCCGCACAGTCCACCGACACGAAAACATATTGCATAGGCAGGCACTTGATTGATTTGCCTGTTGACTTTGAGCTGTCCGGAAATAATGAAACATTTCGTCCGGAAAAGAGCGATGTAAAAACCGAGGAAAAAATCGAAGCTTCACAACTCGGCAACGGAGTAACGGTAGCGGAATTCAAAAGCCAGGTCGCCAAACGGCGCATTGAGATACTCGCGCAACAGCATATGTACTTGAACACGCCGATGCTCGCCCATGAAGAAAGCCTGAACGATCACAGCGTATTATTGCGTTCCTATGAAAGCATAGATTCCGACAAGAATGCATTCCGCAGCGAATTGCATGTACTTGTTGGTGACGTCCATGCAGTGTTGACAACCGTTTCCTACGAGGCCAGCTTTGCGGCGGCAGAACAAAGACTGCTGGCGTTTTCGCGCAGGTTGGAACAGGTAAACCCTGATGTGAAAACCGGCTCTGGCTTTTGTTTCGGCTCACTGCTGGTCAAGGGACAGCTCGATAAAGAGGCCGCTGAACTGAGCTTTCACAACAAAAAACATCCGGATCTTGTTTTGAATATCTCGGTAGATACCTACGCAAAAAACGACAAAGAAACGCTATTGCAGCGAGTATCAGGCTCAGGCTTGCTGGGCACGTTCAATGTAGCGCACACCGTTTTACGCAAAGGGGATATTACTGTCGCCGGCATGAAGGCGCAGGAGTGGCTAGCGTGGACGGAACTGGGTGATGACAAACATAAGCAGCACGCCTTCAGCCTGGAAACCATCCGGCCAGTACCATCGCCTGATCACCCGCTGCTGGGTATAGAGCTGGAAACAGGGCAGCAAGGGCCGAATGGCGATGAGCAGAAAGCGTCGCTGAGCGATAAGGATGCGGTGGCGATGTGGGATGGAATTGTTCGCACGATTCGGTTACGATAGCTAGGCGGCCAGATTCAGTGGATCTGGTTTTTCCGTTGTATTTTTCAATTCCATCTGGTCTCTACGTTTTTACATATCGCCGGTGTGGCCTAGCGAAATTCCAATCGCGTTAAATCCTCAGACAGATGAGCTTCAGGCATGCCGTCCTTATCCTTGTATGACAGGAAGTTTATTGTGAGACGGCCATTCACCACAGAATATCCGTTGAAATCGGTCACCGCTGTTTCGCTCCCATCAAGCTCTATTGACTCCGAGCAGCTAGCGATGAGGTTTTTTGATATTAGCCTGGGCTTATCCGTATTAAGGTTTAATACATTTAAATAAATCTCCGCGCCTGCGCCGCATTGGCCGCCTCCATCACCGCCATTCGTTCGTCTGGCCGACAGATACAACACCACATGCTGCGGCAGATACGGTTGCAGCCTTGCTGGCAATATCCGGATATTTTTGTCAGCATCGACCAGTTCCGGATTAAAACCTTTAGGAATATTCTCCAGAACGGTTCGCTTGTCACCGAGCTCAATGGAAATTTCCCTTGATTTGACCGCATAACGCAAAGTGGCGTATCGGCCATCGCTCAGGCAAATTCCCGAGCTCAGACCTGAACGGGAATAGACGACATCAGTATCAGGCTGTCCCTGTCCGCAAGAGGCGGGAGATTTTGCATAAGAAGTGCAAACCAAACCTGCGGTAGCGAGGAAGCAGGCAAGCTTTCTCGCACTATTTTTGATTGATAGGTTGGGCGCCGCACTTTGCATGCTTATTTTGACTTTTCCCAGATTTTTGTTTTGGTTTCCAGATTGGTGACGTAAATATTTTCTATCTTCCCAGGAATAAAAAATATCTGATCGGCTGAAGTTGAATGCTCCATCAGTTTTTCTTGCGTCGCCTTGGAAGGCTTATTATCCTGGATCCATTTGACAAGGTATTCCGCCTTCAGATCAATCTGAGGATTCTTGTCACGAATTTCTGCCCGGACAAATTCGATAAACATATTATTTTTATCATCGATGCTTGTCTTCACTCCTGGAGAATAATATTGAGTTTCCATCAACGTGCTGAAAACCACATAGGTTCTGTCTGTGGAAGCATCATTGGTGACATGGATCTTTAATTGCTCAATTGTGTAATTGCGTTTGAATTCGTCCATCGCACATCCTGGCATCGTAATGGTTGTGAGTAAAAAAAAGAAAGCGATTGCAAATTTATTGGCTGGAACTAGACGTAGCGACATGGGCATCATCGGGTATACCTTGCGGGTTACTAATATTGGTGGGGCGTCTTTTTTCAAGTGTCGTAATCGACTTACTTAAATGACGGGGCGTCTCAAAACCCAGAGTGTCATTCGCATCAACATCCTCTCCCGTCACAGCAAGCACCGTTTCACTGGCCCAGGAAGCGCAAGTGTTAGTGTAATGCCATCCAACATTTTCTTTCAACTTTTGCTCAAGCACTGCCGCCTGTCTCGGGGAAAGTCGATAATACCTTTCTGTTGCAGACACCTGGCCGTCTTCCATACCCACCCTGATATCCGATTTTTTGGGATCGTTCTGACCCATTGCGATTATTCTGGGATGGTCATCAGGCCAGAGTCCATAATTGGTGACAACACCATCCCTCGAAACAGAAATCCAAGCGTGTCCATCGGTAAAATCGGCCGAAGCAGGGACATTAGAATGTATGCCGAGAATGATCACCGGTGTTTTTACCTGCACTTCTTTTCGATTTTTATCATCGGTGGTTGACGTAGTTGACGCGCCAACCTGTTTATATTTGGTCACTGGTGCCATGGTTTCATTCCTGCGCGATCTCTATCGTCAAATTCTCAGCTGCAGTTGACGCAACCAGATGGGTGTGACCATCGCCGTCGGTCACACCATGCTCATAGCTACCGTCCGCACGTTTGATCCGGTATGGATGATTGGCCAGGGGTACACCGGTTTCCTGGTCTTTCAGGACGAATGCTTCGTCAAATATTTTGACTCTGGTATCAGGTAATTTTCCTAGTGAAGCCGCTTTACTATTTCCACCACCAAACGGGTGCTGAGCCCCTTTCACCGTAAACTCACCCGGGCACGCAAACGTTATATTGCCGCCTTCCAGCGTGATGGACGATTGTCCCGCCTGCAGCGTGATTTTCTGGTTGGCGTTGATCTCGATATGGTCGTTGACGGATATGACGGAAATTTGCTTGTCGGCCAGGATTTCCAGCTTGTCCGTATGCGCCTGCAGTGACAACGGCCCGTTTGCCGCAATCGCCTGTATGCCGCCAGCCGCAGTGAACAGGCTGGTGGCGTTACCGGAAACCGTGGAAGCGGTATAAGCGGCTGACCAATGGGTATCGGCCTGCGTTGTCCAGTGCAGATGCTGGCCGGCAAACAAGACAGTAGAGGCCGGGCTGGCCAGATTGACGGCAGTGGGGCTTTCTATATGCACGATAGGTGCTGCGAATTTTTCCACGGCCTGCGCAGAGTCAGCCGCTCTGCCGTCTGCGGCAGGCTTCAGCGCATCCTGGCCATTGACCGGCCCTTGATGTTTGCCTTTTTGCTGAGGGTCTATCGCCGCGATAAAATCGCTTTGCGCTTTGCCGGCGTCCTTGCTGTTCAGTGCCTGCTGCTGCGTGGCTGCTTGCGATAGGGAATCACTAAGAGACTTGGCTCCTTTTAATTGCGCCACGCTTTCCGACGCATCCATTTGGGTAGATGCGACCGTGCTGCCGCGTGCAGCACGCATTGTTGTTGACAGCAGCAATCCTTCTGCCGCGCGCACCACGCTCCATGCATCGGTGCGCAACTCAAAGCCGCTGCCGCGATAGTTGCCGCGCGATGCAGACAGCGGCGATTGTGTGATCAGATACCCCATATTCAATTGCGATACGGCGGTGCTGCTAGCCAGCCGCATGCGTAGCTGGTTTTGCGTATCATCCACAACCCACTGGTTATGCCCATCGCCGTCCAGATTATTACTGTGCATGCCGGACAGCGTGCCGCCATGATTGGCGCCGGAATCTGCGCCGGCGGAGTAGGGCGGCAGGTCGGTACCGTTATATAACTGGGCGACCACCACCGGCCTGTCGATATCAGCCTCAATAAAGTCAACCAGCACCTCCGTGCCTATACGGGGAGTAAAACTGCTGCCCCAGTTGGAGCCTGACAAAGCCTCTGCAACCCGCACCCAGGTACCGGATTTTTCATTGCCCGGCGCGTTGCCGGTGGTATCTGCCAGGCTGCCGGTATCGGTCATGCCGCCCGCGTGCGGCGCATTGCCGCGCTGCCACGGGAACTGTAGCTTGATGCGATGATCACGGTCTGTCGTTACCGGCGCGCCATCCAGGCCGACTACCAGCGCAATCTGTGCTCCCAGCGCGGTTGGGCGACGCCGTATTGCGCTAAGGGCTGGCACAACGGGTACGGCTTTGCGCAGGCAGGTAAAAGTATTGCGGTAGGTGCCGCGCTCAAGTCCGTTCGACTCCAGCAGGCTGGCCATGCCGGCATCCAGGTTATTGGTGGCCGCATGGTCTACCGATAGCGTGATGAACTCGTTGCCGCCCGGCCCGTAGCTATCGTGTTGGGTTAGTGTGAATGCATAACCTGCAGCAAGCTCACGTACTGCGCCGCCACCGCTGAACACTTTATTATTGAGTTCCATCGCGCGCAGCATCAGTTCACTTTGCCGGCTTGCCGATTCCCCATCTGTATACTGCTGTTCCGAAGCGCCATCATAAACGGCCAAGGCCGGCAGCTCGCCGTTGTCCAGGCTGGAGCTTTGCTCTGCCGCGGTAGCGCTGACCTGGCGATGGTCCCAGCTGGAAAGGCTGACAGCGTTCGACTGTACTTGCCGCCTGGCAGAAAACCGGTTGATTGCATCAGCAGTATCTGACGCCCGCACCCCATGAAAACGCAGGCTTTCGCCCCCCGGCATGCAAGGCAATGCGGATTGTGCATCGAAAATGACCAGCTTGTGTTTAGCATGCGCAGCGTCATCTTCTTGCGTGTTGCTGCTGCTTCCCGTGCCTTCCGCGCCATCCTGCTGATGCTCAAAACGCCAACTTAAG
Source organism: Undibacterium sp. (assembly GCA_043726505.1). Taxonomy (GTDB): domain Bacteria; phylum Pseudomonadota; class Gammaproteobacteria; order Burkholderiales; family Burkholderiaceae_D; genus Undibacterium. The sequence continues at coordinate 12,200 of JAYSKH010000259.1, read as the reverse complement.
CCTTCAGACGCCAACAGCCTTGTAAAAAAGTCCAGGTCGCTTTCCCGGTACTGCGTGCAGATGGGCCTGGTTGCGAGCGTTTGCGTGGCATCCCATTGGAAATTCGCCTGCGGATAATCGGCCAGCAGGTCTGTGACGATCTGATGCGCATCCTTGTCCTGGAAAATATAGGAGTCGCGTCGCAGGCGCAGAAAGGATAAAAAGGGCTCCAGCCTCAGCCGGTAGCGTGCCATGCCGCCGTCAGCGCCCAGCCACGAAGCCTGCGTACAATACCCGTGCCACGCGCGCTGGGAGCCATCAGCCTGTAGCAGCCGCAAGGTAATCTCCTCGCCGATAAACTGCTTCAGATCGACGTCGGCCGACAGGCTCAGTGCATCGATGTCAAACAAAAATAGCTCATTGACAGCTTCGCGGCCAGTAAATGCTTCAACCGACAAGGAATCCGGCAATGCCGAACCTTGTGCGGTTTCCATCGAGATCAGGCGCGCGTGCTGGCTGAGCAGGCTGCCACCGGCAAGCGCAATCGCGCCGGATACTATTTGGGACAGATCGGTCATCGGTTAATCCTTTGACTTATTTACTTTCATTGACTTGTGCCTTAACAAAAAAGCGAACCAGGTCAAGGCAGGGTAATGGTGATATTGGCAGCACGCGGAGCGAGCTTGACCACGTCGTTGTAAGCATTGATGCTGTTTTCTGTCGAATGCGACAGCATCCAGTTCAGCCCGGCATAACCGGAAATGCCGATCAGCGCAAACACGGAACAAATAATCCAAAGCGGCACTTCATTGCGCAGCTTGTTGATGATCTGGTCCGGGCGCGCCCAATGAGGCGCAAAGCCCGCGCTTTTTCCCTTCAGCAATGCGATTTCATCTCCTAACCGCGCTGTCAGGTAGTTCAGCTTTTCCGAACCCTCAATGATGTATTTACCCTCAAAGCCTAGCAACAGGCACATGTGGAATACTTCAAGAGCGTCAATATGGGCCGAGCCCCGCGCACGCAACTCTTCCAGGCGGTTGAAAAAATTTTCACCTGCCAGCTGATCGCCAAAAATCGCCAGTTGCAACGGGCGGCGTTCCCATGAATCACGGATATCAAACTGCGAACGCAGGATGATCTCATCCACCGCCGCGCAAAATGCATATTTGGCTGCATGTACGTCATCCGCAGACACGCCCATTTTTTTTGCCCTGCGGTCAAACTCATCCAGGAAGGCGACAACATTGTCAGAGAAGCGTGTGCCGTCTTCCGGCGGGCAGCGGTTCTTGAGCATAAACAAGGCGTAAAAACCGTCGTACATCAGGTCCAGCAACGAATGCGGCGTGAACGAGGTATCGGCCGCTGTAAACGGCGGAGGGTTGTTACCAAACAGTGAAGGAGCTGTATTTGTCATGAAGTCACCGCCATCAGTTCTAGTTTAAGGTCGCGAATACCGGAGGGCACGTAGATGGAAATCGACTGTGCCTGTATCATGCGCTCGTACAGGGGGCCCTTGTTTTCGATCAGGAAATAAAAGGTGTCCGGCCTGACCGGCACTGCTGAAGGCACCTGTGGGGAATGTACGAGTTTGATGCCTGGCATCGCCGACAGCACAAATTTTTCTACGTCATCGGGTGCGCCAGTCTTGAACCTGAGCGGCACAATGTCCACCAGTTCAACAGCCGGCATATCAGCCGCCACCGCGATGTACAAGCTGGTTTCGCCATTGATCTTGCCCGAATCCAGCACGCCATGATGGTAGGACGGTTTGTTTTCCGACAGCGCGATCGAAAAATATTTGGAGGAAATTACCGTATCCAGCAGTTCCCGGATGATTGAATGCAGCCTGGCAAAGCAGGGGCCCGGGTCCTGATGCTGATAAGGCGGCAGATCAGTCAGTGAATTAGTCTTCGAATACGTCAGCAATGACCCTGCCAGACCCAGCAACTGCTCATAAAGCCGTTCCGGATGCAGATTGGGATGATGCAGATAGTGGCTGAGCGAGGCAAATGCCGCACTTGCCGTATGCAGCAGCCAGAAAGAGGAGATATCTCCGGAGCGGAATTCAATGACGTTTTTGCTTGGCTCACGGTGGTGCCCATACAATGCATTTACCTTGGCCTGCAACGCATCCATCAGCCGGCGCAATTGCAAAAACAGCAGCGGCGCGCTGCGGATGGACAAACTCGGAGCCACAAAACTCGAGTCCAGTTCAAAGCCGCCGGTGGAAGCCCGCCGCAGACGGATGATAGGGAAATTAACGAAGGAATCGCGCGGTTCCAGCTCTGACACCAGGCGCACGGTTTTCTTCAGGTAACTGAGCTCGGCATTGACGGCCTGTGTAAATAGATCTGGCGTGTCGAGGTTGGCCTGCACGTAGCGCGTGGAGTTACCGGCATTGGCGGCCGGCGAAAAATTGCCGCCAAAGCTCTTCAGCGCCGGCAAAGCCACGTAGTAAGTGATTGATTGCTGGGACAATGGCAGCTCGCTCAGGTCCACCGCTTCAGGCAGATCATCTACCGACGGCGCCCTGACGATTTCGCCGTCCTGGAAGATCAATGCCAGATCCAGCAGGCGCAAGGTGTTGTTCGCCAGAGCGTCCCTATCGCATTGCATACTGAGGATACCCCAGGAGTAAGGCTGCAATGCTTGAGCAACATCATGCAGACGCCGCTCATGATAGTGGTCTTGCTGCTGGAAATGCTGGGGGCGTAAAAAAAGTCCTTCGCCCCATAAAACTTTTGAGTTGATATTCACGGCTGTATTCTCACTCGCTATAAATGTTGCTCTGTTTTGTTTCGCTATTTGTTTCTACGCAAATGCTTCTATAAACGTCTGAATCTGGCTGGTCTTCAGGCCTGATTGCCACATTCTCACTGGCACCGTACGGAGGAAAGCGTCTTGACATCATCGGTATCGCCCTTCACGGTCTGCCCTGTGCCCACTGTCAGCGCGCAAGCCGTCATGCCCACGGTAATTCCAGTTTTCTCCGCGTCGGCCGCCGCGAACGTAGCGCGCCAGCGTTGCGGGGCAGGGGAGCGGAACAAGGCCACCACGCCCACAAAATAGGCCTCGCGGCTAACTTTTTCGTTTGCCTTGTACTTCTGCCCGGGAACCAGCGTCACTTCCGTCACTTCCAGCAAGTCGGTACCCAACGCCTCTTTTTCCTTTTGCGGATTCAAAAAGGTGTCATAGCTGGCTTGCTGAAAATTTGCCGTCTGCCTCAGCTTGTAAATCCTCGCAACCAGCGCCAGCGAGCGCCCGTTTGCGTCTGTATTCAGGCTTTCCGACGCCTGCAGGTTGATCAAAATCGTCCGCGGCGGCTTTTGCGCATCGGGTAATTCAGGTGCCGCAGGCTTTTTGATGCCCGTCACTTCCATTGCCGCATTTGCCACAGTCGCCACTGTTCCCACTGCCGCACAGCCGGTCAGCGACAGAATCAGTACCGATACCATAACAACAATTTCTATCATTCGGCACGTACGAGATTGGCTAATCATTTAGTTAATATATTTGATAAACGCGACGTCGAAAAAGATGACCAAATTCAACAACTGATGCTGCATTATAAAATAGACAATTGGAAATCAAGCTCACTTTTCGTGGTGAAATTGTTACTGAAAATATTTGTTTCTAAGTGTTCATTTTTTTAAAACGTGGAAAAGAAAGTAAATAGATAGTTTTTGTCAGAAGTTAGCGCTTTATAGCGTGAAGTATTTTTTATTTATTTGTAATAAAAATGCGATAGTTACAACTGGTAGCAATTGACTGACCGAAATCTTGTTAGATTACTATTGCTCGCTTGTTAAACAGGTTATAAGATTCAGCACGTAATTACTTAACTAATTTGCATTATTTTTTTTCAATTAAATGATTTCAATATTTGCCGGAGAGAAACGCATGCTTGGTCGGAAAACAAAATTCTTGTCGTCCTTAACGTGTATTGCGGCGGCAGCGCTGCTGAGCGCTTGCGCCCAGATGCCCGAAAAAGCGGCCGAAGCGCCTCCGCCACCAAGCCTGGATAGCCTGATGACGCAAGCCTCGGTTGCTTCCGAAGGCGGCCAGCCGGACAAAGCGGTCGGTGTGCTCAAAAATGCGGCAAGCCTGTATCCGGCAGACAAGGCGCCATGGCTGCGGATGGCGCAACTCAACTTTGACAGCGCCAATTACGGCGGCGCAATTACCAACGCGCTGGAAGTATTGCAGCGTGATGCAGGCGACAACGTCGCCAACAGCATCATCGCTGTCAGCGGACTGCGCCTCTCGACTAAGGCGCTGGCAGACCTGAGCCAACGCAGCAACCTGACAGGCTCAGTTCGCACGGAAGCCCAGGATCTGGCAAAGCTGCTGCGCGAAAGTCTGGGTGAAACAGTATTAGTACCGGTGCGCGGCAAACCGGCAGTTGCAGCAGCAAAGCCAGTGGTTGCCGCCGGTGCAGCAACTGCGGCTGCCACGCCTCGCGCAACAAGAGGCACAGCAGCCAAACCGCCGGTGGAAGCGCAGAAGGCAGATAGCAACCCTTTCGGTTCCTTGAAATAAAACGTCGTCAGAAAATTTGAAAGCAGGCCGATAGATCCGGTCATTTTTTAGCCTCCTAGGGGAACTGTAATGGCAAAACAAGAAAGTGTACAAAAACGATTGCAAAAAGTGCGGCCACCGCGGGTTCAGATGACCTATGACGTGGAAATCGGCGATGCCATCGAACAAAAGGAATTGCCCTTTGTCGTCGGCGTTGCAGGCGATTTCAGCGGAAAGTCGGATCTGCCCCAGCCGCGTCTGAAAGACAGGAAATTTGTCGCGATAGACCGCGACAATTTTGATGAAGTCATGAAGGGCTTGCAACCAAAGGCTGTTTACCGTGTGCCTAATGAACTGAGCGAGCAGGGCGGGGAATTTGCCGTGGACCTGGCCTTCAATTCCATGGAAGATTTCCGCCCTGAATCCGTCGTTGACCAGGTAGAACCGCTGAAGAAACTGCTGGAAGCGCGCACCAAGCTGGCCGATCTCAGGAACAAGCTGGCTGGTAACGAAAAGCTGGAAGACATCCTGAACGATGTGCTCAACAGCACGGAAAAACTCGCCGCCCTGAGTCAACAGTCCAACAAGCAAGGAACCTGAAATGTCCGCACAACAATTGGCCACCTCCGCCGCCACGGAAACTGCGGAATCCGGTTTGCTTGATCAGATTGTGGAGCAGAGCAAGGTCGCAAAGTCCTCTACTGAGCATGCACGCGCGAAAGACATCATTTCAGAACTGGTCAGCCAGGTGCTGCAGGGCACGGTGGTTGTTTCTGAAAATCTGGCCGCGACGATCGATGCCCGCGTTGCCGAACTGGACCGCCTCATTTCCCGGCAGCTGAGCGCTGTCATGCACGCGCCCGAATTCCAGAAACTGGAAAGCAGCTGGACCGGCCTGAACTACCTGGTCAAGAACACGTCCACAAGCCAGAGCCTGAAGATCAAGATGATCAACGTGACCAAGAAAGAACTGGTCAAGGATTTTCAGACGGCACTGGAGTTTGACCAGAGCGCGATGTTCAAGAAGGTATATGAAGAAGAATTTGGTACTTTTGGCGGCGCCCCGTTCGGCGCGCTGATCGGCGACTTTGAAGTGACGCGTCAGCCGGAAGATATGTACCTGATAGAGCAGATGTCGCACATCGCTGCAGCGGCCCATGCCCCTTTCATTTCCGCCGCATCACCGGAGTTGTTTGGGCTGGAAACCTATAGCGATCTCGGCAAACCTCGGGATCTGTCCAAGATATTCGACACGGTCGAATACGCAAAATGGAAATCTTTCCGTGAATCCGAAGACTCCCGTTACGTGGGCCTGACCTTGCCGCGCTTCCTTGGACGCCTGCCGTTCAATCCGCGTGACGGCGCAACGGTAGAAGGTTTCAATTTTGTTGAGGACGTGGATGGCACAGATCACCAGAAATACCTGTGGTGCAATGCCGCTTACGCGCTGGGCACCAAGTTGACAAAGGCGTTTGACGATTTCGGCTGGTGCGCAGCAATCCGCGGCGTAGAAGGCGGCGGCCTGGTAGAAGACCTGCCTACCCATACCTTTAAAACAGACGAGGGCGAAGTCGCGCTGAAGTGCCCAGCAGAAATTGCCATCACTGACCGCCGTGAAAAAGAACTGAGCGACCTAGGCTTTATTTCACTGGTGCACTGCAAGGACACTGACTACGCCGCATTCTTCGGCGCCCAGTCCACGCAAAAAGCCAAGAAATACAATACCGATTCGGCCAATGCCAATGCCGTACTGTCGGCACAGCTGCAGTATATTTTTGCCGTTTCCCGCATCGCGCATTACATGAAAGCCATGATGCGCGACAAGATTGGCAGCTTTGCCGCCGCCTCGAATGTAGAAGATTTTCTGAACCGCTGGCTCACCCAGTATGTACTTCTGGATGATAACGCCAGCCAGGAACAGAAAGCACAATTCCCGTTAAGGGAAGCATCAGTCCAAGTGTCGGAAGTACCGGGGCGCCCCGGGGTGTATCGCGCAGTCAGTTTCTTGCGCCCTCACTTCCAGTTGGATGAATTATCAGTGTCACTCCGTCTGGTCGCGGAGCTGCCTCAATCGACCAAATCGTAATTTTTTTTAATTCAGTACTTATTTAGGATGATAAATAATGGCAATCGACGTCTACCTGCAAATTGATGGTATCAAAGGTGAATCCACTGATACCGACCACAAGGACTGGATCGAATGTACCGGTGTCCAATGGGAAGTGCTTCAGCCTAAAACTGCAACCTCGTCAACAGGTGGCGGCCATACGGCAGAACGTTGCGAGCACAAAGACATCGTGATCTCGAAACTGGCCGATCTTTCCACACCGCTGCTGCTGCAGAACAGCTCCTCTGGAAAAACCATCCCGAAAGCCAAGTTCGAGTTCCTGCGTGCCGATGCTCAGGGTCAGCGCATCAAGTACTTTGAAATCGAACTGGAAAACGTCCTGGTTGGCGGTGTAGCGCCAGCAATTGCACCAGGCGCCATTCTGGGCGAAGAAGTACGCCTGAAATACTCGAAGGTGAAATGGAAGTACACGCAACAAAAAGTAGGCGGCGGCTCTGGTGGCAATACTTCCGGCGGCTGGGATCTGTCTGCGAATAAAACGATTTAATTTTTACACATCCGCGGGCAGAGTCCTGGTCCGCAGCTTCGTTGCAAGCGATATCCGGCATGTTATGCCTTATGCCGGTATTTTTATGCAACGAACTTGCGGGACAGGCAATCTCTTCATCCGCGGTATTTTTTTGGGAACACGCAAATGCAAGGTTTCGCCCCAGGGCTACTGGACAAGTTGATGGGAGACAGCAGACATACATCGTCCGGCGATACCGTCACACGTCTTTCCATGGAAGACCTGAAAGATGCCGTTGCGCGCGATCTGGAAGCACTGCTGAATACCCGAAAAATCATTCCCGAAGGTTTGCTAACCTCTTACCCGGAATGCAGCAAATCGATCGCCACTTACGGCTTGAGCGATTTTGCCGGCCTGAGTCTGGCCAGCACCGATGACCGTGCCTTTATTTGCCGTTCGCTGGAGCAAACCATTGCGCGGCACGAGCCTCGCTTGCGCAATGTCAAAGCGGCGCTGGAAGTGCAGGAAGGTTCGATCAACAGGCTAAACTTTGCCATCTCTGCATTACTGGTCGTACATCCGGCCCAGGAGCCCGTTAGCTTTGACGCCGTGCTGCAACCATCCAGCCTGCATTACTCCATCAGCAAGACGCGCAGGGCAGCGCGCGCCGGGATGACCCATGGATGAACTGCTTCCCTATTATGAGCGTGAGCTCGGCTTTTTAAGACGCTATTCGCGAGAATTTTCAGAGCGCTATCCAAAGATTGCAGGGCGCCTGCTGATGGTGGGCGAAGTCTGCGAAGATCCGCACATCGAGCGTATGATACAGTCGTTTGCGCTGCTCAATTCGCGCATCTCGAAACGCCTGGACGACGATTATCCCGAATTCACAGAGGCATTGTTTGATGTCCTGTACCCGCATTATCTGCGCCCATTTCCGTCTTGCTCGATAGCGAGGATGGACTACAGCGCTGCTGCCGCGCAGCTGACCGCAGCCACCGAAATTCCGCGCGGCACCGAGCTCGCTACCCGCCCCGTCAAGGGCGTGGCCTGCAAGTTCAAGACCGTGTACGACGTGACCGTTGCGCCCATCCGCCTTTCACAAGCCAGATTCAATGCGATTGCATCGCCGCCGGAGGCAGTAGTATTGCCGCCCAAGGCAACATCGACGATCAGCATTACACTGGAGGCGACGTCGATGCAAACCGGTTTTGCACAGCTGAACCTGCCATCGCTGCGAGCGTTCATTGACGGTGAATCTTCTTTCTGCGCCGGTCTGCGTGACACCCTGTTCATGCGTACGCTTTGCGCGTACGTCGAGGTAGACCAAAACGGCCGCTGGCTGCCGCTGACCAAGACACCGATAGCTGGCGTGGGCTTTGACGAAAGCGAAGCGCTGATACCGTTTGCACCGCGTTCGCATCCTGCCTACCGGTTGCTAACCGAATATTTTACTTTCCCAGAAAAATTCAATTTTTTCGATATCGACATGACGTCGATCAACAAGCTACTGCCGACTGCCAGCAAGTCATTTACCTTGCACCTGGTGCTGGGCGGCTTGCGGGCCGACTCCAATATGGCGCGCATGCTAGGCAGCTTGTCGGCCAATAACGTATTGCTGGGCTGCACGCCGGTCATCAACCTGTTCAAGCAAAGAGGCGATCCGATACGCCTGACCCACGCGGCCGCGCATTATCCGGTGGTGGCGGATTCACGCCGTGCGTTTGCCTATGAAGTGCACAGCATTGATTCGGTAAAACTCGTGCGGCAAACGCCGCAGGGAGAGTCCATCACCGAATTTCGACCTTTTTACTCGTTGCGGCATGGCGAAACTTCGGAAAAAGAGGGCCACTACTGGGTTGCCCACCGCGATGAGATGGTTGCGCTGAAAAGCCCTGGATATGAAACCGAAATTTCCATCGTCGACATCGATTTTGATCCTGCGGTGGTAGAAACCCAGACGCTGAGCCTGGAACTGACCTGCTGCAACCGGGACTTGCCTGCATCGCTGACCTATGGTCTGCCGGGCGGAGATCTGTTTCTGGAAGGCGGCTCGATGGTGAGGGCCATCAGTTTTCTGCGCAAACCAACCGAGTCGCATCGTTTTGAGCGGGGCCGTGGTGCGCACTGGCGTCTGATCTCGCATCTGTCTCTGAACCATTTATCGCTGTCCAAGGGCGGGCTGGAAGCATTCCAGGAAATGCTGCGCCTGTATGACTTGCCCAGGTCTGCCACGTCGCAACGCCAGATCGGCGGCGTCATCGACATAGAACATAAAGCGGCAAAGGCCTGGCTGCCCGGCAACCCTTTTGCGTGCCTGGTGCGTGGCATAGAGGTGCGCCTGACGATAGATGAAGAGAGCTTCGTCGGTAGCGGCATCCACGTCTTTGCCCATATTGTTGAGCGTTTCCTGGGCCTGTATGTCACCGCCAATAGTTTCACCCAACTGATGATTGTCTCAAATAGAACAGGGGAGGACCTGCTGCGATGCTTGCCGCGAAGCGGAGATTTGAGCCTAGTGTAGTCCAGCGTCTGCTGGATGAGCCCTACCGGTTCCAGTTTTTTCAAGCCGTCCGTGTGCTTGAGCTGTGGCTCAAGCAAAACGGCGTACCGCACGACAATGCCGTCGCGGGCTACCTGCGTTTTAAAAACCGGGTGTCACTGAGCTTTCCTGCCAGCGAGGTCGATGCACTGGCGCCGTACCCGGCGACGATACAAAGAACCGACAACGAACTGCTGGCAGCGTTGCTCAGCGGTGAGCTGAGCCATATTGGCGTGACGCCTTCCTTCATGGGCTTCCTCGGTGGCAACGGCACATTGCCTGCGCACTATACCGAGCGCATCGCTGAGCATCAGCTGTTTGAAAAGGATGAAGGGCCTAAGGCCTTTCTCGATACCTTCTCCAACCGGGCAGTTGCGCTGTTTTACCAGGCCTGGCGCAAATACCGGCTGGAACTGAAATATGAACTAGGCGGCGAAGACAAGTTTCTGCCACTGCTACTGTCGCTGGCGGGCGTAGGCCACAAAGCCTTGCAACGCAGGAATAGCGAAGACGAAGAGGGCGTATTCGACCAGACGATGGGTTATTACGCGTCTGCGATGATGCAGCGGCCGGCCTCTGCCGCGTATATGCAGCAGGTCCTCAGCGAATATTTTTCGGTTCCGGTCGCTATCGAGCAATTTATCGGCTTCTGGTATGACGTGCCACAGCACCAGCAGACCATGCTGGGCGCGAGCAACGCGGTATTAGGTTCAGAAGCGATGGCGGGTTCCCGCGTATGGCAGCGCGACCTGCGCATGAAAGTCGTGATCGGCCCTTTGGCGAAAGACGATTTTGAAACCTTCCTGCCGGGGGAACAGGCCGCCAAGTCGCTGGAAAAAATGCTGACGATGTTCAGCAACCTATGCCTCGAATATGAAGTGCAGCTGATTTTGCGTAAACAGGACGTGCACGGCACCAGCCTGGAAGCTGAACGCACGGGTGGCCGGCTTGGCTGGGACAGTTTTCTGACCACCGGAGACGCCACCGAAGACAGGCAGGATGTGAAATATGAAATCCACGCGCTGTGATACTGCAATGCAAAAGACAGAATGCACGCCTGCAATCTGCAGCGAGATTCACTGGACTCACTGACAACGCCGGTTTCATGGCCGGCCCATTATTAAACAAGGATAAGCATTGATGAGTATCAATCTCAAAACATTGATCAGCAAACTGAACGAGACTTCCCGCACCGCGGCGACAAGGGCGGCGTCTATCTGCGTTGGTTTGGGCCAATATGAGGTGGATATTGAACACCTGTTCCTGGCATTGCTGGAACAGCCGCAGAGTGATTTTGTCATCATCTCCCGCAAATGCGGTATCAGCATCGCCAGCCTGGAAGCTGATCTGCGCACCGAAATCAGCCGCTTCAAAACCGGCAATGCGCGCACCCCTGTGTTCTCGCCGCACCTGCCCAAGCTGTTTGAGCATGCATGGCTGCTGGCGTCGCTGGAGACGCAGGCCGGACAGGAGCAGCAGATCCGTAGCAGCCATCTGCTGCTGGCCTTGTTGACAGAACCAGACCTGGCGCAGCTGGCCTACCGGGGCTCCAAGCTGTTCGTCAAATTCAAATTGGACGATCTGAAGCATGATCTGGACAAGCTGACAGCCGGTTCGCAGGAGGGCGGCAACACCTCTGCTTCCGGCCCGGCAGAAGAGGGGGGCGATCCGGCCGGTGACATGATTGCAAAACCGACTCCGTCCAAAACGCCGGCACTGGACCAGTTCACCACCAACCTGACGCAGCGTGCACGGGACGGCAAGGTCGACCCGGTCATAGGCCGCGACATGGAAATACGGCAAGCCATCGACATCCTGATGCGCCGCCGCCAGAATAACCCTATCCTCACAGGCGAAGCCGGTGTCGGCAAGACGGCTGTGGTTGAGGGGCTTGCGCTGCGCATTGCGCAAAAAGACGTACCCGAAGTGCTGATAGGCGTGGAGATACATACGCTGGACATGGGGCTGCTGCAAGCCGGCGCCAGCGTCAAGGGTGAGTTTGAAAACCGCCTGAAAAACGTCATTGATGAAGTAAAAAAGAGCCCACACGCGATCATCCTGTTCATCGATGAAGCACACACGATGATAGGTGCTGGCGGACAGGCCGGCCAGAACGATGCGGCCAACTTGCTGAAACCGGCATTGGCAAGGGGCGAGCTACGCACGATAGCGGCCACCACGTGGAGCGAATACAAAAAGTATTTTGAGAAAGATGCTGCGCTGGCAAGGCGCTTCCAGGTCATCAAGGTGGAAGAGCCTTCCGAGGAGTTGGCTTGCGCGATGCTGCGCGGCATGGCGCCACTGATGGAAAAGCATTTCAATGTGCGTGTTTATGACGAGGCGATCACGGAAGCGGTACGGCTTTCGCACCGCTACATCAGTGGCCGGCAACTGCCGGACAAGGCCATCAGTGTGCTCGATACCGCCTGCGCCAAGGTGGCGCTGGGGCAGAATGCGACGCCGGTGCTGCTGGAAAACATCCATAAGCAGCTGGATCGCATTAATGCTGAAACCGCATCGCTGGAAAGAGAGCAGAGCAGCGGCTCCCGGCACACGTCCCGTTTGCAGGAACTGCGTGAACTAGC
>JAYSKH010000258.1:0-2605 GCA_043726505.1 Undibacterium sp. | reverse complement strand
CGGCGATTCCATGCCGTCCGTGCGCGATGTGGCGCAGCAACTGGCGCTGAACCCCATGACGGTATCCAAGGCCTACAGCCTGCTGGAAGCGGAGGGTGTACTGCAGCGCCACCGCGGCCTTGGCATGCTGGTGGCTGCCCGACATAAAGACGGCGGCGGTGACATTGCCGCCAATGGTATGGAAGAACGCATGCGCTTGCTGCAACCCACGCTGGAGCGTGCGGCAGCAGAGGCCAGGCAACTGGAACTTGATCCAAAAACGGCGCTGGCACTGTTTAAAAAAATCCTGGAGAACAAGCAATGACAACACACATCGTACAAATGGCAGGCGTCAGCAAAAAATATGCATCGCAGCAGGTGTTGAACGGCCTGGACTGGAACATAGAACCCGGCAAGATCGTCGGCCTGCTGGGGCGCAACGGCGCCGGTAAATCAACGCTGCTGGAATGCATGCTCGGCCTGCGCGAAACGGCGGCCGGCAGCATCACATTGCTGGGCGAGCCTGCTACGCAGCTCAGCGCCGCCGCCCGCGCACGCATCGGTTACGTGCCGCAAAAGCCGGACCTGTTTGAATGGCTGACACCGGTGCAGATGCTGGATTACTTCAAGGCCATGTATCCACGCTGGAATGACGCCAAGGTGCAGGCGCTGCTGCAGCGCTGGGGTTTTACGCTGGCGATGCAGGCCAAGGCGATAGGGACGATGTCGGTCGGCGAGAAGCAGCGCCTGTCCATCATCCGCGCATTGGCGCATGACCCCGAAGTGTTGATCCTGGACGAGCCAGTCTCCAGCCTGGACCCGGCAGGGCGGCGCGACTTTTTGCGTGAGCTGGTCAGCGGCGTTATCGAGCGCGATACGACGGTCATTTTTTCCACACACATCCTGTCTGACCTGGAACGCATTGCGATGGATGTCGCCTTTCTCAAGGATGGAAAAATAGGCTTGCAGGCACCGCTGGATGACTTGCTGGAAAATGCCCGCCGCATCACCGGCCCGGCAGAAGCGCTGAGCGCACTGCGCCTGCAAGGAGAGATTTCACGCGGCGCAAGTGCGGCAGGATATGCCAGCATCATCGCCCGCACCGATGCGCAGGAACTGGAACGCCTGCAGGCCCAGCCGGCTTTACGAGTGGAAGGCATAGGACTGGAAGACCTGTTTGTGGAGGTGACGCAATGAGTGCCACGACGAATAGCACAATGAATACCGCAGTGAATCCCGCAGTGAATCCCTACTGGCAGATACTGATGCAGCCGGTGCGTGAGCGGCGCAATGCGGGTTCGCTGTGGCTGAGCTGGGTGTTGATAGCATGCGGGCTGGCGTCGGCCATTATTTTCTCTGTCTTCTCTCACGGGCTGAAGGTCGCTTTTTTTGCGACTAACACTTTCCTGGTCATGCTGATTACCATGTGGGGCTGGATGCTGACCAGAAGCCTCGTTGCGCAGAATACGCCAATCAACGCCGTGCTGGTGCCCGGCTTGCGCAAACGGCTGATGCAAACCATGCTGTTACCGTGGCTGGCCATGCCGCTGGCGCTGGCTTCTGCCTTATGGTTTACGTCTTTTCCGTTTGAGTTGACGTTTTTGCTGGGGCTGCTGGGCGTGATGCTGGTCAGTCTGGCCATGCGTTTTGTGTGGTTGCGCTTTTTACCGCTGGCATGGGTTGTCTGCAATGCCATGCTGCTGCAAATTCTGCCGTCACCCAGCCAGGCGCTTGCGATGGTAGGGCATGGCCCTGCTGTTGCCATCTGCTTGTGTATAGACCTTGCATTACTGGTGTTTGCGTTGCGCGCACTCTTTCCCGCAGGCGGTGAAATGCATGTGCAATGGCATGCCGGCCTGGAGCGCGCCGCGCAGGCGATCAAAACCGGTAAGCTATCCGTCACGGCAAGGCAGCCTAACCCTGTCGGCTGGCTGTATAGCCTGGGCTACCGTTCTTCGTTGCAGCGCGATTGCGATGACCAAGCCCCGGCCGGGCGGCTCATTCTGTATGTGTTCGGCGTGGAATGCCACTGGAGCGGGCTGCTATTCGTGCCCTGCATGTTCCTGCTGTCTGCTATCGCACTCGGCTTGTGGGGTGGCTTGCGGGCGGACAATGTGTACATTCCCATCATCGTATGCCTGGTGCTGCTGTATATGATGCTACCGGTGATGATGTTCGTCGTCTCTCTGTACCACGCCATGCGCAGGACCGAGACGGAACAGGCATTGCTGAGGCTGGCGCCAGCCATGCCGCAAGGCCAGGCGCTGAACCGCATGCTGGGCCAGGCTTTGCTGAAAAGGCTGTTGCCTGCGTGGGCTGCCAGCGCATTGGGCGGCGTGCTGGCCTTGCTGGCGGCGGGTATCGACTCTGGTTACGTGGCTTTCAGCCTGGGCGGCTCCTTTGCCTCGCTGCTGGTGGCGGGCTTTGTGCTGGCGGATTTTGCGGCGCTCAATGAGTCACGCGCCGCGCTTGTCAGGGTCATTACCATTGCCGTGCCCATGCTGCTGACCGGTGCATTCTTCGGCGTGCGGGTATTCTGGTTTGCCTTGCCTGTGATGGCATTTGGCGCGGTATGCGTGGCCTTGTCCGCGCTGATCATCGCGGTGCGCTGGCGCGGCATGCTGCG
>JAYSKH010000257.1:0-23625 GCA_043726505.1 Undibacterium sp. | reverse complement strand
ACCGAAGACCCGGGCCAGGATGCGCGCGGCGCCCCCGACCCCACCCCGCTGTGGAACATACTGGATCTGACACCGGCGGGACGCGGCACCGGCTGGTATCCCAAGCTTTCTTATTAGGATATCGCTTGGATCCCTTTGCCGACAGCGGCATCGCCCACTGAGGCAATGCTGACGCGGTTGCGGCCATTCTGCTTGGAATGGTATAACGCATCGTCCGCACGGCGCAGGCTATCCTCCCAAGATGCATCTTCCGGCTCACGCGAGGCAAGTCCGACGCTGACGGTAATGGAAACCGGTTTGCCATCCGCCAGCAGCGGCACCGAGGCGATCTGCTCGCGCACCCTTTCGGCCACATGCTTAGCCTCATTCATTTGCATACCTGTCACCAGTGCGGCAAATTCCTCGCCGCCGATGCGGAAACGGCCATCATAGCCGCGCAGCGCACACGCCGCCACCTCGGTGACATGCCGTATCGCCGCGTCACCCACGGCATGGCCAAACCTGTCGTTGATGGATTTAAAATGGTCGATATCGAAAATGATAAAAGCCAGCGGCGAGCGAGTGCGCGTGCTGCGCTGGAACTCCCGCCCGGCCATATCCTGCAGTGCGCGCCGGTTCAGCCAGCCTGTCAGGCTGTCCGTCAGCGCAAGCCGGCGCAATGCAAGCTCCTGTCCGCGGATGACGATCAGCGCGCAGCTCATCGTCGCCACCGACAGAAAAACAAATGTGGCCAGCGAGCCGGAGGTCTGCAAAAACTGGCTGCCGACAAAAGTCAGGCTTGCGCGATTACCAAAGGCCACCACCGCAGCGCGCAACAGCAATTGTGCCACAAACAGCAGCTCCACCAGCATCAGCGGCAGATAGGCCGGTTTTGCCTCTCCTTCCGGAGCTTTCCATAGCAGGCGGATGGTACACAGGTTGAAAAAGATCACGATAGGATAGAGCAGCAGCAGCCGGTTCGCGACCGACTCGCGGGCAAAAGGCAGGAAATGCAGCGCCACCACCGCAGCGAGCAGCAGCAATATCAATACAGGACGGCTGCGCTGGCCGAAATGCCGCTGCAAACCCGCCAGGATCGCATAGTGCCCCGCAACATAGAACGCATTGCCGATTGCGGGCGTCACCAGATACGGAACGCTATGCGTCGAAGCAAGCAGGCCGCAACAGCCGGACGCAACGTTGAATGCGCCCGCCAGCGACCAGTCCAGTAGATAGGTGTCGCGCGGACTGGCGCGGTACATCATGTACATCGTCGCCGCCATGATGACGCTCGCCAAAGCAGATGCGATGAGAAGCGTGAAGGAATCCATACAATTTTCCTGTTGTGCTGTGGTTCTGTTGACCAGAGATGGACGAAGTTGATCAGCGGCGCGCTTTTATTGCCATTTATCAAGACTAAGATATTAGCGTATAAGGAGGGTGCCCATATCTGCCTTTTGCAAAAAAGCAGCGGTTCGGCCTATCAGGCATTGTGGCGCGCGCTCATTCGGATTTTGCTTCGACTTCTTCCAGGCTTTAACCGGTCTTCCTGCAGGTCTGCAGCGCGCAAACCCTGCGAGCGGCAGGGCTGCAGGCACAGACATTAAAAAGTGCAGTATGGGTTATCAAAAATGCCAACTCTGCATTGGCGATTCCGCAATCGCTAACGAAAAAGCGAGACGGCAGATCAGCCGCTTTTGAGACCTTCCAGCGCAAAATCGGCGATGGCGAACAGCTCTTGCTGGCTGACGCCGCCCTTGGCGCTGAGCTTTAACCCAAGCAGGGTCGTGGCGATGAATTTGGCGGCGAGCCGGGGTTGCAGCGAGGCGCGGATTTCACCTTTTTGCTGGCCATCGCTGATGACGCGCTCCAATGTGGATTCCAGCAGCATGCCGCTGGACGCCAGGATGCGGTTGATATCTTCGTCAGCCTGGCCGAATTCGGAGACTGCACTCACCCCCATGCAGCCCTTGGCCTGATGCGCCGCACTGCCGGTGGCAATTTGCAGCAGCACGTTGCTCAGTGCCTGCAGCGAAGAATCGGCAGTCCGCATGCACTGCAGCAGGTTGCTGATACTGTCGCTGACGTAGTGCTGCAGCGCCTCCAGATAGAGCTGTCGTTTATCGCCGAAGGTGTCGTACATGCTCTGCCGACCTATGCCCATGCCGGACAGCAGGTCGTCGGTGGAAGCGGCTTCAAAGCCTTTTTCCCAAAAGACTTCCATCGCTTTTCGTACCGCGTCTTCGCGGTTGAATTCTTTTTTTCTTGCCATGGCGGGACTATAGAATTGATGGACTGCTCTGTCAATATTGGATGCCGTGCAGGCAATGAGGGTGCGCCGGTCTCTTTAAGCAGCGCGGCTCAAAGAACTGACAAAGTCAAGGAAGGCCCCGACCTTTGCCGGCGGCAGGTGCCGCGACGGATACAGCGCATACAGCGGAAAGCGCTCGTCCGGCCACTCCTTCAGTATCTGCACCATGCTGCCATCCTTCAGATAGTCTTCCACGCCAAGCGCCATCACCTGCGCCACGCCATGGCCGGAACGGCAGATGCCGTGCATCGTACGCACGTCGTTGATGATGAGCCGGCCCGGCATCTGCACGCGCGTCACGTTTTTTCCCTTGTGGAACTCCCACGGGAAAGGCTTGCCGGTTTCCGGGTCGCGGTACTGTATGCAAATATGTTCGGGCCCGGCCAGATCTGCCGGCGCCTTTGGTGTGCCGTGCTGTTTCAGGTAGGCAGTGGACGCAACTGTCAGTATCTTGGTGTCGAGCAGCTTGCGCGCCACCAGCGTGGATGACTGCGGCTGGCCGAAACGTACGGCAACGTCAAAACCGTCTGCCACCAGATCGCCCATCTGATCGCGCGTGATGATTTCCAGTTCCAGCTCAGGGTAGCGGGTAACAAAGTCGCCCAGGTGCGGCGCCAGTATCAGTTGAGAAAAGAAAGGGTCTGCGTTCACGCGCAGCCGCCCACGCACGGCAACGGCGGCGCCGGACACCAGGCTGGCGGCCTGCTCCATGCCTACCAGCAGCGGCGTGATATGCTCGTGAAAACGTCTGCCCTCGTCCGTCAGCTTGACCGACCGCGTGGTGCGGTCGAACAGCCGCGCACCCAGCCGGCTTTCCAGCCGGGCAATGGCGCGGCTGACGCCCGGCGGCGTCATATCCAGCACCTCGGCAGCGCGCACGAAACTGCCGGTATCGACCACGGCGGCAAATACACCCATGCCGCCCGCCAGGCGGGCATCAAAGCTCATAGAGCACCTCTTTTAGCGCCTTCATAACAAACATCATTAGTAATTATGCGTCACTTATCAAGTAACACTGATGCTATCGCATATGTCAATGTAAGCATAGATAATTCTCTCCAATGCGGCAAGGGCTGCTTTTATGAATGAGGGAATAATCATGATCACCATTATGGGAATTACAGGACAGGTAGGCAGTGCGCTGGCCAGCAATTTGCTGGCAGACGGACAACAGGTGCGCGCGATAGTCCGCGATATCTTGAAAGCCTCTCAGTGGCAACAACAGGGTTGCGAACTGGCAGTTGCCGATGCCAACGATACCGATGCGCTGGCGACCGCCTTTGCCGGTTCCGATGCCGTCTTCATCCTGCTGCCGCCCAATTTTGCACCATCCAAAGGGTTTCCGGAAACACGCCGCATTGTTGATGCGCTGCACGCTGCGCTGAAAAAAGCCAATCCGAAAAGAGTCGTCTGCCTGTCTACGATAGGCGCCCAGGCCACGCAAGACAATCTGCTGAACCAGTTGCAGATGATGGAAAAAAGCTTTGCCGACCTGCCTATGCCGGTCGCTTTCATCCGCGCAGCCTGGTTCATGGAAAATTCCATCTGGGATATAGACCCGGCAGAAACCACGGGCATCATTCCCAGCTTCCTACAGCCGCTGGACAAGCCGGTACCGATGGTCGCCACCCGCGACATTGCCATCGTTGCCGCACAGCTGTTGCAGCAGCAATGGAGCGGCCAGCGCATCATAGAACTGGAAAGCGCCCGCCTTACACCGAACCAGATCGCGGCAAGCTTCAGCCGTCTGCTAGGAAAACGGGTGCAGATGCAGGTGGTCCCCCGCGATACTTGGGAAGCCCTGTTTAATGCGCAGGGCATCGCCTACCCGCTACCGCGCATGCAGATGCTGGACGGCTTCAATGAGGGCTGGATCACCTTCGAAGGCGGCCACACCGAGCACATGACAGGCAGCACGACGTTTGAGCAGGTCATGGACGAAAAACTGCAGACGATGCGCTAGCTGTACCAACAAATCAAGCCAGATAACCGCCATCTATGGTGAGGCTGGCGCCTGTGACAAACGCGGCTTCCGGGCTGGCCAGGTAGGCGACCATACCAGCAATCTCGTCATCTTTGCCCAAGCGCCCTACCGGCACCAGTCCCTTGATGATGTCCGCGTGCGGCCCATCGGCGGGGTTCATGTCGGTAGCCGTTGGGCCGGGCTGCACGTTGTTGACGGTGATGCCGCGCGCCGCCAGATCCAGCGCCAGCCCGCGCACCAGACCGGCCACGGCCGATTTGGTCATGCCGTAGATGCTGGCGCCGGGAAACGCGGTGCGGTTGGCTACCACGCTGCCTATCGTGATAACGCGACCGCCCTGCTTCATGTGCGGCACCCCTGCCTTGATAGCGACAAACACGGGCCGTACGTTGACTGCCAGCATGCGATCGAAATCTTCCAGCGAAAACTCATCTACGGTGCCGCGCAGCAGGATGCCGGCATTATTGACCAGGATGTCGAGACCGCCGAAGGCCTTGACCGTTTCCGCCACAGCGGCTTGCACAGCAGCGGCATCTGCACTGTCTGCCTTGATCGCCAGCGCGCGGCCGCCTGCCGCGATGATGGAGTCGGCCAGGTCCTGTGCCGGTTTGGGGGAACTTGCATAGGTGAACGCCACGGCTGCGCCGTCGCGCGCCAGACGCCTCACAACAGCGGCGCCAATGCCGCGCGAACCGCCGGCAACAAGTGCGACTTTATTTGCAAAAACCTGCGTGCCTGATGTGATAGCAGATGTAACAGTTGATGTAGACATGAAAGTGCCCCCGCGGATTATTCTTTGGACCAATTAGTCCAAATAAGATTAAAAAAGAGGCCGATATAGGGATCGGCCAAAGCTTGCTGGAGGGAACTTTAACAATTTCAGACTAATCAGTCAAGAATAATTCATCTTGGCTAAATGCGTTTTAACGGGGCGCTTCGGGTTTCAATAACCGGCAACGGAGAGCTTGGGATCGATCTGCCATGTTTCATTGACCAGCTTATTGTCGCGGTAGGTCAGCACATAACGCACCTTGATCATGCTCTTGCCTTCAAACAGTACATTGGCAACGACCGTGCCGCCCTTGGGATTGGCGGATTCTTCAATACTGCCTATGCTGACTTTCAATGGGCCGGCGGCTTTGAGGAATTTTTCCCACGTACCGCGAATATTGTCGGCGCCAGCATACGCGCCGTCCAGCGGTCCACCGACCCAGTTCAGTTGCGCATTGTCGGCGTACGGACGCATCAGCACCGCCATATCACCGGAGCCGATGGCGGCAAAATGCGTCTGTGCGTCGGACGCAGGGCTGGCGAAGGCGCTGCCGATGGAAGCGGAAAAAATGGCGGCGGCGAATAGAACCTGTTTCATCGTATTGCTCCTGGTGGATACTCATTGTGTTGTGTGGGCCTGCAATGAGGTAAACAGGAATACGCGCGTTCTATTCCATGAAGATGAAAATATTTTTCGGCAAGCCGCCAGACAGTGTTTGTTCAGCTCCACTTGCAGAAGGCCAGGAAATGAAAAAAGACCCGCGAACGGGCCTTCTCTCTGAAAAGCAGCAACTGTCCGGTCTTACCAGACCTTCACCCTGTCTTTGGGGTCCAGGTATAAATCCTGGCCGGGTTTGACGTCGAAAGCAGAATACCATGCATCAATATTGCGCACGGTAGCCGCGCGGTATTGGTCCGGCGCGTGGCCATTGGTGGCGATCTGGTTGCGCAGCGCGGGCTCGCGCGATTTATTGCGCCAGCTCTGCGCGAAGCCGATGAAGAACTGCCTGTCCTGCTCCCGCTGCGCACCGGCGTCTGCTTTGCCGCCGGCAGCCGCGCGGTAGGCGTCGTACGCCGCGGTGAGACCCGCCAGGTCAGCAATATTCTCGCTCAGCGTCTGCTGGCCATTGACTGCCACGTCGACAAACGGCCGATACGCGGAATATTGCGCCACCAGTGCAGCGGACGAGGCATTGAAATGCGCGAGGTCGGCGGGCGTCCACCAGTCGCGCAAACGGCCCTGTGCGTCGAACTGGCTGCCAGTGTTGTCAAAACTGTGGCTGATCTCATGCCCGATGACGGCGCCGATGGAACCGTAGTTGACCGCATCCGAAGCGGCAGGGTCAAAGAAAGGCGGCTGCAGGATGCCTGCAGGGAAATCCAGTGCATTTTGCAGCGGCATATTGACCGCATTGACAATCTGCGCCGGCATGCACCATTCCTTCTTGTCTACAGGACGGCCTAGCTTGGACAGCGCAAGCTGGTAATTAAACGCTTCAGCGCGCGCGACATTGCCCAGCGCATCGTCCGGCGCGACCTGAAGGCCGGCATAGCTGCGCCAGGTTTCCGGGTAGCCTACGCCGACGTACAGGGTCTTCAGCTTTTGCCGCGCCTGTGCCTTGGTCGCAGGTGTCATCCAGTCCAGCTGCGCAATGCGGTGGTCGAAAGCGGTGATGATATTGGTGACCATGCCCTGAATACGGGCCTTGGCCGCCGCAGGGAAATACTTGTCCGTGTACATGCGGCCTATCGCATCACGCAGCGCGGCGTTGCTGGCATCCAGCGCCAGCCTGGAGCGTGCGGCCTGCTGCGGCGTGCCGGTCAGCGTGGTGCCATAAAATGCAAAATTCTGCTCGGCAAAGGCTTTTGGCAGTACCTTCGAGAAATGGTTAAGCAGGTGGAAGCTCAGATAATCCTTCCATACTTCCAGCGGCGTACTGTCCACCAGCGCAGCAGCCCCGGTGACGGCGCCTGGATGCCAGACTATGTAAGAACTCTGGCGGCTCAGGCCTGCGCCGGCAAAGTATTCATTCCAGTCCAGCCCTGGCGCTTTTTCACTGAAATCCTTGCGGTTCCACGTGTTATTGGCCTTGATGACATCTTCCGAATCTTCGCGGCTAACGTGGGATTCCGCCATTTTCCTTTCCAGCTCAAAAATTTTCACCGCGCGCTGCTCTGCATCTGCAAACCCGGCCAGCTTCATCACGATCAGGATATGCGTCAGGTATTTGCCGCGCTGTTCCGTCACCTTGGGATTGATGGACAGGTAATAATCCCTATCCGGCATGCCCAGGCCGCCCTGCAGCAGATAAGGCCGGTAGCGTCCAGGCTCCTTCAGGCCCTGCTCGACCCACAGGCCGAACAGGTTTTCGGTATGGAAGTCAGTCGCGTTGAGCGGATCGACATCGGCCCGCAGCGTGGCGCCCAGGGCCCGCGCCAGCTGGCGTTTGTCGGAGATGGCACTGATGCGTTCCAGTGCCGGTTTCAGCGGCGCCAGTCCCTTGGCCTCTATGCCTGCCTCGTTGATGTAAGCGGCATAGAAATCGGCAGCCTTGCGGCCATCCGGCGCAGCCGCGCCGCCGGCATTTACCTGCTCTAGCAGCTTGATGACGCGCTGGTTGGTTTCTTCCTCCAGGACGCTGCCCGCGCCCCACCTGCTGCGGTCTTCCGGAATCGCCGTCTGGTCCATCCAGACGCCATTGACATAGTTGTAAAAATCATTCCCCGGCAGCACATCCTGCTTGACGGGACTTGTTTGTGCTGCCGCCGGCTCTGCTGCTGCCGCACTGGCAAAAGGCAGCATCGCCATCAGCAGCGCCGCGCCCAGGCTGTATCCGGCGATTTGGCGTGCAAAACGTGTTTTCTGCTGCGGCAAGGCGCTGGCGGCAGTCGGCATCTCGCCGGAAAATAATTGCATGGTTATCCTTGGGTAAGGCTGCCGGTATTGTTGCTTCACATCCTGTTTTGCATTCTGTATTGCGTTCTGTATTGCATATACCGGCAGATGGTTGTCTGAATTTACAGAAAAGATTATACCGGGGGAATGCATTCTGTAAATCTGCATGCCTGCTACCCGCCGGGGCGCACCGTCAAAAATACTGTATCTCAACCTGCCACCCCAAAATACCTGCGATTTCTCTTGTATAGTCTGGTTGCAACTCTCTTGGCAATTAGGGGATTCAAAAGGGCAATTCAAAAGAAAATTAAGAAAGCGGATTCAAAAGCAAGAATCGAAGTTCGCGCACAAAAAGAAACTTCTACCATGTATCCATTAACAGTCCACCAGGGATGCATATCATGAATACGAAAAACAATATCACCGGCAACACCAAAGAAGCGAGTCAGACCAGCTACGCAGGTGAAGCAGCGCGCTGGACTGCGGTGCAGGCCAGGGACGGCCTGGCAGACGGTAGTTTTTATTATGCGGTACGCACAACCGGCGTATATTGCCGCCCTTCATGCGCATCACGCCCCGCAAAGCGCGAGAACATTGCCTTTTATAACAGCCGTGCAGATGCTGAAGCGGCGGGCTTTCGCCCTTGCAAACGCTGCAAACCGGACCAGGCCGCGTTGCCCGAACAGTATGCAGCCACCGTCGCCCGTGCCTGCCGGCTGATAGAGACGGCGGATCAGTTGCCCAGCCTGCCTCAGCTGGCCGAGGCCGTGGGCATGAGCCAGTACCATTTTCACCGCGTGTTCAAGTCCATTACCGGGCTGACGCCGAAAGCCTATGCAACTGCGCACCGCGGCAAACGGGTGCGCGAGGAACTGGGCCGCACGGATACCGTCACGCAGGCCATTTACGACGCCGGCTTCAATTCCAACGGCCGTTTCTATGCCAGCTCCACGCAGGTGCTGGGTATGACGCCTAAGCGCTTTCGCGCTGGCGGCACGGATACCGAGATACGCTTTGCGCTGGGCGAATGTTCGCTGGGCTGCATACTCGTGGCGACAACCGGCCAGGGTGTTTGCTCCATCTTGCTGGGCGACGATCCGGATGCGCTGATCGAAGAGCTGCAAGACAGTTTCCCGCGCGCGGCGTTGGTTGGCGGCGATGCAAAGTTCGAGCAACTGGTATCTCGCGTGGTCGGTTTTGTGGAGGCGCCTGCGCTCGGGCTGGATCTGCCGCTGGACGTGCGCGGCACCGCGTTCCAGCAGCGCGTGTGGCAAGCCTTGCGCGAGATCCCCGCCGGCAGCACCGTCAGCTATAGCGACGTTGCCCAGCGCATAGGTTCGCCAAAATCGATGCGGGCCGTGGCGCAGGCCTGCGCAGCGAATAAGCTTGCAGTGGCGATCCCCTGCCACCGCGTGGTCCGCCACGATGGCGCTTTGTCCGGCTACCGCTGGGGTGTGGAGCGCAAGCGCAGCCTGCTGGACAAGGAAGCGGCAGATGCGGGTAAAGCACAATGAACGCCGGCCTGTTTGATGACATAACAGCCGGCGAAACTGCAAGCGAAGCCGAAAAGGGCACTCTGCCTGACCAACTGGACTGGCAGCGGATAAGCGAGCAGCTGGACAAACAGGGTTATGCGGTGATACCCGGCCTGCTATCCACTTCGCAATGTACTTCCACCGCCGAGCTATATCCGCAAGATGGCCCCTTCCGCAGCCGCGTCGTCATGGAAAGGCATGGTTTCGGCCGCGGCGAATATAAATACTTCAGCTACCCGCTGCCGAACCTTGTGGCAGGCCTGCGGGAAGCGCTGTATGCGCCGCTTAGTGCTATTGCAAACCGCTGGAACCAGGCGATGGGCATCGCCGTGCAATACCCGCCGGAGCATGCTGCTTTCCTGCAGCGCTGCCATGCAGCAGGGCAAACCCGGCCCACGCCGCTGCTGCTGCAGTACGGCGCGGGTGACTACAATTGCCTGCACCAGGATTTATACGGCGAGCATGTGTTTCCGTTACAAATAGCGATCCTGCTGTCGCAGCCGGGCGCGGATTTTGACGGCGGCGAGTTTGTCATCACCGAGCAGCGTCCGCGCATGCAGTCGCGCCCGGCCGTGGTGCCGTTGCAGCAAGGCGATGCTGTGGTGTTTGCCGTGCACCACCGGCCCGTGCAAGGTACGCGCGGCACTTACCGCGTCAACTTGCGGCACGGCGTCAGCGTGCTGCGCAGCGGCCACCGGCACACACTGGGCATCATCTTCCATGATGCGCAATGACGGAGATTCGGTACAATCTCCGCACTCAACCAAAACCTCTACTCCATGCCGAAAAAAGCCGCCCTACCCGCCCATCCTGCCACTGCGCACTTGGCCGCCATAGATGCAGACTGGGAGGCACTGATACAGCGCGTCGGCCCCTGCGGCCTGCAAACGATGCCGGGCCGCGAACCCTATGAAGCTCTGATACGCGCCATCGCCCACCAGCAGTTGCACGGCAAGGCCGCCGAGGCGATACTCGGGCGCTTTGTGGCGATGTATCCGGATGAGGAATTCCCTTCACCGGCCAGCATCCTGGAAACCGAACCGGAGCTGCTGCGTGCCTGCGGCTTTTCGTTTGCCAAGATTGCCAGCATAGTCGGCATTGCCGAAGGCACGGTTGTGGGCCTTGTGCCGACCCGCAGGGCATCTCTGAAACTCGATGACGAAGAGCTGATTGCGCGCCTGGTGTCGCTGAAAGGCGTGGGCCGCTGGACGGTGGAAATGCTGCTGATCTATACGCTGGAGCGGCCGGACATCTTGCCGGTGGACGATTTCGGCGTGCGCGAAGGCTGGCGCGTGCTGAAATCGCTGCCCGAGCAGCCCAAACCCAGGGAGCTGGCAAAGATAGGCCAGGCGTGGAGCCCGCATCGCAGCGCGGCAGCCTGGTATCTGTGGCGGGCGGCCGAGAAGGTGAAACCGGCGGCGGGATAAACTACATCCCAAGGGGCGGCCTCGACCTGTTGCTTGTCGGCCTCTCCATACAGCTTACGCCCCCTATTCGCTCTTACATTGCTGAGTTTCGTCTCCATATGGAAGCGACGGATATCTGCATGCATTTGAGCGTGTCTGAACACCCAAAATGGATTGCCCTTATCATCTGGCTTTGACCGAATCCCGCTTTATCGAGGAATACGCATGATCCCCTTTTCCGTTTTAGACCTGTCGCCGATCAACCAGGGCGCTACCGCCAGCGATGCTTTCCGCAATACGCTGCGGCTCGCGCAGCAAGCCGAGCAGTATGGCTACCAGCGTTTCTGGCTGGCGGAACACCATAATATGAAAGGCATTGCCAGCGCGGCAACGTCGATAGTCATTGGGCATGTGGCCGCCGGCACCAAGACAATACGTGTAGGTTCCGGCGGCATCATGCTGCCCAACCATGCGCCGCTGGTGATCGCCGAGCAATTCGGCACGCTGGAAGCGCTTTACCCCGCCCGTATAGACCTGGGACTGGGACGTGCGCCTGGCACCGACCGTGCAACCATGCGCGCACTAAGGCGCGATATGGGAGCTGGGCCCGACCAGTTTCCGCAGGACGTGCGGGAGTTGCAGGCTTATTTTGAACCAGCGGAAGAGAATCAGATGATACGCGCGGTGCCGGGCGCTGGCTTGCGAGTGCCGCTGTGGCTGCTCGGCTCCAGCCTGTTCAGCGCGCAACTGGCGGCCATGCTGGGCCTGCCGTTTGCATTTGCATCGCACTTTGCCCCAGACATGATGATGCAGGCGCTGCAGATTTACCGCAGCCGTTTTGAACCTTCAGCACAGTTGAAGAAACCGCATGCAATGCTGACCATCAATGTGCTGGCCGCCGACACCGATGAAGAGGCGCGCCACCAGTTTACATCGCAGCAGCAGGCTTTTGTGAACCACCAACGCGGCACGCCGGGCCAGGTGCCACCGCCGATAGCTGACTTCAATACCTATTGCTCACCGGCAGAAAGGGCCGGCGTAGACCACACATTGGGCCAATCCATTGTCGGCTCTGCCGCGACGGTAGAGAACAGGTTGAGGGAATTCCTGAGCCGCACGCAGCCGGATGAACTGATGGTGACCGCGCATATTTTTGACCAGCAGACGCGCCTGCATTCGCTAAAATTGATTTCAGAAATCCGCGACCGCATTAATGCATCCACTTCGCCGGAACAGGCAATGAGCGGGCTTTAACCCGGGGACCGTAGCGCAGGCCGGATGCAATCCTGCCTAGGTTACCGATATGGCTAAGCTTCCAGCTTCGCCGTCAGCGTGATTTTTGCGTTCAGCAATTTAGATACCGGGCAGCCTTCCTTCGCTTTGCGCGTGGCTTCGTCAAATGTCTTTTGATCGGCGCCGGGTATTTTGGCCTGCAGGTCCAGGTGTACGGCGGTGATGGTGAAGCCACCGTCTATCTTTTCCAGCGTGACCGCCGCCGTTGTCTTCAGGCTCTCTGCAGCTAAACCCAGCTCACCCAGTTGCGCCGATACGGCCATAGTGAAGCATCCGGCGTGGGCTGCGCCTATCAGCTCTTCGGGATTGGTGCCGGGGCCGTCTTCAAAACGGGTATTGAAGCCGTATTGCGCGTCCTGCAATATGCCACTTTGTGTAGAAATAGAACCTTTGCCATCTTTCAGGCTACCTGACCAGGCTGCGGATGCTGTACGTTTCATGTGATGTCTCCTTGTGCACGAGACATCAGCATGCGCGCCGCCCGGCCGCGGGTATGTGCGCCAGCGAACCGAGGCGGACAGTCCAGTAGTCGTCCGTCCGCCTTCAGAGTGCAGGTCTAGGCGATCGTATCGACGACGCCGCCATCCACCCGCAACGCCGCGCCGGTGGTGGCGGAGGCCTGCTGCGAGCACACGTAGACGACCATATTGGCCACTTCTTCCGATGTAGCAGTCCGCTGGATGATGGAGCTGGAACGGTGCGCCTTCACAAACGCATTGCCGGCTTCCTGCACGCTGATACCGGCCTTGGCTGCCGCGCCTTTCAGCATTTCTTCCACGCCCTCCGACAAGGTTGGGCCGGGCAACACCGCGTTGACGGTAATGCCGGTGCCAGCCAGCCGCTTGGCCAGACCGCGCGATACCGACAGGTTCCCGGTTTTGGTAAAGCCATAATGGATCATGTCTGCCGGAATATTGATGCCGGATTCGGACGACAGGAACACCACCCTGCCCCAGTTGGTTTTTTGCATGCCGGGCACATAGGCACGCGACAGGCGCACCCCCGACATCACATTGATTTCAAAGAAACGCGTCCACTCTTCATCCGGGATATCAAAAAAATCCTGCGGGCCATACACCCCGACATTGTTGACCAGGATATCGGCATGCGGCTCCGCCTTGACCAGCGCTGCGCAGCCTTCGGCACTGCCGACATCGGCGACAACGCCGCGCACGCTGGCGCCGGGCACCTCAGCCTTGATGGCGGCAATAGCCTGATCCACCGCAGCCTGCTTGCGGCCATTGACAACGACGGTAGCGCCCGTGCCCGCCAGCCCTTTGGCAATGGCAAACCCTATGCCCAAGGTGGAACCGGTGACGATTGCTATTTTGTTGCTCAAGTCTATTTTCATGCTGCATCCTCCTGAAAGAGTTCAAATGGCTTGCACCAGCCTTGTCCAGATCATCTGGCTTGGCTATATGCGGCAGTCATAAGAATAGACGGTTTCCGGGATGAATGCTGGGGCATGAGCGCTTCTTGAAAAAAAATTGCCAGAGTTAAATTTTTCGCAGATAGGTATCAAAGAATGCAGAGATTCTTTTTTCGTACTGTTCTTTATCGTAGGCATATAGATCCACATGCGCGGCGCCCTTTACCATCCACAGGGACTTAGGCGCATTCGCATTGCCAAACATGCGCGCAGTCTCTGCAGCGGTCGTGTGCTGGTCTGCATCGCCCGCGGCGATCAGCAATGGTGCGTTCATACGGGGAAGGTGATCTATGGGCCGCAGACTGTCAGGCGAAATATCCAGTCTTAAAGGGAACTGAATCAACAGGCCGGGCGCAAGGTAAGGCCCCGCATCACCTAGGTACAGACGCAGCCGGTCTTGCACCGCTTCCGCAATGGTCGGGTAGACTGACTCCAGCACGACGGCACTCAGTTGCTGCGCAGGCCGCGCCAGCAGCGTTGCAGCGCCACCCAGCGACACGCCTATGACTCCCAGGAGCTCTCCCGGTGCTGCTCGGGCAAGGTAGGAAAGTGCGGCATCGACTGCCCGTGCCTCTTCATAGCCGAAAGTAATACGTTCCGCATGGCTTTCTCCGTGCGCGGGTAAGTCTATCCACAGCACTGCATAGCCGGCACGGTTCAGGAAACGGGCCCGCGCCGTCATCTGGCGCCGGTCTCCACGCACGCCATGCAATAGCAGCACCGCACCCGCCCCTGCTTGTCCGGGCACAATCCAGCCTGCCACACTCTCTTTGCCGGGCACAGGAATGCTTACCGCAGAGGTAGGCATACCGGCCGGCGGCTCGCCCACGGAATGCAGCACCGGCTTTGTCAGTAACTCCCCAGCCAGGCCCAGCAACGCACAGCAAATCAGCAGCATCAACACCAGCATGCCTGAATACCGGACATAGCGAGAATAACGGGAGGCTTGCACGGCAAGTGGCGAACGAAAAATGCGCCGCGTGATCAACACAGCGTCTTCAGCGTCTCTGACTGGCCGCGCAAGCTGCGCATCAGCTGAGAACAGGCACGGAAATTTTCACCGCGGAAAAAAATCTGAGCAGACATAATCCGGCCTTTGGAGGAAATGAGAATCATGCTATTTTAACATCGCAGCAGAGGCATGGCCATCAGCCTTTCGGCGCACCTACGACCTGTGCGCCGATGGCCTGTTCCACGGTCTGGTCGGTCACCAATACCTGCGCGCCTACGCCGACGCGGTCGAACAGTTCACTGACGTCCGAGGAACGCATGCGTATGCAGCCATAACTGGCGGGATTGCCTAGCAGGCTCTCCTGTGGCGTACCGTGGATGTAGATGAAGCGCTCGTAGGCATGGCGGTTTTGATCTTCCAGCCCGCGCAGCCACAATATACGGGTGACCACAGGGTCCCGCCCTGGAGCATCGGGGGCGACGACTTCGCCCGTAGGCTTGCGGTCTTTGAAGACTGTGCCGATCACGGAGCCTGCGCCTATTTTTTCTGCAATCTCCATCATGCCGCCGGGCGTCTGGTAGCTGTCGGGCGTGTCGCCTATGCCCCTCTTTGCGGTGGAGATCGTATAAGACGCGACCGGCACGCCTTTTTCCAGCAAGACCATTTTCTGTTCAGGCACAGACACGATCAGCCTGTGGCTGGTGTCTGGCGTGCTGCAAGCGGCGAGCCCCAACACCAGCGCCATGCCGCCGGCTATGATCGTCAGCATTTTCACTGTGTGCCATGTTGTTCTTATTATTGCGGTAGTTGGCGCCATGCCGGTTTCTCCCTGTTATAAATTTTCTGGCCAGTTCGGTGACACTTTCGTGACACCTTCGTGCCATCCCCTGCGTACATCAAAGATGGCCTCCAGCGTAGACACTGCACCCGGTCATGACAAATAGCTGTTCACCCATGTTGCATTACCTGGGGTTATGGGGTGCAGTCCAGCTTTCATTTGCTGCCGTATAGTCTAGGCTGTACATTGTTCCCACCTTATCAATACGAAGATGGACGCAGGTGCAACGGCAAAAACTCCGCCGGGCCTGCGGGCAATCTTTCCGCATTTGCAGCCGGAGAATACTTTCCATGTTAAACACAGAGCGACCCAGCAGCCAGCACGCCGATCTGGATCAGTACAGCGCGGAACAACTGGTCGATGCTTTCGTCAGTGACCAGATACTGGCGGTGGAAGCAGTGCGTGCCGCCAGTGCGCAGCTTGCAGCAGCTGTTGACGCAGCAGTGCCTCGCATCCGCGAAGGCGGCCGCCTGCTGTATGTGGGCGCGGGCACGTCGGGCCGGCTGGGTGTATTGGACAGCGTGGAACTGCCACCGACTTTTTCCTGGCCCAAAGAGCGCGCAGTGGCCATGCTGGCCGGGGGCCACTCTGCGATGTTTGAAGCGGTAGAAGGCGCCGAGGATAATGTGGTGCTAGGCCGTAAGGACATACTAGGCGCCAAGACCGGACCGCTGGATGTGGTGCTGCTGCTGGCGGCTTCCGGCGCTACGCCGTATGTGCTGGGAGCGCTATACGCGGCAAAGGCTGCCGGCGCGCTGACGATAGGCTTTGCCAATAACCCGGACGCGCCTGTCGCCACGGCGGCGGACATTGGCATTACGCTGGACACCGGCGAAGAGGTCATTTCGGGCAGCACGCGGCTGAAGGCCGGCACGTCGCAAAAAATTGCGCTGAATACGTTTTCCAGCAGCCTGATGGTGAAGCTGAACAAAGTATACGGCAACCTGATGGTGGACCTGAAACCGACCAATGCCAAACTGCTCAAGCGCAGTGTTGCGCTGACGATGTATGCCACAGGTGTCGACGAGCAGCGCGCCGAACAGGTGCTGTCGGCCTGCGGCCATCATGTCAAGGTCGCTATTGTCGCCATCAAGAAGCAGGTAGACGTGGACACAGCCCAGGCACTGCTGGAAAAAGCCGGCGGCAATGTGCATCTGGCGCTGCAGGCACAAGCTTAACCGGGCTCAATCGCTCTTCATCGGACTTCAATGGACTCAATGGGCTTCATTGAGATTTAAACGCCCTTACCCACACAATGTGTTAACAAGACTGTGGATAAGTCCTACGAGCAAGCGGCAGGTATTTGATTTATATCGATATTTTTCTATTGCTTAAATTTTAGTCAATGCATAAAAACCGCCTTCGGCTTTATTTCAGATGCGGCGCACAGCCTTGTCACCGGCATCAGGTATTTACCCACAGTTGATGTTAACAAAATTGTGGATAACATCTCATATAACGTGCCAGGTATCTGATTTATAAGGAAATTCTTCCATTGATTAAAATTTAGGCATGCGTGCGAAATTCCTCTTGAGCGTTTCCACCCCGGGCGCGGTAGAATTAATGCTTATGCCGGTCAGGCCGGCCAGCTCTTTGAACCATAGGTAAGTCAATGCGATTGCGTCATATAGAAGTTTTCCACGCCATCATGCAGGCAGGCACCATCAGCGGCGCCGCCCAATTGCTGAGCATCTCCCAGCCCGCCGCGACCAAGGTACTGCAGCATTGCGAAATGCAGCTCGGCCTGACGCTGTTTGAGCGCATCAAGGGCAAGCTGCACCCCACACCTGAAGCGCGCAAGCTGTTTGCCGAGGTGGACAGGCTGAACCGCGACCTGCAGTCAGTGCGCAGGCTGGCCAATAATCTGAAGAACCATCCGGACGAAGCCGTACGCTTGGCCTCCACCCCGACGCTGTCGATTACCGTCGTGCCGTCGGCGCTGGCCGCATGGCGCAGCAAGTTTGCCAATGTGCATTGCAACCTGGCCACACACCACACCAGCGACATCGTCAATGCGCTGTTGCTGGGGGACGTCGATTTTGCGCTATCGCTGTATGATCCGCTGCATCCGAACATTGCGTCCGAGTCGCTGGTGCAAGGCGGCATGACGACCATCGCACCGCTGGGCACCTGGTCTTCCAAGCTGGATAACACGCCGCTGCCGGTTGCCGACTTGCCGAAAAACCTGATCGCGCTGGACCTGGACGACCATCTGGTCAGCCGCGTGATGGACGCCTGCGAAGAACAGGGCCTGAGCTTTACATCGCACACGGTGGTGCAGACCTATCTGCTGGCGCGCACGCTGGTGGAACATGGCGCCGGCGCGGCCGTCATCGACCCTTTCACCGCCGCCACAGCTGACCATGGCAAGGTGCAGTGCCGCCCGCTGGTGCCGGTAGTACCGGTGAACCTGTATCTGCTGACGGTGAAGGCAACGCCACTATCGCGTTCTGCGCGGGCATTTGTGCAGTGCATCCGGGAGTCGGCGGCGGAGTGCATTGCGAGGACAACTGCGGCGTAAGCTTGCTCAACCAGCCGTTGCTTCCGACACCTACCAATACCGCCTGATATCTCCTCTCCCGCACGCGGGAAAGGGTCAGGGTGAGGGGCACAAAATCAGGATGTAGAAATGGGATAAATGGGAAGCCGGAAGTCCACAATATCAGCGTCTTTTACAGATACGTCAGCCAAATTCTCTACATTCATTTATACCCCCTCACCCCAGCTCTCTCCCGCACGCGGGAGAGGGGGCTTAAGCGCAGACGTAGCTATCGGCCTGTTACCGCCCCACGATAAAGCGCATCCAGTATCTGCTCTTCCCAGATATTCAGGCTGGAATATTCGCCACGGTTCTTTTCCGGATCAGCGCCCACGCCGCCGATGATATAGATCATGCCATTGCGGGTGACGGGATCAAAAATGAATCCCGAATTAAGACCCCACGCAAACCCCAGATGGCCATAGGCTTTGAAGCCGCCTCCGGAAACGACGCGGTCGCCCCAGTGTGCGGTGCTGGCATCGCTGAAGCGCTGCGCACCTAAACCCCATGCCTGGAACAGACCCTGGTAGTTGTCGCCGTTGCTGGCCGCCGCGTCATACTGCCATTGTTCACTCAGCATGGCGCTAACGCTCTTGGTGCTCAGTATCCTCACTCCCTCCAGCTCGCCGCCATTCATCAGCATCAGCATGACGCGGGACAAGCCAGCGGTGCTGATACGCAGGCCACCTTGCGGGCTGAACAGCGTGGCATTGCTGCCGGGGATATAGGCATCCAGCCCGGCGCGCGGCACCGGCAGCTTGCCCTGATAATCATCGGTCTGCACTACCCAGGGGCCGGCAGCATTCCATACTTCGTCACTGCCCTGCTTGCGGTACAGCACGGCAAGATTGTCGACATCATGCTGCGTCAGTTCCTCAGGGCTGTAGCCGCCATTGATATTCAGGGGTACCAGCACCGCCTGCCGCATGTAGCGGTCAAAGCGCTGGCCGCTTACGGCCTCCACGATGGTGCCGATCAGGCCCCAGTTAAAGTTGCAGTACTCAAAATACTTGCCTGGCGCCCGGCTGCCTTCCGCGGCTGCGGCAGGCGCGGCAGCCCACTGCAGGCCCTTGCCATAATTTTTCCCGGCTGGCAGCAGCACGCTATCCAGCTTCACCTCCACAGGAAAGCTATAGCCGCCTTCATCACGCAGTGAAGACGTGTGGGTCAGCAACATGCGGGTTGTTATGGCGATGTCGGGATAATGCGGATTGCGCACCTTGAAACCGAGGTAGTTGCCGATATCTGCATCCAGGTCCAGCTTGCCCTGGTCCACCAGGCGCAATGCGCCGATGGCGGCGACCAGTTTGGATACGGACGCAATCCGGTACAGTGTCTGGCTGTCGGCAGCTTCTGCCTTGCTGCCTGACAGCGCCATGCGGCGCTCACCAAACGAGTGCTGGTAGACGACTTTGCCGTTGCGGATGGCAAGTGCAGACAGGCTGGCCAGCGGCCTGGCGGGATTGGACACAATGCTTTGCAGCTGATGATCGAGTTCGGGCATGGGCTTGATTTCCTGCGCGGTAGCCAGCACGGGGACAATAGCGATGATGGCAGCAATGAAGCCTGCAATAACAGACAGTAAAGCAGCAAATACCCTGGTCATCAACACGTCTCCAATTTTTATTCTTGTCCACGGCATGCGCGACGCTGTGCCATGCAGCCTATTTATTCTATACGCGTATAGGTCTGGCGTATGACGTCGGTATTGCCGAAGTCAAAATGCCACCATTCGGTGCTGATGCCACGAAAGCCACTGCCCAGCATCGCCATGCGCAGCATCAGCCGGTTGTTGATCTGTGTTTCAGTCAGTACGCCTTTGGCGAAATAAGCATCTTCCAGTGCGGGATGCGACAGGTCGTTCATGTCGTCATAGGCGGTGCCCATGTCCAGCAAATTGCCGTTGCCGTCTACCACACTGACATCGACGGCCATGCCGAAGGAATGGATGGAGCCGCGCGCGGGGTCAGCCAGGTATTTGCGCAAGCTGGTGCTTTCCAGCTCTTCCCACAGCATGTTTTGCACGCGGTGCGGACGTAATGCATCCAGCACGATGAGACGGTAGCCGGGGCGATTTTTGGCCAGCCACTTGACGGCGGTATCCAGGCCCTTGGCGGCATCTGTATGCAGATAGCGGCAGTTCAGGTTGCCGTACAGGTTGCGGCCAGCAAAGTTGTTATTGCTCGCATACCGCAAATCGATGGCGATGCCGTTGATGCTGTCCAGGGACCGAAACTCGGAATGGTCGGCAATAAATTCGCAGCGTACGCGGTTCTTTTCTGTCATCATTTGCTTCAACACTTAGGGATCAAATCAGTTCAGCAGACTAAGGCCGAACCCGGTTTGCGACAAATGAATGCTTGTGCTGACGGTATAACCGCAGGGTATGGAAAACAGGACGGGGTTTAAACGAAGCACGACGAGGCAAAACGCCAGGGGAGCGACGTTGGAACAAAAGCCGGCCCTTGCATCAGTTTCAGCCAAGCCGGCTATATTGCATGGATCACTAGTCGATGCGCAGATAAGTCTGACGCACCACGGCGGGATCGCCGAAATTGAAATGCCACCATTCGCTGTTGATGCCGCGAAAACCGCTGGCAAACATTGCCTGGCGCAGCATGTCGCGGTTATCTGCCTGCGCACGGCTCAGGCTGCCGTCAGCCAGAAACCTGGCTTCCAGCGTAGGATGCGATTTTTCCACCATTTCATCGTAGGCTGTTCCCATATCCACTTCGCTGCCCTGCGGATCAAGCAGCGTGACGTCCACGGCCATGCCGAAGGAATGGATGGAACCGCGCGCAGGGTCGGCAACGTACATGCGCAACGGCGTGCCCTCCAGGTGCTTCCACAGCATTTCCTGTATGCGGTGCGGGCGCAAGGCATCCAGCACCAGTATGCGGTAGCCTGGATGATGCTGAGTCAGCCATGCGGCAGCATTCTGCAATCCGGCCGCTGCTTCGTGGTGCAGCCAGCTGCAATCGAGGCTGCCGTACAGATCACGTCCGACAAAATTATTTATACCGATGTAACGCAGTTCAACGGCGATGCCGCCGATGGATGCGAGACGTCGGAAATCAGGATGATCCTTGATCAATTCACACAGCATTAATTGCGTCTCCATGCCTACTGGTAGAGGATAGCCGCGCAACGCACAGGGGCGGTGTTTCACTGAAAAATCGCAAAAAAACATGCCATTTCCGCAAAAGAATGACCGCCGGATAGCGCAACACAATCCGTATATTCGATCAGCATATTGGTTTGGCAAGTCAAACAACAAATGAAACTTTACTGGTGATGTATAACCTGAAGGCATGGCCGCAGATGCCGCTTTGGCGGGCTATCTGGCGGCGGCCCTGGCAGTTTCGTCCACGTCCAGATAACGCCATGTGGTGAAGTCGACAGGATGGCGTTTATAGTTCCTCAGCCACGGTTGCCACAGGTCTGCCGATAATGGATGGATACGCACAATCCACGGCGTGTACGCATGCATCAGCTGCGCCATGTCGTGGTACAGCTTCTGCCGCTGCGGCGAGTCGCTCAGCGCCCGGGATTGCTCATACAGCTGGTTGAATGCGGGCAGGTTGAAGCGGGAATAGTTAGCCCTGCCACTGTTGGGACCGTACAGCAGCTGATAGAAATTCTCGCCATCAGGAAAATCCGCGATCCAGTTCGCTTCTGTCATCTGCACCTTGCCCAGCCGGGCGGCTTTCAGGATTTCAGAATTTTTGTCACTTTTGAAGCTGATCCGGATGCCAATGGAGTCCAGGTTTTTGCGCCAGGTTTCATCGCGCAAACGGCCCTTGGTGGATGCCAGACTATGCATGACCAGGCTCAATGGCTGTCCATCCGGCATGCTGCGGTAGCCGTCTGTGCCCCGCTTGTAACCGAATTTATCCAGCAAGGCATTGGCCAGTTGCGGATCATAAGACAATGGACTGCGATAAGTGGGGTCATAACCAAGCACATTGGGTGGCAGCGGCGTCTGCGCGGCAATGGCCAGACCTCTTTCCATCAGGCTGATGTCTTCCCTGCTGTTGTAGCTGAGCGCAATCGCGCGCCGCAGCGCGACCTTGTCCGGCGTATAGCCGCCGATGACCGGGTCGTCCATGTTCATCCACACGTAGTAGGTCTGCAGAGTGGAAAACAAGTCCAGCTGCACACCCCGTTTCACCAGCTCCGGCTTCAGCCGGATATCCGCACCTGTGATAAGCGCCATTTCGGCCAGCGGCGGCGGCACCTGCTCCAGGTAATCAAACTCCTTGTTCAGAAAGCCCAGCATCTGCGACTGCGCTTCTTCCATAATCCTGATTTCCACCCTATCCACGCGCGGCAGGCGCTTGCCCTGCAAGGCGGCCACAATTTGTTTGTCGCGCGCATCCTTTCCTGCAGTGGAAGAAAAAACTACGGTACGGTACGTAGGGTTGGCCAGTAGTTCAATCTGATAGCTGCGCTGCCATTTGCCCATCATGAAAGGGCCGGTACCGACCGGATGGCTGCCGACCTGATCGGCATAAGTTTCAGCCACTTCGCGAGCCACCGCGCCGGTAGCCGGTGTCGCCAGCTGAAACAAAAAATTGCTATCGGGCGCTTTCAGCCGTACGCGCAAGGTGTAACGGTCGGTCGCCTGCAAACCCTCTACCGGCTGGTTGATATCGAAGCCTGCAGAAGACTTGAGTTTTTCGTCACCGAGGATCTTGCCTTCAAACATGAACAGCCATGGCGACTTCAGTGCTGGGTCATACAAGCGCTTGATGCTGTACAGGTAATCCTGCGCGGTCAGTTCGCGCTGCTTGCCCTTGAAGGCGGCATCAGGCGTGAAGAAGATGCCGGGCTGGATATGCATCGTATAGGTCTTGCCATTGTCGCTGATGTCGGGCATCGCAGCGAGCGTATTGGGCATCAGCTTAACAGGGCGCGCCAGATAGTCATAACGCAGCATGGGATCGAAGATATTTTCATTGATGCTGAGCGAAGCCAGATCAGAGGCGGCGCCCGGGTCCAGCGCTGCCTCCTGCGTCGTCAGCATCACATGCAGGGTTTTCGGCGCTCTGGCTTTGTCCGCAGGGTTAGCAAGGTCAGCAGCAAAGGCTTGCAGCCCCAGCAGGTATATGCAGAAACACAGAGAAAGACCGCTTGTACGCTTAAAAATCATAAATATCCGGTAACGAATGGTCCTACACGATGGAAATAGCGCCAGTATGCAGGCCTGAGTATTGTTTTACTGCGCAGGATAGCATCTGCATGCGGCCTGCGGCGCGCCTAGTGTAGTGGCGCAGCGGCATGGCATCCAATAGCAAAGCGGCGCAGGTGCATAACTTTTGGACATACCCGGTGCAAACCCGCGCGTAGCAATCTTCCCCACGAAATTGCTTTCAGCCCGTATACTTGCGCCATATTTACTTTTTATAAAGTCTGAGCAATGACCATAAGCCGCCCTGTAGCCTTTGGCTGCCTCGCCCTGAGCATGTCGCTAGTCGGCAGCTATGTTGCGCTGTCCAAGCCGCTGACGGCCGCGCTGCCGGTCTTCCTGCTGGGCTGGCTGCGCTTCGGCATAGGTGGCATCGCGATGCTGCCCTGGCTGAAGAAGCCCCCCGGCGAAGCACCGATGAGCAGGCAAATCCGCGGGCTGGTATTCCTGGAATCCTTTGTCGGCAACTTCCTGTTTTCTATCTGCATGCTGTTTGGCGTCAGC
>JAYSKH010000256.1:0-2598 GCA_043726505.1 Undibacterium sp. | reverse complement strand
GCCGTAGGAGTTGCTTGCCTGACCAAAATCATCGTGCAGCGCGCCGAGCTCAAATGAATAATCCTTGACGCCGGAGCGCAGCAGCTGCGCGCTGTTGATGTAGCTCTGTGTGTACAGCTGTTGCCGGCCCAGCACATCACGCACGACCATCTGCACGTTGCCCTGGCCGGTAAACACCGGCAGGTTGTTGATGGCAAAGGGGCCGGTATCGACGTTCTGGCGCATCCGCAATACGTTGTCGACATAGATGTCGACCGTGGAAGGCGAAGCCGCGGTGCCACGCATCAGTGGCAGCGGCAGATACTGGTAGCCGGGATTGGTTTCAAACTTGGTACGCCACTGTACGCCGCCGAAATAATACTGGCGCAGGAATGGCGATGCAGCGGTGACGCTGTCGCCCACCACCAGCACGCTCATGTCCTCGGGGAAATCCCTGGAATACTGGCTATCCAGCCGGTACAGCGAGTTGGCGCCGTTCTGGCTGCGACCTATCGCACGGCTGGTAAAGGTGCCGGAGCCGTCAAACACGCCGATTTCAAAAATACCGGAAAGGCTGTTGATGCCGCTGGTCCGCAGGTAATCCAGGTCATAATTGAAAAATCCACCGATATCGGAGAGCTTGGCACCACGCCGCTGCGTCAACGTGTTCAGGTCACAATCGGTCATGACGAATGCATCGCTGGGCACAGTGATGCGTATCGTCTGCGTTTCCTGGTCGGTGACGGTATGCGCGGACGGTATGCCGTCCAGGAAAAAATAATTTTCGTTATGGCGCCGCAGTTCGGCCAATCCGCTATTTTCTGAAGGAATTTTCAATCTTGCTTCCTGGAACAAACTTTCGGGGGCAAGCAGCCGGAAGTCTGTCGTTTGTATGAACCTGACTACGCCGGATGTCTCCTTACCGTTGACGATGGCGGACAACAGCAGTTCCTGCTTCTGATAGTAAGAGTCTTCCGCCGCAAAAAGTGGAAACGAGCAACAAAGCAGGCACCCTAAAATTAATTTATTCAATGCCCTGAATGAGAACTTCCACTTTCTCGCCATCTTCGTTCTGGAACTCCAATCTGAATTTTGTAGAGGAAGGGGCGGTTTCTAGTGGCCATTCCTTATTCTGACCAGGAAGCACATAGCTGGGGACCGTCACCTTCAATGCCTCTTTCTTGCTGTCGTTAATGAGTACCAGCGCATTGACTTTGGCGTGCACATTGCCGGCATTGGCCGCTATCAGGCTGAACTGCTTGCCCTGCTTTTTAAGTTTCCAGCTCAGATGCGCTTCCGCCTCTTTTGGCGTGAAAAATACCGGTAGGCTAAAGCGCAGCAGAGTACGGATACCGGTTGCCGCATTTTCGGTCGGTACTTCCTCCACCATCAGGCGGTAGGATTTTTCCGTTGTTGGCTCACTGTCGGGTGCTGTCCTCATGCCGAAGCGTACGTATTGCGTCTTGTTTGGCGCCAGCAGGAAAATCGGCGGATTCACCAGCAGGTCGTCCGTATCGGTCAAGACTTCCTTGCTGCCGTCGGTAGACCAGTCGAGCGCATTGATCTGCAGCCGTACCGGCTCGTCGGTAGGGTTGGATATCTGTATTACGGCGACAGCGCGGGTGGATTTCAACTGGAATTTGACGGGATTGATGTTGAACGCAGCGGCCCAAACGCTGGCAGGCAGCCCCATTATCAACAGTAAAAAGCACTTCACCAGTGGAGAACGGAAGTAAGGCTTCAATGTCATTTTTTTGATCCGTTTTATGGCTGTATCAGGGCGCGTGCCCTGACCCTGTTACCAGAATCAATACGTGACCGTCACCAGTACTGAATCGGTAAAGCTGCCTACTGCACCTGGAGCTTGTCCGGATGGAATACGCGCATACACCGTGTTGCTGGCACTGGCGCCGGTGCCGACCACGGCAACACCCGTCAGCGCCGTATTGCCCCAGGTGGTAGAGCGACCCGTTTCTTGGTACAGCGCGTAATTCAGAAATGCCGTGTTGCCGGCATTCGCCAGCCGCCTCAATGGTGCGATGTCGGTGGAGCCCGAGGCTGCGTGCGCGCCTTGGCCGAGCGTAATCACTGCAGGTAATAGCAGGGTGCAACTGGTAGTTACCGTTGCGGTAACGTCCTGGTTGGTGGAAGCGTTCAGATTGAGAGGATCGTACGTAGTGGTAAACCCGGTAGTAGCGACAGTGCAGCTGCTGCTGATATTGACGGTATTGGTCATAGTAGCAGTGACCGTTGCGGCGTTGGACACATGGCAAACACATAAGGCAATGGCAGCAGCCAGAGCAAGTTTTTTCGAATATTTATTATTCATCATGCATCCTTCTCGGTGGTTGGATGTTGCTGATGTTTCATTGAATACAATTTCCTGCACTTATGTAACTGTCAGAGTTGACAGGAGTGAAAGCCAAATTGCTATTTGTCTCCTATATTGGACGTACGGTTGTATATATTAATTATTGCAAAAATAAATTTACAACAATTAAACGTAAATTAGCTGTTTATTAAGGATTTCTAATGAAAAATATTCTAGTATGGAACCTGCGGAGATTGTCTATTTGATAAATCGACTTGCGAGAGGGATCGGATATGCGAAGCTGGCAA
>JAYSKH010000255.1:0-7870 GCA_043726505.1 Undibacterium sp. | reverse complement strand
ATTGCCGCTGGAGTTTGACAGCTGGGTCAAACGTATCCGCACATCGGCAGAGCGGGTAGCGGCCTTGCAGGTGACGATGCGCGAACTGCCGCGCGAAGTGAAGGAGTATTTCGCCGTGCAGCCTGACGGTTCATTCAGCAGCGATACCACGTGGATAGAAGCTGTGCGCTGATCACTGGATACAGTATCGCAGAAAATAAATCAGGGCCGGTCCACGGTGAGTGGGCCGGCCCTGATTGTATGCGGACAGAGTAGTTTAGCTTAACGCTGGCCGATGACGGTATTGCCGAACAATGCCTTCTGGTCGCGCGGTTGCGAGCGCCAGTACTGCTGCGGCGCATCTACCGTGCCGCCGAGCTTGGCGGCAGCATGCCATGGCCAGTGCGGGTCGTACAGTATCGCGCGCGCCAGCGCCACCATGTCGGCCTGGCCGGAGGCGACGATGGCTTCTGCCTGCTCCGCTTCAGTAATCAGTCCCACCGCAATGGTCGGCAGGCCGGTTGCCTTGCGGATGTGTTCGGCAAATGCTACCTGGTAGCCCGGACCCAGCGTAATCTGCTGCAAAGGCGATACGCCGCCGCTGGATACGTCGATGAAGCTGCAGCCATGCTGCTTCAGCATTTGCGCAAAGACCGTGCATTGTTCCAGTTCCCAGCCGCCGGCAACCCAGTCGGTGGCCGACACGCGCACGCCTACTACCTTGTCCGCAGGCAGCGCAGCGCGCACGGCGTCAAACACTTCCAGCGGGAAGCGCATGCGGTTTTCCAGTGAGCCGCCGTATTCGTCATCGCGCTTGTTTGCCAGCGGCGACAGGAACTGGTGCAGCAGATAGCCATGCGCGGCATGCAGCTCTATTACTTCAATACCCAGCCTGTGCGCGCGTCTGGCGGATTCTGCAAAGGCATCGCGCAGCCGTGCCAAGCCTGCCTTGTCCAGCGCAACAGGTGGATGCTCTCCTTCAGCATGCGGCACTGCTGACGGCGCTTCCGTCTGCCAGCCACCTTCGGCTATGGGGATCAGCTGGCCGCCTTCCCACGGTGCGTGGCTGGATGACTTGCGGCCTGCATGCGCGAGCTGGATGGCGACCGGGATCTTGGAGTATTTACGGAAGGCGTTGATGACCTTGCCCAGCGCCGCTTCCGTCGCATCGGAATACAGGCCGACATCGCCGGGCGTGATGCGCCCATCCGCTTCCACTGCGCTGGCTTCGATAAACAGCAGACCCGCGCCGGACAGCGCGAGGCCGCCCAGATGGATCATGTGCCAGTCGCCGACTTGGCCGTCTTCGGCGGAATACTGGCACATCGGCGAAACAACAATGCGGTTTTTCAGCGTGACCGCGCCCATTGAGAACGGGCTAAATAGTGTGCTCATCCGTGACCTCTTTGTTGAAATGGCGGCAGCGCCTTGCTAAAGAAATGCAAGGCGCTGCCGTCGATGGTGCTTAGCGTACTGGAACGTAATTCACAGGCACCCACACATAGCCTTTACCCTCTGCGCGCAGGTGGCCCAGCGCAGGGAAGGCGAGGTGGGCGCCGGCCACCAGATAGCCGGATTTTGCCGCGTCGGCAAATGCCTGCTTGCGCTCCGCAGCGGCGGTTTTGCTGTCGCTGTCAAACGCGATTGTCACTTCAGGATGCTCAAACTGCACGGCGGCGGCGTGGATCAGGTCACCCCACAGCACCAGCTTTTCTCCCTTGCTTTCAACGACGTATTCGCTGTGGCCAGCAGTATGGCCGTGGCCGGCGATGGCTTTAATGCCCGGCACCAGTTCGGTGTCGCCTTCAAACGGCTTGAACTTGCCGGCACTGACATACGGGTTCAGCGCTGCCATGGCGTTTTTGAAGCTGCCTTTGTTGCCGTCGGCGGCCTTATCCATATTGGCTTGGCTCAGCCAGTAGTCGGACTCGTTTTTTTGCGCGCGCACGATGGCGTTCGGGAATGCTGCCTTGTCGCCTGCTAGCAGGCCGCCAATGTGGTCGGAATGCATATGGGTGATGTAGACCTCGTCCACCTGCTCAGGCTGGTAGCCGGCCGCTTTCAGGTTGGCAGCCAGATTGCCCAGCGTAGGGCCAAAGAAACTGCCTGCGCCGGTATCAACCAGCACCAGCTTGCTGCCGGTGTTGATCAGGAAACCGTTGAACGATGTTTCCACCGGGCTTTTCAGGTAGGATTTTGCCAGCCGCTTGTTGGTTTCCGCTGCGGTGGTGTTGGTCAGCAATTTGTCCATGGGCAAGGCCGTGGTGCCGTCGGACAATACGGTAATTTCAAAATCGCCCAGCATCATCCGGTAGTAGGCCGGCGCGGAACTTTTGACCATGGGCGCAGCCGCATAGGCATTGCTGGTACCGATTACCCCGGAACCTGCGGTAGCCAGCAGGGCGGCTGACAAAGCAAACATGGCAGTGCTGCGAGACAATGAAGGGCTGAACATCGTGCGATCTCCTTAGAAGGATACAAAAAACATCAATAGGGGTGCTGCATTATGCCCAATTCTGACAGAAGCTGCTTGCGGCCGCACCTGCCGAAATGTGTGGATGTTTTGTATGCGCTGAGAAGAAAAAACATATTGGAAAAAGCATGTGCGAGAAAATTCTTTGTGTAAAATTTCCCCCTACTAAACAGACTGCAGACTGGTTCATGAATGCCTGATTTTGAAGACTTGCTTGCTATCGCTTATAAAGCCGACATGGTGTTGAGCCGGCGCCTGCAAAAGCAGGCGGGCCTGACACCGTGCGATGCGCTGACACAAGTTCTGTTGCGAGCAGCGGGAAGTGATTCGCTGGAGGAGCTGGTGTTGCAGCGGAAGCGGCTTCTGCAGCACACCGCGCATAAGCACGCTATACGACAGCAGGCAAGGGGGCAGGCATATGCGGCAAAGAAGCTGCTACGGCAGCCTGATGCCAGCGCATGGCTGGCATGGTTCGATAGCTCGGTATATCCGAATCCCGGCCGCATGGGGATAGGCGGGGTACTTAAAAGCCCGGATGGCCGGACGATACAGATCAGCCGCGCGGCAGGGCATGGCAGTAGCAGCGACGGCGAATATCTGGCGCTGATTGCGGTATTGCAGGAAGCCGTGCGGCAGCAGCCCGACAGGCTGACGGTGTATGGCGACAGCCAGGTAGTGATCAATGACGTAATGCAGACCGGGGGCAGCGGGGCGAGCGGGCTTGCGCAGTATCGTGCGCAGGCGAGGGCGCTGATGACGCAGCTGAAATCAGTTACGCTGGCCTGGATTCCGCGGCATAGGAATACCGAGGCGGATGCCTTGTCGCAGCAGGCCAGGCAGACAGCGGTAGCAAACGAAGCAAACGGAATGCCACAGACATAGCGTAAGTGCCGCAGTATAAAAAAAGCCGCTGCTTTTAAAGGCAGCGGCTTTGTTCTGATGACGGCGATTTATCTGCCGTGCATCAGTTTTTTCAGCAAAGGCGTGATGATCAGCAGCACGACGCCGGCGCCGACCGAGCTACCTACCAGGAACCAGTACAGCGGGAACGAAGAACCTTTGAGGATTTCTTCCAGCATGCCGGCCAGATAGTTTGCCAGCGCATTGGCCAGGTACCATACACCCATCATCATCGCCGCAACGCGGGCTGGCGCCAGCTTGCTGACCATCGACAGGCCTACCGGAGACAGGCACAGCTCACCGATGGTATGCAGCAGGTAGACGAAGAACAGCCATTGCGGGCCGACCTTGCCGACCGTATCTGCCTGCGTTTGTGCGATGGCCAGTACGATGAAACCCAGGCCGAGGATGATCATGCCTATCGCCAGCTTGGCGGGAGTAGGCAAGCGGAAGCGCGATTGGTCGACACGGGT
Organism: Undibacterium sp.; assembly: GCA_043726505.1. Lineage (GTDB taxonomy): Bacteria > Pseudomonadota > Gammaproteobacteria > Burkholderiales > Burkholderiaceae_D > Undibacterium. The sequence continues at coordinate 4,045 of JAYSKH010000255.1, read as the reverse complement.
CCAGATCATGGCCAATACTGGTCCCAGCAAAACGATGCCGAGCGGGTTGATCGCCTGGAAGTAGGTAGCGGGAATTTCCCAGCCGCCCAGATGGCGGTCGGTCTGTTTGTCGGCAAACAGGTTCATCGTACCGCCAGCCTGTTCAAAGCCCATCCAGAAAAAGACAACGAAGAAACCCATAATGAGGATGGCGATAATCCTGTGCCATTCTTCACGTGTTAATGGCACTTCGGTCTTGGCGTGTTTGTTGCTGGCCATGCCGTTGCCGAACCACAGCACGGCGCAGATCAGCACGACCACCGCCAGCTTGGCCAGTATGGCAAGGCTGTTCCATATTGGACCGATGACACCCCAGAGGCTCATGATGGCATAGACCAGCGGGATCATGCCGACGGCGATCAGCAGGATGTGCATCCAGTCCTGGCCGTCAATACGGGATTTGCCGGGAGGCAGTCCAGCGTCGCCCAGCTTGTGCTGGCCCCATACGAACTGTGCAACACCCAGGCACATGCCGACACCAGCGGAAGCGAAGCCATAGTGCCAGCCCACTTTTTCACCAAGCGTGCCAGCGATCAGCGGAGACAGGAAGGAGCCGAGGTTCACGCCCATGTAGAAAATGGTGAAACCGCCATCGCGGCGCGGATCGTTTTCACGGTACAGCGAACCCAGCAATGTGGAGATGTTCGGTTTGAAGAAGCCGTTGCCGATGATCAGCAGGCCCAGCGACAGATGCAGCAGCGGTTCGAAAGCCATCGCAAAGTGGCCCAGCGCCATCGTGATGCCGCCGATCAGGATGGCCTTGCGGCGGCCCAGGTAGCGGTCGGCCAGGTAGCCGCCTATCAGCGGTGACAGGTACACCAGCCCAGTGTAAGTCGCATACAAGGCCAGCGCGTCGGAGCGGGTATAGCCTATTGCATTGACCAGATACAGCACCAGCAGTGCGCGCATGCCGTAATAACTGAAGCGTTCCCACATTTCTGTGAAGAACAGCATCGGCAGCGCTGCAGGGTGCTTTTCTTTTGCCGGGGCGGTGGATGGAACCGCATCGGATGCGGTGTTTACAAGTGTCATTCGTTTCTCCAGATTCCGTGCATCGTTGTCTCCTTGTGGGGTTCCTGAACGCGGATTTTTAAATTCGGACACACGCCAAGAGTATGGAGCATGCCCCGCCTACTGTATTTTTTACCAGGGGTTATTTGCTTGCCGATATTTCGACGCGCCATTCTACAAGAGGACGCTAACGATTTACATCGATTAGATGTTCAAAATCGCGCTTCTTTTTGAGGATTTGCAAAAACGATAGCTAAAAAACCAGATTTCTGCGCTGTTGCGCATTGGCATCTATTAGCAAGTGGCGTGCCATAGCAACATTTGTATTGATTAAAAATAAACTTTCCAATTGGAATTGAGTTGTTATATTATAAAAATTATTCTTTTGGTATCTTTTGATCTGCAAGTTTTATTGACACCCACAGCAATCCAATCAGAGAGCGGCATGCATATGACAACAACAATATCTAAAATAATCCAGGCGGCGCTGCTGGCCGTGGCGTATTGCAGTTCCGGCAGTTGCTTTGCAGTGGAACCTGCGATGCGCCACTACGCGGTGCTGTCTTTGATCGGAGATAACATTTCTGTCGTGTTTGAGCGCGGCACCACCGGCAGCCATCTTGACCAGAATAATCTGCAAAAAATCCCGATTCCGAATACTGAGCTGGACAGTGCGGCGCTGCTTGCGATGGACAGCCTGATTCATGAACAACAGCCGTCAGTTAAAAAAGAGCTGCTGATCAGTAATGACGCAGGCCTGTATCGACTGCAGGATGATTTTTTTCGAGGCAATGCCGCAGCGGATGTCGTGCTGGGCGGATTGAAGGAAGCGCTGAAAAGCAAACCCGCTGCAACCCATCTATTCCTGATCACCAAGCACCGCGGCGATGCCAGGCTGAAGCTATCGGAAGACACGATAGGCCATGGCAAGCTGGAGGGCGTGGGCTTTTACATTGATAACCGCACATGGGTTCAGCGCGAGGACACGAACGAAATTGGCCTCGGTCTGATTGTGCCGTACGCCTTCATCACAGTCAGGTTGATCGACACAGCGACCTGGACCGTCGTTGGCCAAAAAACGTTGGATAGCTCCTCCGCCTATGCAAACGTCGGCGAAGAGAACCAGAGCTTGAATGCCTGGGGCGCGCTATCGCCGGAACAAAAGACTGTCGCGCTGAAGGACATCATCCATACGGCCGTCTCGCAGGCTGGCAAAAGCGTTCTTGCCGGGGCAGTGCGCTAGACGGTAGCCCGAGCTATCCCGTTGCAACATTAATATACAAAGCACCGGTCGATTAAGTCTTATTCTGTTCTTATGATGACGACTTCAATAAACCGGACAACCGGGCACGGCGGCTGCGGCGAGAAGTGCAGCGGAGCTTTGTTTTTTTCAACGCAGAAGGGGCCTTAAGCCATGAATATCAACTCACCGAAAAAAATTATTCTGTTTGGGCTCAGCAGCCTTACCTTGCTGGCTGCAGCGCAAGCCTGCGCGGAAGATGCAACTGCGCGCCACTATGCTGCGCTGTCTCTGATAGGCGATAGCATCTCGGTGACGTTTGAAGTAGAAACCACGGGCAGCAATCTGGACCGCAATAAGCTGCAAAAAATCGACATACCGAATAATGAGCTTGATAGCGCGGCTCTGCTCGCTGTCGACAATGCGGTTGTCAAAATACAGCCAGGCGTCAAGACGGATCTGCTGATCAGCAATGATGCCGGCCTATATAGGATGCAGGGCTCCCTGTTTGACGGCAGCGCAGACGCAGGCATTGCTTTGGACGGGCTGAAACTGGCACTGAAGAACAATCCCGACATCACACATCTGGTGCTGGTGACCAAGCATCGCGGCGATGCGCGGCTGAAACTGCAAAACTCCAGTTTTGGTCACGGCAAATTGGAAGGCCTGGGATTTTATGTGGACAACCGCATCAGATCCAAGCGCGGCGACACGCAGGAGAGAGGGCGCGGCATGATCGCTCCTTATGCCTATGTGACGGTAAGGCTGATTGATACGCATAGCTGGACGGTCTTGGCGGAAAAGACGCTGGACAATTCCAACAGCTTTGCCAATGCCGGCAGCGACCGTGGCGATAGCCTGAATGCGTGGGATGCCTTGACTGCGGCGCAGAAGACAACAGCAATCAAGCGGCTGATACAGGCAACCGTCAGGCAGACAGCGAATGATGTGCTGGCCGACAAACCCGCATGAAGCGGCTGAGCCGTCCGTCGGCTAACGGAGGGGTTATCTCCGCCCGCTTGTGTTCTGGTTTGCTCGCTGCTGTGCTTGCTGTGGCCGGACTGCCGGGCGTCGCCTTTGCCGCTGAAAATATCCGGGTTGTGATGGGCACCGCCACACCCGGCGGTGGGTTTCCGGTATTTGGCGACGCTGTCGTCCGCACTATTGCCAAGACTGATCCTAAGTTGACCATAGAAGCGCGCAATACCAAGGGCAGCACTGAAAACATTCCGCTGCTGGAGTCCGGTGCGCTGGACATCGCGCTAGTGCAGGGTGAGGCTGCGTATGAAGCCTTGCAGGGAATAGGGCGTCCTCCATCCAAACTGAAGATTGTTGCAGCCATGTATTCCACCCCGGGCATGTTTGTCGTACGTGCCGATAGCCCGTATCACAGCATCAGCGACCTGCGCGGCAAGCCGGTGGCGTTTGGCGCACGCGGTTCAGGCCTGGTGATACTTGCGCGTTATGTGCTGGATGGCATGGGGCTGGACATGGACAAGGATTTCCAGGCCGTGTACCTGGACCGCGCGGGAGACGGCCCTGCCATGGTGGCCGATGGCCGCGTGGCGGCGCTGTGGGGCGGGGGCAGCAGCTGGCCCGGCTTTGTTGCGGTGACCACTTCAGCCGCAGGTGGTCGTTTCATCGTACCGGACAGCAAGGAGATTGCTGCGATCCGCGCAAAGCATGATTTCCTCAAGCCACTGAGCTTACCGCCGAACAGCTTCAAGGGCCAGCCGGCGGCGCTGCCTTCGCTGG
>JAYSKH010000254.1:0-15545 GCA_043726505.1 Undibacterium sp. | reverse complement strand
TTGTTGTCGCGCCAGACGAAGGAGAAGTGCCTGTCGCCGACTTCCATGGTGCCGACGATGTGGCCGGCGTTGTTGATGGCGGTGGCGAAGCTGTCGCCGGGGCCTATTAGTGCGCCCAGGTCTTTCATCGTGGTGCCGTCGTAGGTGAAGGCGTGCCAGCTGCGGTCTTTCATTTCTGAGGTGCCGACGACGAGGCCTTTGTCGTTGATGGCGGTGGCGGAGCTGGAGCGGCCGCCCAGTGTGCCCAGGTCTACCATGCCGCGTACGGGGTCATAGAAGAAGGCGTGGCGGGAGCCGTCTTCGGTGGTGGCGGTGCCGACGACCTGGCCGGCGTTGTTGATGCCGGTGGCGTAGCTGATCTTGCCGCCGAAGGTGCCCAGGTCTTTCATTGCTTCGCCGGGCTGGTACAGGAAGGCGTGCCAGTCGCCATTGTCGGTATCGGCAAAGCCGACTGCGGCGCCTGCGTCATTGAGCGCGGCGCCGTGGCTGTTGGTGCCGCCCAGCGTGCCCAGCTCTTGCATGCCGGTGGCGCGGCTGTAAAGGAAGGCTGTCCAGGTGCCGTCTTTTTTATTGGTGGAGCCGACGACCACGCCTTTGTCATTGATGCGTTTTGCTTCGCTCTCGGTTTCGCCCATGGCCGCAATTTCAATCAGCGTGCCTTTTTCAAAAAAGGCGGCATGCCAGCCGCCTTTGGCGTCTTCTATCATCGCGGCGACCTGGCCGGCGGCGTTCATGTCGGAGGCGATGGAGCCGCCGTTTTTGGGTGACGTGATGCCGAGCGATTGTGGGTTGGCGGCAGCGTGTCCGCCTACCAGGGCCAGCAGCAATACGCTATGACGTAGCAGGGGACGCATACAAGATCCTTTCAGGCGGGCGTACGGATAAAGAGTTGTGTTAAATATACCTTATTATTGGAGGCGGCCTAGGCTAAATTGTCGGCCTTGGTTAAAACAAGACAGCCCCGCGCAGGCTAAGGATGCGGGCGGCGACGCGGGCAGGGCGGGGCGGAGGATGCCGCCGGCTCTGCTACACTAGCCCGGCTCGCCATTTCTTCCTTTATATCCACGCCATGATTTCTCTGTTCATCAAATGCCTGCTGGGCGCGCTTGCCGTTTTGCTGATCGCGCTGGCGTCCAAATCCCGTTACTTCGTTTTGGCTGGGCTGGTGCCGCTGTTTCCGACCTTTGCGCTGATTGCGCATTTTGTGGTGGGCACCACGCGGCCTGCGGCGGCGCTGCAGACCACGGCCTTGTTTGGGATATGGTCTTTGGCGCCGTATGCGGCCTACCTGTTTTCTGTGTACTGGCTTAGCACGCGCGTGTCGCTCGCGGTGACGCTGGGTTCGGCCACGCTGGTGTGGGTGATGGCGGCGGCGGTGATGCTGTTTGTGTGGTTCAGGACGTTTCCTGCGACCGCTTAACTTATCGCTTAATGATCGCTTACCTGCGGCTTAGCCCGCATCGACAACAAACATCCGCGCCTGCTGCGCTTGCTGGCGCTCTGCCTTGATGGGGGCGTAGCGTTCCGAGTTGTAGAACTCCAGCGCCGCCGCGAGGGTGGGGAATTCAAAAATACCGGCCAGCGGTAGCGGCGCATTGTCACCGTCCATTGCGCCTTCCAGCACCTGGGCGACGGGGCCGAAGTGGACGATGCGGCCGCCGGCTTCTTCCAGTGCAGCCTTAAAACGGGGCGCGAGCGCGGCTTGTTTGGCTGCATCGATAACACGCAGGTTGACGTGGACAAAGGCGGGCATAGTGTCTCCAAAAAAGGTAGATGCGATATAATGCTGTATATACAGTATTATGCATGTACAGCGCATTTGCAACTTATTTGAATTGTTAAATTGTTAGCCGGAGTGGACTGTGAAAGAACTTGATCTGTCGTTGCTGCAGCGTGTTGCGGTGGAGTGCCCGGGCTTTCAGGCCCGCGCCACGGCGCGCGCGCTGACGCGTTTTTATAATGCCTGCTTTAAGCCGCTGGAGCTGACGGCGGAACAGTTCAGCCTGCTGGTGGGCATTGGCGCTGCGCAGGAGCCGACCGTTGTTGATCTGGCGGAGAGTGCCGGCGTAGATGCCACGACGCTGAGCCGCAGTGTGCAAGCGCTGCAGCGGCGCGGCCTGGTAGGGGCAGAAGGCGGCCGTGGGCCCGCGGGCAAACGCCTGAGCCTGACGCCAGCAGGGGTTGCGCTGATGGCGCAAGCCTTGCCGGTGTGGGAGCGCGCAAAAACCAGCCTGTCACATCGTCTGGGCGAAGCGACGCTGCAGGCAACGCGGCAGGCGATGATGGACCTTGCCGATGCGGCGGCGGAAGCCGATGCCGCGTTACCCTAGCCGGGCGTATCTGCCCAGCCTGCTCCGCTTAGATGTGCGCTTCAATAAACGCGTTCAGCTGCGCTTTTGACAAGGCGCCCACCTTGGTTGCTACCACTTCGCCATCCTTGAACAGCATCAGCGTGGGGATGCCGCGCACGTGGTATTTGCCGGGGATCTCCGGGTTGGTGTCCACGTTGATCTTCGCCACTGTCAGTCGGTCTGCATAGCTGACGGAAGAATCTTCCAGCGCCGGCGCGATCATTTTGCAAGGGCCGCACCATTCCGCCCAGTAGTCCACCAGCACGGGCAGGGAAGACTTCAAAACGTCGGTTTCAAAAGATTTGTCGGAGATGTGCTTGATGGTCGAGCTCATGATGGTTTCCTTGGTGGTTAAGGTGTTGTCCTGATGTTTCTGTGATTCAATTTCTTTAATGGCAAGCCAGTGAGTGCAAACTGGTTACGCTCTATCATATTGTTTGCCGTACTTCGTATAAATAGCCATAATACGAATTCATAATTCAGATTTTTGAACAATCAATGAGCAATCAATGAATAACAATGGATAAGCTGCAGGCCATGGAAGTGTTTGTGAGGGTAGTGGAAACCGGCGGCTTTACCCGCGCGGCAGACAGCCTGGGCATGCCCAAGGCCACCGCCACCACGCTGATACAGGGGCTGGAGGCCAAGCTGGGCGTGAAGCTGCTAAACCGCACCACGCGCCGCGTCAGCGTCACGCAAGACGGCGCGGCCTACTATGAACAATGCGTGATCTTGCTGGCGCAGCTGCGCGAGACGGAAGAATCGCTGGCCCGGCGGCACTCCACGCCCGGTGGCAGGCTGCGGGTGGAGGTGCCCACGCTGATGGCGCGTTCCGTCATCGTGCCGGCATTGCCGGATTTTTTTGCACGCTACCCGGCCATAGAACTGCAGCTAGGCTGCAGCGAGGGCCGCGCAGACCTGGTGGATGACGGCATCGATTGCGCGGTGTGGAGCGGCGAGCTGGCCGATTCCAGCCTCATCGCGCGCCGTGTGGGCGAGCTGTATTTTGCCAGCTGCGCCGCGCCTTCTTACCTGGCTGTGCACGGCAAGCCGGAACATCCGGATGAGCTGGAAACACACCGCTGCATCAACCATTTTTCCCCGCGCACCGGCAAGGTATTTGACTGGGTGTTTGCCAAAGACACTATGCGCATCCAGAAAACGCTAAAGGGCTTTGTATCGCTGGATGATGAAAACAGCTATGTGGCAGCGGCAGAGGCGGGCCTGGGCATCGCGCAGATACCGGCCTTTGTGCTGAAAGAGGCGATGGAGCAGGGCCGCCTGGAGCTGGTGCTGGGAGACTGGTTCCCCGAACCGGCGCCGCTGCACGTGGTGTACCCGCAAAACCGCCACCTGTCGCGCAAGATACGCGTGTTTGTGGACTGGATTGCCGAGCTCTTCAGCGAGCATGACGGCATACAGCTGCGCTCCAGCCTGCGCAGCCACGTGCCCCGCTGATTGCCGCATGATGACCGATGAGTGATGACCGATGAGCGATGCCAGATGAGTGATGTCCGATGATTGATGCCAGATGAAGAATGCGGCATCGATATCCGTATATTTAAAACGCTCTGCCAATCGTGGCAATCATGGCACGGATGATGGAGTATAGATAATGAGGCACAGATGAAAATTGGCATGCAAACCTGGGGCAGCCACGGTGACGTACGTCCGTTTGTGGCGCTGGCAGAAGGCTTGCAGGCAGCGGGGCATCAAGTCACCGTGCTCGTTACCTGCCTGGACAACCCCGCCTACGATGAAATGGCATCGGCCAACGGTGTGACAATACAGATGGTTGCTTCCCCCGTCATCAGCGCGGAAGAGGCAGAGGCGGTGGGCCTGGCAGCCTACCGCAACCGCAACCCGATGGCGCAGATGGCAGATATTTTGCGCTTCGGCTTTGCACCCGCCGAGCAGGCGATGTTTGCCGCCGCCCAGCGCCTGTGCGCAGAGTCTGATCTGGTCATCGGCCACTATTTCATGCACCCGTTGCAGATCGCCGCTGAAAAAGCCGGCGTGCCCTATGTCAGCGTGCTGTTGTCGCACGTGGCCGTGCCCAGCGCCTATTCGCATCCCATGCCCATGCCGTCGCTAGGCAAAACCGGTAACCGCCTGGTTTGGCGGCTCATCTGCTTTGCACTGAACAGTATCTTGCTGCCTTACTCCAACCGCCTGCGCGCGCAGATAGCGCTGCCGCCCGTGCAGGATGCCGTTACGCAGGTGTGGATATCGTCACCGCTGACGCTGCTGGCAGTCAGCCCCCAGCTATGCCAGCCGCAGCCGGACTGGCCCGCGCCGGTGCGTACCTGCGGTTTCCTGGATATGCCCAATATGGCACTGGAAGGGCAGGTGCCGCCTGTGCTGGCCGCCTTCCTGCAAAAAGGCGATGCGCCTGTCTACATGGGCCTGGGCAGCTGGATGCCCAAGGATGTAGTGCAGCAGACTGCCACGCTGCAACTGCTGACGCGGGCCGCCACACTGGCCGGCTGCCGCGCCATCATTCAGAGCCCTTCGTGGCAGGATTGCGGCTTCCAGTCCAGCGACCAGATTTTGTATGTCAACGCCGCACCGCATCACCTCATTTTCCCGCACTGCCAGGCCGTGGTCCACCATGGCGGCGCGGGCACCACGCAATCAGCCACGCTGGCAGGCAAACCCTCCATCGTCGTCGCCCACATCAGCGAACAGGAGCACTGGGCGCTAGAGCTGCGCAGGATAGGCATCGCCGGCAAACACTCGCGCAGGCGCAACGTCAGAGCACGGCAGCTGGCGCGCCAGATCAGGCAAGTGCAAAACACGCCTGCCATGGCCGTGAAGGCGGAGGCTGTTGCACAGCGGATGCGGCAGGAGAATGGTGTGGCGGAAGCGGTGAAGCTGATTGCGCAGCAGTTCGGTAATAAAAAATAGAAGGCTGCGGAAACCGCGATAAGTAACGACTAGTAACGAGTAGGGTGCAATAGAAAAGCGTATTGCACCGATTTTTTTCAAAAAAAAGAACAATTTTTTTAGTATGGTAGCTTGGGCTTTAGCCCAACATCTGTGAACACCGTTGGCGCTATTTTATTCAACAGCCGGTGGTCATTTGGAGAGCGGTGGGCAGATGAAGCGTTTGCCCAAGCTACCGTACTGCTTAGCCCTCGGGTGTGCAAAAAATATCGCACTAATTTTTTTAAAAAAAAGAATGATTTATTTTTGGTCGAAAAAAATTACCCGAAAAATGTGTGTTGTGAAAAGTGCGGCGAGGCCCGAAATTACTCCCAACTTCTTCTGGCCATGATGCATAATCAAGCTATCCGACACGCTCTTCTTTTTATTGAATACCATGAATCCATCCGCCCTTCATCCACCACTGAACATCATCCTGATCTACGCACGCGACATGCAAAAGACGGCCCGGTTTTACCAGACCTGCTTTGGCTTTGCCACCACCGGAGAAGTGGTTGAAGGCCTCATCGAGCTGACTTCGCCAGCCGGCGCCAGCATCCTCATCCACCAGGCCGCCAAGAGCGTCAAGCTGGGCCAGGCGGCTGTCAAGCTGATGTTTGATGTGCAGGATATTGAAGCCTTCAAGGCGCGTAGCCTGGAGCACGGCATCAGCTTCGGCAGCACGCATGAGGCCAACGGCTATCAGTTCGCCAACGCAAAAGACCCGGATGGAAATTCAGTCAGTATCTCCAGCCGCAGGTTTCGCACATCTGCTTGAAGATACGAGACGGGTAGGGGGCAATAGCAAAGCGTATTGCACCGATTTTTTCAAAAAAAAAGAATTATTTTTTTTAGTACAGCAGGTTGGGCTTCTGCCCAACATCTGTGAATATCGTTGGCGCTATTTCATTCAACAGCCGGTGGTCGTTTGGAGAGTGTTGGGCAGATGAGGCTTTTGCCCAACCTACCGTGCTGCTTAGCCCTCGCGTGTGCAAAACATATCTCACCGATTCGGTACTTGCTTCACATCAGCAGCGCGGCCGCTAGCACACCATTCGCCACCATCAGCGTAAGGTCGGTCACAAAAATAAAAAGCATCGGGCCGCTGAGCACGGGCCATAGCGATTCTCCCTGCCTGCCGCCGCGCAGTGCCACCGGCAGATTAAACACAAACTGGCTCGCATGGGCGATGGAAAATACGCCCGCAAACAAGGCCATCTGCCGCGCATCGGGGAACAGCGCGCGGTTGGCCAGCAGCAGTGCGGCAAACGCGGCAAACGCAAAGTTCATGCCGCCCAAAAAACGCACCGATGCCGATACCGTGCCAAACAGCGGCGAGCTGCGCGCGGATTTGGGCACCAGCAGCCTGGCTGCCGTATCCGGTGTCAGGCTGAAATAGCGGAAGGCCGCGCCGAACCATACAACGTTAAGCGCGAAGATGATGCTGATGGCCAGTGAAGCAGTGGTCAAAGGAGACTCCGTTTATATAATAGGAATATGAATAAGGATAGGAGGGCGTTTGGCTTTTCAGCCGCGCCGCACCCAGCCTATGCTGAGCACATAACGCGATCCGCGGTTGACGCGCGTCACGCTATGCTCACACGCATCCGGACGAAAATACTTGATGCGCGGCGTCTCAAAAATCGGCGTCTTGCACACAAACTCGCCGCCGGACGCCGCTTTTTTGACGACGATGTTCAGCCTGTAGTGCGCGCCAAAACTGACCTTGTCCACATGCGGTGCGATCTCCGCACCTTCCGGAAAACGCAGCACATACACATCAAACGGCAGCGGCCACATGCTGTGGAGCAGCAGCATCTTGTCATACCCAGAACGCTGGCGGCCGCGCTGCCAGCGCAGGGCGGTGCGCAAGTAGGTGCGTAGCATGGATGGCTTGCGCGTGTTGCCATTGTTGTTGCCGCTGTTGTTGGCGTTGTCTGTCATTGCAATGGCCGCTTCCGCAAGTTTTTAATACCCACCCTGCCGATAAACAAACTTCCCCTTCACCACCAGCTGCGCTGATTGCTCCGGTGTGTAGAGCTCGTCCGGGTAGCGGTTTTTGTTGGGGTTGTCGCTGGTCAGCACCAGGCTGCCGTCGGCGCGGCGGTGTACGCGTTTGATGCGCAGGCCGTCCGGTGAATCGATGGCGTAGATCTGGCCGCTGGTGATTTCGGTTTTCTTGGTGTCGAAGATGACGATGTCGCCGTCGATGATGAAGTCGGCCATGCTGTCGCCATACGCGTAGATGGCTACCACGTCGTCGCGCTTGACGTGGAAGCGCGAGAACCAGCGTTCTTCCTTGATCAGCGGTTCCTTTTCCAGATCCTCGTAGTTGTTGAAGCCGCCGCCGCAGCTGCCGCTGGCGTGCATGAAACGGATGGCGCCTGCGCCTTCATCGCCGTTGTTGCCGGCGTTGATGCGCATGTGCGGCTGCCTGACCTGGGCGCTGTCTTCCACGGCGCTGCCGCGTTGCATGCTGCCCAGGCCTTCGTGCAGCCATTCAAAGCTGACGTTGCAGGCGCTGGCGAGCTTGCGCAGGGTTTCTGTTTCTGGCCCCTTGGTGCCGACAGCATTGAGGATGCGGTTGATGGTGGGCTGGGGTACGCCGGAGGCGCGGGAGAGGGCGCTCTGGGATGCGAAGCCGGCGGCTTGCATGGCGGTTTCTAATCGCGATGTCAGGGTCATGGCGGTGAGTGGCTTGGGGCCGGTTAGCGGCTGGCAGGGAGCTGGTGCTGCAGGCGGCAATCTACATAAGTACATAGCCGGCTTTTTGCCCCGGTATGCACATTTTTTGCGCCGGACGGTTAGCGTCCACTCTCTCTGTCAACCCGGTTAATCAAAGGGTCTTGTACAACTGAATAATAGAACTATACACGCACGTATAGATTTATGCAAAAATTTATTCAAATATGTATTGAAACGTGTATTCAAACGCGTATAGAATGCATGCATGGATAAGAAAAACACAGCGCCTTCGGCCGCTTCATACCTCGCAGACATCAAGGCCGCCACCGGCCTGAGCGAACCCCGCATCGCCAGGCTGCTGGGCGTGTCGCAACCCACCGTCAACCGCATCGTGCATGGCCAGGGAGACTGCAAAAGCACGACCTGGATGGCCATCGTGGAGCTGCACCGCAAAGTGTGTTCGCGTGCCGCAGCGCAGGGGCAACTTGCCGGCCAGCCCGATCAACCCAATCAATCTGATTTAACCAACAGGACCACACGATGAGCCATACGATGATCAAACGCGACCACAGCGTGGCGCTGTCGGAAGCAGAACACAGCGCCGCTTTCCGCTTATTGCAGCAGGGTTTGCGCGGCGTGGACGGCAAGCACCATGCGCGCTGGCTGCGCTTTTTGCGCGACATCTTTGCGCTGGAAGAGGGCGAGGTCGCGCAGGTCGGCACCCGCATCCCGCGCAGCGCCGCTGCCCACCGCCGCCACATGGCGCTGGAGCAGGCGGTGTTTGATGCGCAGCAGCGCTTTGCCGATTTCGAACAGTTCCGCAACTGGCTGAAGATAGGCGCCGGCCATGTGAACTGGGTGCCCGGCGCCAAGGGCGGCATCGTGCCGCTGCCCAAATCCCTGTCGTATGCAGAACTGGATGAAGCAGCAATGCAGCAGGTGCACGCCGCCATCGCCGGTTTCCTGCGCGGCCCACATGCGGCGCGTTATCTGTGGAAGCAGCTGGAGGCGCCGCAGGCGGCAGCCAGGATGGAAGGGATTTTTGAAAAGCTGACGCAGCAGGCATCCGAACAACTTGCTCAGCAAGCTTCAGAAACACAGGAGGGGCAGCAGCAATGAGGGGGTATGCAAAAGTGTATTCCCGTTTCTGGATGAGCGGCACTGGCAGAAAATTGCGCCAGGAAGGGCGTTTGGCGCAGCTGGTTGCCGTTTATCTGATCACCGGGCCGCAGGCCAATATGCTGGGGCTGTATTACCTGCCGAAATCGTTGATCGCGCATGAGATTGGCATGGACGCGCAAGAAACAGAAGAGGCGCTGCAAGCCTGCGAACGTGCAGGCTTCAGCAAATATGACGATGCGACTGAAACTATCTGGGTATTTGAGATGGCGCGTTTCCAGATAGAAGAAAAGCTGGTAGCGACAGACAAGCGCTCTAAAGGCGTGCAGGCTGAGTATGACTACCAGCCGGACAATCCGCATCTGCCGGCTTTTTTCGATAAGTATGCAGAGGCTTTTTGCATGAGCAAATGCAGGGGCCGGCCGGATAACGAGGTGCAGAACACGGTTGCACAGGCGTTGCTTTCTACGAAGCCCCTTCGATGCCAGAAGCAGAAACAGAAGCAGAAAAAGAAGCAGAAAGAAAACCTCGCTAACACTAGCGTGTTAGCTGTCTCCAGCGTTGCTGGCGACGTGTCGAGTGGTGGGGGCAAACAAGTACCGGCATCAGGCGGTGCAGCAGCCTCTGGAACAGCAGATCCATCTTTTAGCGACAGTGCTCAGAGCACGGCAAAGGATAAGGACCCGCTACGTGCAGAGTTTGCCGCAACGGCCTGCCCCCACCAGGAGATTATCGCGCTGTACCACCAGGTCTTGCCGCAATGCCCCAAGGTGCGTGACTGGACCCACGGCAGGGCCGTGCAGCTGCGCGCCAGATGGAACGAAGACCGGACGCGGCAGAGCATGGACTACTGGCGCCTGTTTTTTGAATACGTAGCCGGCTCCCATTTCCTGACAGGCAGAGCTCAACACCCGGGAAGCCGCCCCTTCATGGCCGATCTGGCGTGGATGACCAAGGCCGTCAACTTCGCCAAGATCAGGGAAGGGCATTACGACAATCGATGATGACCGCTTTTGTAGCTTGGCTGGAAGCTCTATCCGCCCAACACATAGCGGTTGAAGAATCGGCAGTGATGGATGCTGGCGGATGTGTGGAGATGTTGGGCTGATGAGGCGCTAGCCCAACCTACCGCTCCGGCAAGAATTGCAGTTGTATTGCAGTGGTAGGTTGGGTGAAAACTCTATCCGCCCAACACTCAGCGTTTGAAAAACCAGCGGCGATGGATGTTGGTGGATGTTTGGAGATGTTGGGCTGATGAGGCGTTAGTCCAACCTACGATACTGGCCAGCGCCGCAGATTTGAAGAAGGAATGAAGAAGAATATGAACCACACCGCAACTGCAACCTCAGCCCCGCACAACAACGAAGCGGAGCAAAGCGTGCTTGGCGCGCTGCTGCTGGACAACGATGCGATAGACCGCATCGGCGATTTGCGCGCCGAGCATTTTTACCGTGGCGAGCACCGGCTGATCTTCAGCGAGCTGCAGGCGCAGATCGCCGCCGGCAAAAGCTGCGACGTGATTTCGCTGGCCGATGTGCTGCGCGACCGCATTGTCGATTGCCTGCCTTACCTGAATTCGCTGGCGCAGAACACGCCTTATTCATCGCACATTGCCCGCTATGCCGGCATCGTGCGGGACCGTGCCATCAAACGCGGGCTGATGGCGCTGGGCCGGGAGGTGGCAGACCAGGCCGGGGCCTCGCGCGAGGAGGCCGCCGTGTTGCTGGACCGCGCTTCGTCGCGGCTGGAGCAGTTGGCCATCTCCCGCACCCGGCAAGAGCCGGTGAAGGCGAGTGCTGACCTGTATCACCACATAGAAGAACTGGAACGCCGGCGTGAAGGCGGCAGCCGCGCCATCTCCACCGGTTTTGCCGATGTGGACGACAAACTCAGCGGCGGCCTGCGCGGCGGCGAGCTGGTGGTATTGGCCGCGCGCCCCAAGATGGGCAAGACCGCTTTTGCGCTGAATCTGGCCTGCAATATCGCGCAAAGCAACAGCGTGCTGGTGTTGTCGATGGAAATGCCGCGCACCCAGCTGCATGACCGCAACCTCGCCAGCATCGGCCGCATCCCGCTGGCCCACCTGCTACAGCCAAATGCGATGACCAGCGAAAACTGGAACAGCCTGACAGCCGCCATCGCCCAAATCGACGCCATGCAGCTGTACCTGGACGATCAGGGCGGCCTGCGCCTGCTGGATGTGCGGATGAAGGCCAAGACCATCAAGCGCCGCCACGGCCTGCATGTGATGGTGGTCGACTACCTGCAGCTGATGGAGGGCGAAGGCGACAACCGCAACGCGCAGATAGAAGGCATCACACGCGGCCTGAAGGCGCTGGCAAAAGAGCTGGACATCGCCATCATCCTGCTGAGCCAGCTCAACCGCGAGCTGGAAAAGCGCCCCAACAAACGCCCGCAGGCCAGCGACCTGCGCGATTCCGGCGCCATAGAGCAGGACGCCGACGCCGTCATTTTTCTGTATCGCGATGAGGTCTACCACCCCGACAGCATGGACCGCGGCATCTGCGAAGTGGATGTGGCGCTGTGCCGCCAGGGCGCGCCGGGCAGGGCTGCGCTGGCGTATGTCGGCGCGCAGACGCGTTTTGAAAACCTGATGCAAGGCTGGCGGCCCGGCACTAATGCCGCTAGCTCCGTGCTCAGGCAGCGTGCCTTGGCTGAGCAGTTATGAATCTGCGCATTTAAATGTTGTAAAAAATAGATGACAAACAAGCAAATATCGAACAAAATTGCAGCAGTGAAAAATCTGCAAATCTGTTCTCAACTCAGCCATTCCGGCACATGTGTACGTGGGTGGAAAAACAAGGAAAACAGTGGGTCTTATATTAAACAATCTCTTTTCTAAAGAGGAAGAAGACCTCAACGGCATGCCCAATCAAAGTGAGGGTATCGACAATCTATTGAAAAAATACCAGTTAGCGAAGCTAATCTACGATGGTGATGGAATACACCCCATAGACAATGCCAGTGACCCGGATGCTGATGAGGACGGAGGTGCCCCGAATGGGCATGAGCAGGTCCCAGATATGGGGGCCGGTCAGCCGGTGTTTTTGAAGAGGGAGCACGTGCAAGAGTTGGATCCGGTCGCGCTGAGCGGCGGGTTGGTAGGAGGGGCGATGTTTTCCAATCAGCAGCCATCCTTGGCTCACGATGTACAGAATCCTGGCGGCTTGATGATACAAGATGACGCTGTGGCCAGCTACAGGCCAGTTTCGACTGAAGCTGCTGGCAATGCAGAGATTTTACCGATCACTCCAGCGCAAACAAGAACTGCCGTCGCTGGTGACAGTATTTCCCGCCTGCTGCAAACCAGTGATCCGAAAGCGATCGGTGACTTCATGCGCGCCAACGGCTTGAACAATAGCCGTATCATTGCCGGGCGCGATTACTTAATTCCGGATGCCGATATTACTGGATCTGCGACAGCGAATTCTGACCTGGGGCAGCAAGCATTGAATGAGGACAATCTGCGTCTAGTCGGTCGGCGTCAAAATGCCGAATCTACCTCCGTTAACGCTTCCTCCATTCCTCTTGCTTCCGCTACGGCCCATGCAGAAGCTGGGCCGGTCTCGGATGTTCAAGATAAAAAAACGCCTATTCGCGAGCCTGTGAGTGATTCCGAAGAAATCAAAAGTACGCGCAAAGCACTGCCCAATGGATTGCTGCGAGATGGCTTTAGAGCGCTCGATGCAAATCAAAAACAGGTAGACAAAGTGATGACCATCGATCGTCAGCGCAACAAGCTGATCTTGATGCAGCCCTCAGAGAAATCACTTTACGAATCAGGTTTGGGGGAAAAAGGAATTCCGGGCTATCTGACCGTTTTTGGGCATGCAAATAAAGATAGGTTGCAAGGGCTTGTCAGTGGAAAAGAAGTCGCAGATGTTATAAGAAAATCTGGCCTATGGAATGAGGATGCCCGCGTGCCCATCATGCTGGATGCTTGCAGCAGTGGCGCAATCGATGAGGGTATCGCGAGCCAATTGGCCGCAACATTGGGTACCTATGTCACTGGCCCAACCACTTCAACTTGGAACATGCCTTTGGGTGGTCCTGCCATTGGCCAGGGGCGTTTGAAGCATTGCCAGGGATTCTGGATCACATACCTAATTTGTGGAAGCCCGGAACGTGGCGCACCTATGGTCCGGACGGGAAGGCAGTAGCAACGTCGATGCAATCGCCCAGAGGCGGCAACACCCCTCTCCCTCAAGCCGCCGCAAATGAATTTTTGCAAATGACAAAAGAAACTCATAAAAAATGAAATTCAAATTTTTATTACCTAATACCGGCAAGAAGCTTCTGATCTGGCTGGCGCTGATTATTTCCGCCAGCTACGCAGTGTGGTGGTATGACAGCATCGTTGGTTGCGAAGCGGAAGAAGGCTACACCGTGCATGGCGCCTGTCTGAATATTCTGGTGAAGCAGGCAGAAGCGGGTAGGCTCGGTGCGATGGTGGCCCTTGCCACCCACTTTAGTGCAACAGAGGAAGGTGACATATGGGCGCTTAAGGCCGCCAAGACAGGCAACGTGTCCGTCCTTGATAGCGGAGTACTCCTTTATTGCAAAAGGAAGGCCAAAGGTTTTTCCCCTGCCGATGTGGAATCCTGGATGAAAGCAGCCTATGCCAAAGACCCTGCGACTGCATATTTATTGGCTGACCTCTATACCGATTTTCCAAAATGCGGCACTAGAAATTTGCAGCTGGCAGCCCATTATCTTCCATTGTATCCACAGTGCCGGCTGACGACGCTCGATCAGTTTGTGACGGTGGCCATACAAGATGGATTTTATATCGATGCACCGCTAAGACAGTTCATCATTGAAAAGTGGAGAGCCTGCGGCGGACGTGAAGGCCCGTCGATAGCTATCGACAGGACCATCTTTCCAAGTGTTATTGAGAAAATTCGCAGTTTGCCGGCGTCGGAAAAAAAGCGGGATGCCAACTAATTTTTCTAAAGATAAAAACAGCTCCTGCCTGACCGATTTCGGTGTCGCCAGATCACTCACAATCCGTCCCGCATAGCGCATAGCAGCGCGATGCGGGCACACAATATATATAGGGGTATATAGGGGAAAGAATGCTTTTGCCAGCGGAAGAAATAGCGCCGGTGCTGTGAGCATATCGTCACACCAGCCAGCGCCGGGCATGCCTATGATGGAGCCGTCTCTACAAAGAGTGGGAACAATAAAAAAAGTTTCTTCAAAGTATGGCAAATTTCCTGAAATTTGTTATTATTTTAAGAATATATTTAATCAATAAAGAAGCCTCTCCGGTGCCCATCCCTATGTGAGACAAACAAAGATGAAATTAGCTCAGACCTCCATGAAGAAAATTATAGTGGCAGCATTGATCTGCTGCGCGCAAGTTGCGGCACAGGCAGAAAACCTGATTGATGAGCTGGAGGGCGTGTATATCGCCCGCAGCGAAGATCCCAAGAAATCAGATGCGGGTAATATCTGGATGAGATCGCCAGGCAAAAT
This sequence comes from Undibacterium sp., assembly GCA_043726505.1. Lineage (GTDB taxonomy): Bacteria > Pseudomonadota > Gammaproteobacteria > Burkholderiales > Burkholderiaceae_D > Undibacterium. The sequence goes on along the minus strand of JAYSKH010000254.1, from coordinate 966 downwards.
AATGAATTGCATGGTCATTAAAAAGACCGCCAAAAACAAGGTTGAACTCTATATGAAGCACGCCCAGCTCATGGGAAACTGCTACATAGAAGGGGCGGAGGGTTATCTTGAAGGTAAACACCTGCATGTCCATGGCGGTGAAGTGGAGCCATATTTTGTCGCGCCCAAGAATGAGCCGGATGGCTCCGAACCGAAACTGAAACCTAAAGACGCAGTCTATCTGGAAGCCAGCCAGAACCGGCTGTATTTTTATTTACGGGGAAACCCAGTTCCCAACCTGTGCGGCGTCCGAGCGGGCCTTGAGGACGCCTCCTTTCCACGCAAGGTAAAAACCGTACCCTGGAAAGACGGCAAACCGGCCAAGGCTGAGCTGAGTGATTACTGCCCCAAGTAGCCGGCAAGGTAGGGCAAGGAAGCCACACGCCATTTGTCCGCCGCAATAAAGTTTGCTACACTCCAGACTGAACTGGAGATGGCATTCCTCCAGGCGGCCTGTTTTTTCCGCATGGCCGCTCAACCGCAGCTCACCGCTAATGATGCCTACAGACGTTCCTGTGCAAAGGGAAGCTGTAGGTATTCGCCAAACGCTTTCCATTGACCGGGTTGACAGCATACTTTTTCCGGCCCGCCGATGAGCACACGTAACTACCCTGACCCTGACCCTGTTGATCTGTTGTCTTACCTTGGTAATGTCGCCAAATGGCTGCTGCTGGCGCTTACCGTCGCCGCGCTGGCAGGCAGTGCTTCTGCGTTTTTCCTGTTTGCGCTGGAATGGGCCACCGGCTGGCGCGAAGCGCATACGTGGCTGATCTGGCTGCTGCCGCTGGCCGGCTTTGCCGTGGGCTGGGTCTACCTGCGCTTTGGCAAGAGCGTGGAGGCGGGTAATAACCTGCTGATTGACGAGATCCATGATCCGCAAAAGGTGATCCCGCTGCGCATGGCGCCCCTGGTGCTGGGCGGCACGAT
>JAYSKH010000253.1:0-28947 GCA_043726505.1 Undibacterium sp. | reverse complement strand
CAAAATGTGATGGGCTTGCCCATCACCCGTAGGGCAAGTCTGCGGTCGCCTTTTGTTTGCTTACTTTATTTTGGCGAAGCAAAATAAAGTGAGTAGCCGTCGGGCTACCCCCGACCAGCAATCCCAATCCCTAAGCGACGGCCGCCAAGCTGATAAGCCAAGCCAGCAATCCCAACTAACCCCACCCGTTGAAAGCAATCCGCCCAACGCAAATCAAAGTTTGCAAAACTTTCTAAAAGTTTCCCGCAAATTGATAGCGATCTCCCGGATGCCACATAGTAACCACCGAAGCCACCGCCCCCAATGACAAAGTCTGCCGGTGCAACACCAGGCAAGGCTCCTTCACCGCAATGTGCAGCATGTCGGCAATCTGCTTAGGCGGATTCACCGCCTCGATACTGTAGTGCACGCCCTGCAGGGGCGCGGCTACCATCAGGTATTCGTTTGGCGTGATGCGGGAAAAATCCTGGTCCAGATAATCCGGCGCAACGTCGGGGTTGACCCAGCGGTCTTCCACCTGGATGGGGATATCGTTTTCAAAATGAACGATGATGGAATGGAACAGCTTGCGCTCGTGTTTGAATTTGAACTGGCGCGTCAGCAGCTCGCCGGGTTTGGCTTCCGCCAGTTGATGTAGTTCGCTGCGGTGCTGGTGGCCGCGGGCGCGGACTTCGTCGGCGATGCTTTTGATTTCGACCAGCGTTGCCTGGTATTTGTGCTGCGCGACGTAGGTGCCGGAGCCCTGTATGCGCGTCAGTATTTGCTCTGTCGTCAGCTCGCGCACCGCGCGGTTGACTGTCATGCGCGATACGCCGAATTCCTTCGCCAGCACCTGTTCTGACGGGATGGCATCGCCTTCCTTCCACGTGCCTGCTTGCACTTCTGCGAGCAAATAATCCTTGATACGCTGGAATGCCGGGGCTGCTTCCTGCTGTTCTTTTTTTGCCACGCTGTCCTCTTGCCTCAAATGCTGTCGTCTCCAGTGTTGCATGGTAACACCAGAAACCGGCCTGCAAGGCTCGTGGTTCCATGCGAATTATTTTGGCCGGGCTGTCCAAATTTTTTCACATAAAATCCACTTGCAAAAGTTGTATATACAACTTAAACTAAATCGTCGCCAATCTTCAGCCCGACCGCTCATCCGTGTTTCTTTCCGGTAAGGGTGCAGGGTATTGAAACTTCCGGAAAAGGAAAATCATGAATACAGTTACTGACATTGCAGACAACAGCCTGATGGGCAATGACCCGCGCTGGGATGAAAGCCGCGAAATACGCGCACCGCGCGGCGCGGAAAAAGTCTGCAAGACCTGGGTTGCTGAAGCGGCCTACCGCATGATCCAGAACAACCTGGACCCAGAGGTGGCGGAAAATCCTAAACACCTCGTCGTATACGGCGGCATAGGCCGCGCCGCGCGCAACTGGGAATGTTTTGACCAGATACTGGTGTCGCTGAAAAACCTGGAAGAAGATGAGACGCTGCTGGTGCAGTCGGGCAAGCCGGTCGGCGTGTTCAAGACGCATGCCGATGCGCCGCGCGTGCTGATCGCCAACTCCAACCTGGTGCCCAAGTGGGCCAACTGGGAGCATTTCAATGAACTGGACCGCAAGGGCCTGTTCATGTACGGTCAGATGACAGCCGGCAGCTGGATTTATATCGGCAGCCAGGGCATCGTGCAGGGCACTTACGAAACCTTTGTCGAAGCGGGCCGCCAGCATTTTAACGGCGACTGGGCAGGGCGCTGGATACTGACTGCCGGCCTGGGCGGCATGGGCGGCGCGCAACCGCTGGCCGCCACGCTGGCAGGCGCCGTATCGCTGAACATAGAGTGCCAGCAAAGCAGCATAGACTTCCGCCTGCGCACCCGCTATGTGGACAAGCAGGCCAAGGATATTGATGACGCGCTGGCGCTGATCAAACACCATTGCGAGCGTAAAGAGGCGGTGTCGATTGCGTTGCTGGGCAATGCGGCTGATGTGCTGCCGGAACTGGTCCGGCGTGCCAAGGCAGGCGGTATCCGGCCCGATCTGGTGACTGACCAGACCTCGGCGCATGATCTTTTTAATGGCTATCTACCTTCGGGCTGGAGCGTGCCGCAATGGAAGGCGGCGCAGAAAGACCCCTCGCAGCACGCGGCGCTGACACAGGCAGCGGCAGCTTCCTGTGCAGTGCACGTGCAGGCAATGCTGGACTTTCACACGATGGGTATTGCTACCGTGGATTACGGCAACAACATCCGTCAGGTGGCTTATGACACCGGCGTCAAGAACGCCTTCGATTTCCCCGGTTTTGTACCGGCGTATATCCGTCCGTTGTTTTGCGACGGCAAGGGGCCGTTCCGCTGGGTGGCTCTATCCGGTGATCCGGAAGATATCTATAAAACCGATGCCAAGATCAAGGAGCTGTTCCCGCAAAATAAGGCTGTGCATCACTGGCTGGATATGGCAAAAGAACGCATCGCATTCCAGGGTTTGCCTGCGCGCATCTGCTGGCTGGGCCTGGGTGAGCGCCATCTTGCAGGCCTGGCCTTTAATGAAATGGTCAAAAGCGGCGAACTGAAAGCGCCCGTCGTTATCGGCCGCGATCATCTGGATACCGGCTCCGTCGCCAGCCCCAACCGTGAAACCGAAGGCATGCGTGACGGCACCGATGCCGTGTCGGACTGGCCTTTGCTGAATGCCCTGCTCAATACCGCAGGCGGCGCCAGCTGGGTGTCGCTGCACCACGGCGGCGGCGTGGGTATGGGCTATTCGCAGCATGCCGGCATGGTTATCGTTGCCGACGGCAGCGAGGCCGCTGCTAAACGACTGGCGCGCGTGCTGGTCAATGACAGCGGTTCAGGCGTGATGCGCCATGCAGACGCCGGTTATGAAACTGCGGTAGCCTGTGCCGAACGCAACGGCCTCAAATTGCCCATGATCAGTAAAGCCTGAAATCGTAAAGCCTGAACTCTTTTCAATATTGATGAATACCATGATGAAACAAGCTCTAGTCCTCCAGCCTGGCCAGATCAGCCTGGCCGAACTGCGCGCGCTGTGGCACGATGCGTCGCAACTGTCGTTAGCCCCCTCCGCCTACGCTGCGATTGATGCGTCATCGGCGGCCATACGCAAGATCGTGGAGCGCGGCGACGCCGCTTACGGCATCAATACCGGTTTTGGCAAACTGGCCAAGACCCGCATCCCGGATGACCAGCTGGAACTGTTGCAGCGTAATCTGATCATGTCGCATTCGGTAGGCTCCGGCGAGCTGATAGAGGATGCCATCGTGCGGCTGATCCTGGTGATGAAAATCGCCAGCCTGGCGCGCGGTTATTCCGGCATCCGTGCCTCCGTCATTGATACGATGATAGCGATGTTCAACGCTGGCATCATGCCGTGCATCCCGGTCAAAGGATCTGTAGGCGCATCCGGTGACTTGGCGCCACTGTCGCACATGACGCTGGCAATGCTGGGCGAGGGCGATGCCCGCGTGGAAGGCAAATTGCTGCCTGCCCGGCAGGCGCTGGAAAACGCCGGCATCACGCCGGTTGTGCTGGCGGCGAAGGAGGGACTGGCGCTGATCAACGGTACGCAGGTGTCCACTGCGTTGACGCTGAACGGCCTGTTTCTGGCAGAGCGTTTGCTGGAAGCCGCGACAGTTGCCGGAGCGCTGTCAGTGGATGCGGCCAAGGGCAGCGACGCGCCTTTCGATCCGCGCATCCATGCAGTGCGTGGCCAGCCTGGGCAGATCGCTACGGCAGCTATCTACCGCGAACTGCTGTCCGGTAGCGAAATCCGTAAATCGCACCTGGTCAACGACGAGCGCGTGCAAGACCCTTATTGCCTGCGCTGCCAGCCGCAGGTCATGGGCGCGTGCCTGGATATCATCAATAATGCAGCGCGCACGCTGCTGATTGAAGCCAATGCAGTCACCGATAACCCTCTGGTCTTTGTTGACGAAGGCGAAGTGATCTCTGGCGGTAATTTCCATGCGGAGCCGGTGGCGTTTGCCGCCGATACGCTGGCGCTGGCGATAGCCGAGATCGGCTCCATCTCCGAGCGCCGTATCGCGCTGCTGATCGATGCATCGCTATCCGGTCTGCCGCCTTTCCTGGTGCAGTCGTCCGGCTTGAATTCAGGCTTCATGATTGCCCATGTCACCGCCGCGGCGCTGGCTTCGGAAAACAAATCCATTGCGCATCCGGCCAGCGTGGACACGATACCCACATCGGCGAACCAGGAAGACCATGTCAGCATGGCGACCTATGCCGGCCGCCGTCTGAACGAAATGGCGCACAATACCGCGACCATCGTCGGCATAGAATTGCTGGCGGCTGCACAGGGTGTGGATTTCCATCAGCCGCTGACAACGTCTCCGCACCTGGCATGGGCGCATGGGCTGTTGCGCAGCCGCGTCGCTTTCTACGACAAGGACAGGTTCTTTGCGCCGGATATCGAAGCCGCCAAGCAACTGGTTGTGCAGGGTGAACTGAGTGCTGACTGCAAGGCCTTGTTCAGCAGCTTGTATCTTGGCTAGAGCCAGCTGATGATGCGTTTGTGGAATGCTGGCGATTGCGTGTCCATGCCATGGAAAAACGGCGGCGGCACCACCACAGAACTGGTAGTCTGGCCGGAAGGGGCAGGGCTGGACAGTTTCGGCTGGCGCATCAGCAGTGCGGTGGTTTCGTCGTCCGGGCCGTTTTCTCGGTTCGACGGCATAGACCGTAGCCTGGCGGTGTTGCAGCACGGTGTGCTAAGCCTGATTGTGGATGGCGGCGAAGAATTCAGCCTTACCGGCGATAGCGAGCCATTTTGTTTTCGTGGTGAGCAGAAGATTGATGCTTTTTGCAGTCAAGGTAGTATTGCCGATCTGAACGTGATGACGCGGCGCGGTGTTTATTCGCACCGCATGCTGCGGCTGGCAGGGCAGGCGGCGTATGCGCTGCAGCGCAACTCTTCTGTGCTGGTTTTGTACAGCCAGCACGATGGAGCCGAGGTGCTGGTTGATGGTGTTGCCGTCGCCATTGCTAGCGGAGATATACTGATGCTGGAAGGTAGCGATGGAACTGGCAGCCTGGAGTTGCGCTGCGATCCGCAGCATGTGTTTTACCTGATCCATATCAACTCACAGACCGCAGACGACAAAAAATGAGGCAGGCATGGATGCAACGGTAGATAATCAGCTTGAGTCTGATACAGAATGGGATGCGCTGTGGATCAACGTGCACTTGGCAACGATGCGCGTTGGAGATGGCTACGGTGAAATCCGCGATGCGGCGATTGCCGTCAAGGATGGTGTCATTGCATGGCTGGGGCCACAGGCCAGCTTGCCATCACAATACAAGACTAAGGTGCAGCACGACGGCAAGGGCTGCTGGCTAACGCCCGGCCTTATCGACTGTCACACGCATATCGTCTATGCCGGCAACCGCAGTGATGAGTTTGAAGCGCGCCTGAACGGCGTCGCCTACGAAGAGATTGCACGCAAGGGCGGCGGCATCCTGTCTACCGTGCGCGCCACACGCAGCGCCAGCGAAGAGCAGCTGATGCTGGCCAGCCTGCCACGCGTCGCCAGCCTGATCAGGGAAGGCGTCACCACGCTGGAAATCAAATCCGGCTATGGCCTGGACTTGCAGACCGAAGCAAAGATGCTGAGGGTGGCGCGGCAATTCGGGCGGCATTTTCCGTTACGGGTCAAAACTACTTTCCTCGGCGCGCATGCATTGCCGCCCGAATATGCAGGCAGCGCCGACGATTATCTGGATCAGGTCTGCGACAGCATGTTGCCGGCGCTGGTCAGTGAAGGCCTGGTAGATGCGGTGGATGCGTTTTGCGAGAAGATAGGTTTTTCCGCTACGCAGACCGAGAAAGTGTTCCAGGCGGCGCACCGCCACGGTTTGCCGGTCAAGCTGCATGCGGAACAATTGTCGGACCAGGGTGGCGCGGCGCTGACGGCCCGCTATCAAGGTCTGTCGGCTGATCATCTGGAGTACCTGTCGGAAGAAGGCGTGGCCGCCATGTCGGTCAACGGTACGGTGGCGGTGCTGCTGCCGGGCGCTTATTACTTTCTGCGCGAGACAAAAATGCCACCGGTGCAGGCTCTGCGGGACGCAGGTGTGCCTATGGCCGTATCTACCGATTGCAATCCCGGCACCTCGCCGATGACGTCACTGCTGCTGGCGATGAATATGGCATGTACGGTATTCCGGCTGACGCCGCTGGAGGCACTGGCCGGTGCGACCATCAATGCGGCAAAGGCGCTGGGCCTGGCGTCGCAGATCGGCAGCCTGGAGGCCGGCAAGCAGGCTGATTTCGCACTGTGGGCAATAGACAGGCCGGGCGACCTTGCCTATTCAATCGGTGGCAATCCCTGCCAGGCAGTGGTATTTGGCGGAAAGCTGCGCCACGTGTAGACTATGTTGCGCCAGATTGCCCCCTTGGCAAAAAGGAAAAATTTCGTCAAATCCCTAGTTGTAAATCTCATCATTTTCCAAATATTCGTTAAACTGTCGTTTTAACAAAAGAATCAGCGGCGGATCCACTGTTCTTTTGCACGTAACCGCACAACTTGATTAGCCGGCTGCCTGCCTGCATATTGCGCGGCCTGGAAAATATGAGGAAATTGTCTTGCTGCCTGCTGCACACACCATCAAAGATAAAGTCGGGCCTGTCCTGAAAAATGCGCGCGTCAGACGCTGGGGATTGGGCCTGCTCATTGGCTTCGTTGTGCTGCTGGTCGCCAGCTGGCTGGCTGTGCCGTATTTTGTCAATCAGATCGCGGTCGAGCAGGTACAGCAGAAACTGGGGCGCAAGCTGCAGATAGGCGAGCTGGCGTTTTCTCCGCTCAAGCTGGCACTGACGGCCAACGACGTCACGCTATACGAACCAGACCAGAAAACGCCGATGCTGACACTGAAATCGGCGGTGATGAATCTGTCATTGGCTTCGGTCTTCAGGCAGGCGCTGGTGATGGATGAAATCAGGCTGGTGTCGCCTTATATTCACGTTGTCCGCACCGCAGGCGGCGATTACGGCCGCTACAACTTCTCTGACATCCTGGACCGCATCGCGGCCATGCCCAAATCGACCAGCGATACGCCTTTCCGTTTTTCGCTGGCCAATATCCAGTTGCAGGACGGCGGCCTGCAATTTGACGATAAGGTCGTGGACCGGCATGTGAAGGTAGAGGCACTGCAGATGGGCGTGCCTTTCCTGTCCAATTTCCCTTCACAGGTGGAGAGTTATGTATCGCCGATGGTGTCGGCAAAGGTCAACGGCACGCCGTTTTCACTGAAGGGCAGGACCAAGCCCTTTGATGCCACGCTGGATACATCGCTGGCGCTGGATATAGAGCAGCTCGATCTGGCCAGCTATGTCGCCTATTCGCCGGTGCCGTTGCCGGTCAAATTGGAAAGTGCCAAGCTGAGCACAACGCTGGACCTGATTTTTTCACGCAAGAAGGATCATCCTGAATTGCTGCTGTCGGGTGACATCAGCCTGAAGTCGCTTGCCGTCAGCGATCTGAACGCTGCACCGCTGCTGCATGCAGAGACCGTTTCCACGCATATCAAACAGCTTAATATTTTCAGCGGCGCTGCAGCGATAGACAAACTGCTGATTAGCAATCCGGAAGTATGGCTGGCGCTGGATGGCAAGGGAGCCTTGAACTGGGCCAGCGTGGCAGCCAAGCCAACCGGTGCGGCAGCCTCTCCAACGCCGCCAGTGGCAGCAGCTCCAGTCGCAAGCTCCGCGACGAGCACGGCTTCTACTGCGGCAGCATCTTCTGCTCCGGCCCCGACAGCTGTATCCGTGGCCAAAATCCTGGGCGAACTGGTTATACAAAAAGGTATCCTTCACTGGTCCGACGCGGCCAATGCGACACCAGCGCAGCAAGTGACGCTGAATGAGATCAGTATCAGTGTTAAACAACTGTCTACGCAGGCAGATGCGAAGCCGGCCACCATCAGTCTGTCGGCAAAAGGTGGGCATGACGAAGCATTGAGTTTCAATGGCGATTTCCAGCTGGCGACAACGGCCGTGAACGGCCAGGCCGAACTGCAAGCGGTGGCGTTGGCCGATTACCAGCCATATATCAGCAAGTCGCTAGCCGCCAGCGTCGGCGGTCTGGCAACGCTTAAATCCCACATCGCCTACAAGCAGGACCAGTTCAGCATGGATGAGTTGAGCGCAGCCATCAGTGACTTTACGCTGTCGCCCAAGGACAAGGCCGGTAAGCCGGATGGCGGTGTTGCTGTCAAATCCTTCTCCATCGACAAGATGAGCCTGGATATGCAGAGCCGCGACGTCAAGCTAGGCCACGTATTGTTTGATGGATTGAAGGCTGATGTGAGGCGTGACCAGCAAGGCTTGATTAACCTGCAAAATATCGCACGCTCAAAATCGGCGGCCGGTTCTGCTGCTCCGGCGAACGCCACCGCGAGCGAAAGTAAAGAGGGTAAGGACAGCAAGAGTACATGGAAGACTAGCGTGCAGAAACTGTCGTTCGCCAATTCCAGCATCGCCTTCGCCGACCAGTCTGTCAGCCCGGCTGTTTCGCTGAAGACCGACAGCATACAGCTCGATATTGACAATGCCAGTAGCGACATGCTGAGCCCCATAGGCATTTCGCTGCGGGCTGGCATAGAGCGCAAAGGCAAGCTGTCGCTGAAGCTCAACGTGGCCCCGGGCCTGAAGGCAGTCAATGGCGATGTGGATGCACAGAGTTTGCCGGTAGCGAACTTCTATCCCTATTTTTCTCAATACATGAATGCCAGCCTGACGCGCGGGCAGGCAGATGCCAAGGGTAAATTCAGTATCAGTAATCCGGCGGAAGCATCCAGGAAAATTGCGTATGACGGCAGCCTGAAGCTGTCCAATTTCCATTTTTTGGAGAACGGCGCATCGGATGATTTCCTGGAGTGGAAGTCGATAGACATGGACGGCATCGCCGCGCGGATCACGCAGGAGCAGCCGCAGATCAGCCTGAAGAAACTGACGCTTAGCGATTTTTATGCGCGCGCGATCCTGTCCGACAAGGGCAGGCTGAATTTGCAGAATATCTTTTCATCCAATAGCGCTGCTGCTGAAGGTGCTAGTGCTGCTGCCGCCCCGGTACCTGATAAGCAGACGGACGCGAAGGTCGAAGATGGTGGCCTGGTCCTTTCCGGCAGCAGTGTCAAACCTGCTACCGGTCCCACGGGAACGGTTGTCGTTGCAAACCCTGCTGCTGCCGGCAAGGCGCCGGTGATACGCATCGCGCAGACTGTGGTCAAAGGCGGCAACATCAACTTTACCGACAATTTCGTCAAGCCCAACTACAGCGCCAACCTGACCGGCCTGTCCGGCAGCATAGGTACGCTTGCGTCGGATAATCTGCAGGCGGCGGCCATCGACTTGTCCGGCAAGATAGATAATGACGCGCCGCTGCTGATTTCCGGCACGCTCAATCCGCTGGCCAAGCCGCTGTTCCTGGACATCAAGGGTAGCGCCAACGGCATAGAGCTGACCCGCCTGACGCCTTATGCGGCCAAATACGCAGGTTATGCGATAGAAAAGGGCAAGCTGACGATGCAGGTTTCCTACCATGTGGAAAACCAGAACCTGCGCGCGGAAAACGCCGTGCGTATCGACCAGCTGACCTTTGGTGAGAGGATAGACGGCCCCGATGCGACCAAGCTGCCGGTATTGCTGGCGGTGGCGCTGCTGCGCGACAACAACGGCCAGATATCGGTCAACCTGCCGGTATCAGGTTCTCTGTCCGATCCTGAATTTTCGGTCGGCGGCGTTATTTTCAAGGTCTTCGTCAATCTGATTACCAAGGCAGTGACGGCGCCGTTCTCGCTATTGAGTGCTGCCTTCGGCGGCAGTGGCGAAGAATTGTCTTATATTGAATTCAGGCCCGGCCAAAGTGTGGTGACAGCAGACGCCGCAGGCAAGCTGGATAACCTGGCAAAGGCCCTGAAGAACCGCTCCGGCCTGAAGCTGGACATCGTCGGCCGTATCGACCCGGCAGCGGATACCGAAGGCCTGAAGCGCGAATCGCTGACGCAAAAAATCAAGGCATTGAAACAGCGGGAATTGCGCCGCGCCGGTACGCCTGCAGCCTCGGCGGATGAGGTCGTGGTGGATGATGCGGACCGCAAAAAATATATGGAAGAAGTGTATTCGGCAGAAAAATTTACCAAACCCCGCAACGTGATCGGCATCGCGAAGACCTTGCCGACCGAGGAAGCGGAGCGCCTGATACTGAGCAATGCAACGGTGACGCCGGAAGCCTTGCGTGCATTGGCGCAAGCGCGTGCCGACCGCGTGCGCGATTATCTGGAACAGAAGGGTGAGATCAGCAAGGACAGGCTGTTCCTGATTGCGCCAAGACTGAATGCAGACGGCATCAAGGACAAGGGCGCGGCGACACGCGTGGACTTCTCGCTGAAATGAGCCACGGAATGTCACACACAAGGTCACTCGGCTAAGATCAGTTCATGGCTGTCGTATGCGAACAGAATTTACGCATTATCATAACAAGCTAAAAAAAGGGGAGATGCAATGAAGCGACTGATGATTTTGTCGGCACTGCTGTGCGGGCTGGTGGGTTTGCAGGGTGCGGCGATGGCCGCGGAAAAGGCGGCAGCGGCCGTTTCTTCGGAAGCGCGCACCAGGGTGGTGTTCCAGGTCAGCGACAATGACGAGGCAAAGTGGAATCTGACCTTGAATAACGTCAAGAACGTGCAGGCCGCCTTGGGAGCCGACAATATCGACATAGAAATTGTCGCCTACGGGCCCGGCATCAATATGCTGAAATTCGACACGCCGGTAGGTAACCGCGTGCAGGCGGCATTGCAGTCGCACGTTAAGGTGGCTGCCTGCGAAAACACGATGGAAGCGCAAAAATTGAGCAAGCAGGACATGCTGCCCGCGATTTCCTACGTACCGGCGGGCATTGTTGAAATTATCAAGCTGCAGCAAAAGGGTTATGCTTATATTAAGCCCTGAATCTAAGCCATGGTTCTAAGCCTGATTCTGCGATGCAGCTATCTTGCAAAAAGGGAGGAGGTCAGCGTGGCTATCTTGAAGAAATATACTGAAATTTCTAAAAATTTCACTTCAATATTTCGCTTGCCAATATAATCACAAAAATGGGAATTCCCATCCAGCCAACAAGATTGCCGTAAATCATTTGTTCCGGAATGATGTTCCGGACTAATTACGGCCAGGGGTTAAAAAGGAAAAGCGATGAGTGGGATGCCTGTAGCCAATATTTTGTATGTGGAAGACGATCCGGACATACAGACGGTTGCCCAGATTGCCCTTGAGGTTGTTGGCGGCTTTACTCTCACTACCTGCAGTTCGGGCCTGGAGGCGCTGGAGGCTGTGAAGTCCGGCTGCCAGCCTGATTTGCTGCTGCTGGACGTCATGATGCCCAACATGGATGGCCCCACCACACTGGCTGAGCTGCGCCAGCTGCCGGCGACGCTGGCGACGCCTGTCATCTTCATGACAGCCAAGGTGCAGGCAGGGGAGCTGGCCTACTATAAATCGCTGGGCGCCATCGGCGTGATTGCCAAACCGTTTGACCCCATGGAATTATCCGAACAGGTGCGCGAGCTGTGGAGCCAGGGACACTAAATGAGCGACAAGAACGATAGCCTGCAAGAAAAGTTGCGTGCGCTTGAGGCGGTTTTTCTTGCCAAGCTTCCTTCCCGGCTGCTGGAAATGGAAGATGCACTGGGCCTGTTTTTGCAGGAACCAGAAAACAAAGAGCACCTGTCCTTGCTGCATCGGCTGCTGCATACGATGGCGGGCTCGGCCGGCACGTTCGGCTATCCGGAAGTCGGCAGTCAGGCGCGCGAATTTGAAGGCAGGCTGAAGCCGCTGATCAATGGCGAGACGTGGAGCAAGACCATGCTGAGCCATTATGCCGCTGACCTGCGTAAATATTTTGCCGACAGCATCAAGAGCGCTGAAAACAAACCGGCATCCATTGATATCGATGAAGATGGCGATAATATGGATGAGCGCGTATCACCGCGCCTGATCTATCTGGTGGACCATGACAAGGCGCTGACGGAAGCGATCACGCTGCAGCTGGAGCATTTTGCCTACGAAGTGGTCAGCATCAATGAACTGAAGTCGCTGCATGTCGCAATCGCAACGCGGCGTCCGGATGTGGTCGTTGTTGAACTCAATTTCCCGGAAGGCAAAATGGCCGGCGCGGAAGAGATCGCGCGCATCCGCAAGCTGAGCCGCCTGCGGTTCCTGACCATCTTCATGTCCAATACCAGCAGTTTTGAAAGCCGCCTGCTGGCAGTACGTGCCGGCGGCGATGGCTATTTCACCAAGCCTATCGATATCGTATCGCTGACCGACAGGATCGATGCAGTGATCGGCAGGGAGGAGCCCAAGGGCTACCGCGTGCTGGTCATCGACGACGATGCGGTGACATCCGAGTATTACGGCACGGTGCTGCGCAGCGCCGGCATGGTCGTCAAGCTGCTGACGGACCCCAGCCAGCTGCTGAAGGTAATGACCGATTTCCGACCCGAGCTGCTGCTAATGGATGTGTACATGCCCTCGTGTAATGGCATAGAGCTGGCAAAGATCATCCGGCAGGATAATTCCTATCTGGATGTTCCCATCGTTTTCCTGTCCAGTGAAGGCGATCTTGGCAAGCAGCTGGAGGCGGTGCAATCCGGCGCAGACGATTTCCTGACCAAGCCCATCGAGGCCGATTTTCTCGTGTCGGCGCTGTCCAGCCGCGCGGAACGTTATCGTTCGCTGCGCGGCCTGATCATGCGCGATGGGCTGACCGGCCTGTACAACCATACTGCCATCAAGGAAGAACTGGCAGCGGAAATGTCCATCGCTGGCCGCAATGGCGGCCCGCTGGCGCTGGCGATGATAGATCTGGATAATTTTAAGAACGTCAACGACACCTACGGCCATCCTGTCGGCGACCAGGTATTGCGTACGCTGTCGCGCCTGCTGCGCCAGCGGCTGCGCCGCAGCGATATCGTTGGACGCTATGGCGGCGAAGAGTTTATCGTCATCTTTCCAGGCACATCTGCGACGATTGCGCGCAAGGTGCTGGATCAGGTCAGGATTGCATTCAATAAGGTACAGCAGCATTCGGACCAGGGCGATTTTGCTGTCAGCTTTTCCGCCGGAATTGCCGACCTGGAGTTGACGAAAGATGCAGACGAGCTGTTTGACGCCGCTGACGACGCGCTATACCGCGCAAAGCAGGGCGGCAGGAATTGCATTGCCGTGGCTACTGGCCAGTCCTGAGCGACGGGCGATCAGCCACAGAAAACCAAGATAAAGTACGCATAAAGTAAGCAAACAAAAAAGCCTTTGCATGGAATTCCATGCAAAGGCTTTTTACTGCCTGCCTACCGGCAGCGTGAGCGTGCTAGATGCACGCTTGAACTACTTAAATACGCGTGATGCCAGTCGGCTTCAGTTTGGATTCCAATGCCTTGCCTTTGCGCGCGCGCTTGTTGATATGGATACCCAGGCCGGTAGCACTCAGGTTAACTTCCTGTACCTTTGCCGCCCGGCCTATGCCGGTGACGCGTACGCCTTTCTGGCTGATGGCTTGTGCGGCCAGCAGTTTTTCCTTGTCTTCCAGTTCCATCAGCGTCACGCCGCGTCCGCCACTGGATAGCTGCTTGATCTCGGCCAGGCCAAATACCAGCAAGCGGCCTTTTTCAGACAGGCAGGCAATCGCGCTGGCATCGTCAGTGACGATGGAAGGCGGCAACGGTTCGTCGCCGTCTTCCAGCGTCATGAAGGCCTTGCCGGCTTTCATGCGGCCTGTCATATCGGCAATCTTGGCGGTGAAGCCGTAACCGGCAGTGGATGCCAGCAGCAGTGTGATGTCTGCAGTGCCCGCAAAATAATGCAGGATACGCGTGCCGCTGGCCAGATCAATCAGCGTCGTGACAGGCACGCCGTCGCCGCGTGCGCCCGGCAAAGACGCTACCGGTACGGAATACACACGGCCATTGGAGCCGAACACCAGCATCTGATCCACGGTGCGGCATTCAAACGTGCCATACAGGCCGTCACCCTGTTTAAACGCAAATTGCGCCGTGTCGTGGCCGTGGCCGGTGCGGGCACGCACCCAGCCCTTTTGCGAGATGACGACAGTGACTGGCTCGTCGATGACTTTCTGTTCCATCGATGCCCGTTGCGCTTCCTCTATCAGCGTGCGGCGTGCATCGCCGTACTGCTTGGCATCGGTTTCGATTTCCTTGATGATCAGCTTCTTCATCGAGGCAGGATTGTCCAGCAAGTCGTGCAGCCCGGTTTTTTCGTTGCGAAGCTCTGCCAGCTCCTGCTGAATCTTGATCGCTTCCAGCCTTGCCAATTGGCGCAGCCGGATTTCCAGGATATCTTCCGCCTGGCGGTCCGACAGCTTGAAGGCCTGCATCAATGCCGGCTTTGGTTCGTCGGCTTCGCGGATGATTTTGATGACCTTGTCGATATTCAGCAATACCGCTTCTCGGCCTTCCAGGATATGGATGCGGTCGTCGACTTTTTTCAGCTTGAACTGGCTGCGGCGCGTGACGGTAGTGAAGCGGAAGCTGACCCATTCGCTCAGTATTTCCAGCAGGCCCTTCTGGCGCGGACGGCCATCGCCGCCTATCATCACCAGATTGATCGACGCGCTGGTTTCCAGTGAAGTCTGCGCCAGCAGCATCTGCATGAACTCGCCCTGGTCCTGGTTCTTGGACTTGGGTTCCAGCACCAGGCGCACAGGCGCATCCTTGCCGGATTCATCGCGCACCGCATCCAGTACCGACAGCACCGATTGTTTCAGCGCGATCTGTTCCGGCGACAAGGATTTCTTGCCCAGCTTGATCTTGGGATTGGTGATTTCTTCAATCTCTTCCAGCACTTTTTGCGACGAGGTGCCGGGTGGCAGTTCGGTGATGACGGCCTGCCATTGACCGCGCGCCAGTTCTTCTATCTTCCAGCGCGCGCGCACTTTCATGCTGCCGCGGCCGTTGGCATAGATGTCGGCAATCGCTGACGTCGGCGTGATGATCTGTCCGCCGCCCGGGAAATCTGGGCCGGGGATATATGTCATCAGTTCTGCATGCGACAACGCCGGGTTGCGGATCAGCGCTACCGCAGCCTTGGCCACTTCGGTCAGGTTGTGCGAAGGGATTTCAGTTGCCATGCCGACTGCGATGCCAGAAGCGCCGTTCAGCAGCACGAAGGGAAGGCGGCCCGGCAGCAAGCTGGGCTCTTCCGACGAACCGTCGTAGTTGGGCTGGAAATCCACTGTGCCCAGGTCGATCTCATCCATCAGCAATTTGGAAATCGGCGTCAGGCGCGCCTCAGTGTATCGCATTGCCGCCGCGCCATCACCGTCGCGGGAACCAAAGTTACCCTGACCGTCGATCAGCGGATAACGCAGCGAAAAATTCTGCGCCATGCGCACCATCGCGTCATACACAGACTGATCGCCATGCGGATGCAGCTTACCAAGTACATCGCCAACCACGGTGGCGGATTTACGCGGCTTGGCGGTGGAGTTCAGGCCCAGTTCGTTCATGGAGAACAGGATGCGGCGCTGCACCGGCTTCTGGCCGTCGCTGACATCCGGCAATGCGCGGCCCTTGACGACCGAGATTGCATAGTCCAGGTAAGCGCGCTCGGCAAAGCTTGCCAGCGTCAGCGTTTCGCCTTCCGGTGGCGGCGGCGGAGGTGGTTCCTGGTCAAATAAATTCGCTTGATCACTCATGTTGCTTGTTTCTTTATGTTTTTATGTCAAAACGCTGCAGGGGCGCGCAGCGTGTAATTAGTTGATGCAGACAATGGGGCCGGAATCAGATATCGGCTTCCACTTCATTGCCGTGCTCTTCCAGCCATGAACGGCGCGCCGAAGCCTCGCCTTTGCCCATCAGCATATTGAAGCGCGCTTCAGAAAAATCCTGGTCGAATTCGCCCAGCGCAACCGGCAGCAGGCGGCGCGTGTCGGGGTTCATCGTGGTTTCCCATAACTGCTCCGCATTCATCTCGCCCAGGCCTTTAAAGCGGGAGATCGACCAGGCGCCATCCTTGACACCATCCTTGCGCAGCTTGTCTTCAATCGCGATCAGCTCGCCTTGGTCCAGTGCGTAAATTTTCTGTGCAGGTTTTTTGCCACGCGCAGGTGCGTCCACGCGGAACAGCGGCGGCCGCGCCACGCAGATATGGCCGTGCGCAATCAGCGCCGGGAAATGGCGGAAGAACAGCGTCAGCAGCAGTACCTGAATATGCGAGCCGTCCACGTCCGCATCGGACAGGATGCAGATCTTGCCGTAACGCAGGTTGGACAGGTCCGGCGTATCCTTGACGCCATGCGGGTCAACGCCGATGGCCACGGCGATGTCGTGGATCTCGTTATTGGCAAACAGGCGGTCGCGTTCGGATTCCCACGAATTCAACACCTTGCCGCGCAGCGGCAGGATGGCCTGGAATTCCTTGTCGCGGCCCATCTTGGCGGAGCCGCCAGCAGAATCCCCCTCGACCAGGAAAATCTCATTACGTGCGATATCGTTGGACTCGCAATCAGTCAGCTTGCCGGGCAGCACTGCCACGCCGGAAGATTTTTTCTTTTCCACTTTTTGCGCGGAGCGCAGACGGGATTGCGCTTGCTTGATAACCAGCTCGGCCAGCTTCTTGCCGTAGTCCACATGCGAATTCAGCCACAGTTCCAGCGGCGGCTTGGTGAAGCTGGACACCAGGCGCACGGCATCGCGCGAATTCAGGCGTTCCTTGATCTGGCCCTGGAATTGCGGGTCCAGTACCTTGGCAGACAGCACGAAGGACACACGCGCAAATACGTCTTCCGGCAACAGCTTGACGCCCTTGGGCAGCAGCGAGTGCATCTCTGCAAAACTCTTCACCGCGCCGAACAAGCCTTCACGCAGGCCGGACTCATGCGTACCGCCGGCCGGCGTGGGGATCAGGTTCACATAGGATTCACGGACCACATTGCCTTCTTCCGTCCATGCCACAACCCAGGCAGCGCCTTCGCCTTCGGCAAAACCGTCGGCATCGGCGCCGGCATATTGCGCGCCTTCAAACAGCGGTATCAGTGTGTCACCATGCGATGCCTGCGTCAGTGCTTCAGTCAGGTAGCCACGCAGGCCCTGGTCGTACTGCCAGGTCTGGCTCTCACCTGTCTTGGCGATTGCCAGCGTGACGCGCACGCCCGGCAGCAATACGGCCTTGGAACGCAGCAGCCGCTGCAGTTCCGTTTGTGAAATATTTGCAGAATCGAAATACTTGGCGTCCGGCCAGATGCTGACGCGGGTGCCGGATTTTTTGTCGCCCTTGGCCAGCGGCTGGGACGTCAGCGGTTCTATGACGTCGCCGTTGGCAAAAGTCAGTTTATGGATGCCGGCTTCGCGCCATACGGTAATTTCCAGCCGCTTGGACAGCGCATTGGTGACCGACACGCCCACGCCGTGCAGGCCGCCGGAGAATGCATAAGCGCCGCCTGAGCCCTTGTCGAACTTGCCGCCCGCATGCAGGCGGGTGAAAACGATTTCTACCGTAGGCACCTGTTCTTCAGGGTGCAGGCCGACCGGGATGCCGCGGCCGTCATCTTCGACGGTGATGCTGTTGTCGGCATTGATGGTGACCAGGATATTCTTGCAATGCCCGCCCAATGCCTCATCCGACGCATTGTCGATGACTTCCTGAATGATGTGCAGGGGATTTTCGGTGCGGGTGTACATGCCGGGTCTTTGTTTGACCGGCTCCAGCCCTTTTAAAACGCGGATGGATGATTCGCTGTAATCGGATGCTGCTGTAGAAGATTTTTTTGTCGACATGCAATTATTACAAGTTGATTGTTATTTTAGTAAAATGATTGATATTATTAGTGTGCGAACCCATACCGGCTGGCAAATCGCTGTATGCTGCCAATGATAATTTTTAACATACCGGGAGTTATTTGGTCAAACTAGCATCCCTCCGCATTTTTGCGGTGTTGTGCTGGCCGAACAGCTTTTAAGCAGCGAGTATTGTAGCTGCATTGCGCCGACGGATACCTGATGTCACAAAAAACTCCAGCTATTGCAGTACGACTGATAGGCTTCACTTCGAAGGAAGAGGAGACCTTTGCCAGCGTATTTGCGGTCGATCGCGACCGGGATTATAGCTATCTTGTGCTAAGGCAAGGCAGTTTACAAGATCCCGAGATGTATATTGTCAACGCCGAGGACCTGAAAGCGCTGACAATTCTATCTGATCTGAACCCCGGTGACGCACAGCCGGCACTATTAATAGGCAAAACCGGCATTTCCCTGCCGCATCCCATCCTGCCCCGGCCTATACGCTGGCGCCGGCTGCTGGAAATGCTGGATGCGCTGGCCGACCGGCGGCGCATGCTGCTGACGACGCTCAGCGCGCTGGACACCGTCACGGTTCCAGAACGGCGGTTGAGGGAGAGGGTGGATCTAGACCTGTCCGATCCTGCCCACTATGAAAAAATGCGCAAGCAGGCCTCTGCGCAAGGCGGCATTCTGATTGTGGACAAGGATTTCAGGTTCAAGGACTATGTGGCCAGCCTTACTGAAAACTACCGTTTCCCAGTCAATCTGGCAACCGACCATATCAGTGCGCTGGAGTCTAATGCGCAGCACAAGCACGCGCTGATGATGGTCAATACGTCGACGCCGGACATCAATCCCTATCACTTGTGCGAAATGATCAAGGGCCAGCATGTGGGGCACAAGGTTGCTGCCGTGTTGCTGATAGACCGGTCCTTCGCCTACGACAAGGATGCGGCCAAAGGCCGCTGCGAGGGTTTTCTGGACAAGCCGCTGGCACGCAAGGTGATTATTGCAGCCATGCAAAAATTCTTGCCGATGACATAGCAGCCTAAGCCGGCTGCTGTTGTCCCTCTGCCGTTTCCCTTACTTGCTCAGCAGCCGCATGCCGCGTTCCAGTCCGTCTATCGTGACGGGGAACATGCGGTTGTTCATTAATTGGCGTATCACCGACACGGACTGCCGGTATTGCCACAAGCCTTCCGGTTCAGGGTTGAGCCAGATGTGTTTCGGGAAGGTGGATGTAAAGCGCTGCAGCCAAGCTGCACCGGCTTCGTCATTGTTGTATTCGACCGAGCCGCCCGGCTGCAGAATCTCATAAGGGCTCATCGTTGCATCGCCGACAAAAATGACCTTGGTGTCCGGCGTGTATTTACGCAGGATGTCCCAGGTCGGAAAGCGCTCGGCATGGCGGCGCCGGTTGTTCTTCCAGAGATAGTCATACACGCAGTTATGGAAGTAAAAGAATTCCATGTTCTTGAATTCGGACTTCGATGCCGAGAACAGTTCCTCGGTGCGGGCGATGTGGTCGTCCATCGTGCCGCCCACGTCCAGCAGCATCAGCACCTTGATATTGTTCGTGCGCTCAGGCTGCATCTTGATGTCCAGATAGCCGGCATTGTTGGCCGTGGCCTTGATGGTGGCGTCCAGCGCCAGCTCGTCTTCCGCACCCTGGCGCGCAAACTTGCGCAGACGGCGCAGCGCGATCTTGATGTTGCGGGTGCCGAGTTCGCGCTCATCGTCATAGTCGCGGTAGGCGCGCGCTTCCCATACTTTGACTGCGGTGCGGTTGCCGCCCTTGCCGCCTATGCGTATGCCTTCAGGGTTTTGCCCGCCATTGCCGAAAGGGGAGGTGCCGCCGGTGCCTATCCACTTGCTGCCGCCTTCGTGGCGTTCCTTCTGCTCCTTCAGCAAATCCTTGAGCCTGTCCATCAGCTTGTCATAGCCGAATTTTTCCAGCTGCGCCTTCTGCTCATCACTAAGCTCGCGTTCCAGGCGCTTGCTGAGCCACTCCAGCGGGATCTCGGGATTTTTTTCGAAGATGGTGTCGATGCCCTTGAAGTACAGGCCAAACGCCTTATCGAATTTGTCGTAGTGCGCCTCATCCTTGACCATGATGGTGCGGGACAGGAAATAGAAGTCATCCATGGACATGCTGACCAGGCCCTTTTCCATTGCCTCCAGCAGCATCAGGAACTCCTTGATGGAGACGGGTATCTTGGCATCTTTCAGGATGAAGAAAAAATCGATCAGCACGCTGGCTCCTATCTGTGTCTCATTAAATTATTCTGTGCCGGCCTTATATTTGCCGTGCAGGTATTGCAGGTTCTTTTTTACGCCGTTCCACTCACTCTGGATAATGCTGTAGACGACGGTGTCGCGGATTCTGCCGTCCGGCTGCACCATATGGTTGCGCAGTACGCCATCGCGTTTGGCGCCCAGCCTTTCTATCGCCGCCTGTGATTTGTGGTTGAACCAGTCGGTGCGCAGTTCCACGGCAATGCAATCCAGTACTTCAAACGCATGCGTCAGCAATAGTAACTTGCACTCGGTATTGACGCCGCTGCGCTGGAAACCCTTTGCATACCAGGTATAGCCTATCTCCAGCCGCTTACTATTATGATCGATATTACAGTAGCGCGTGGAGCCGATGATTTTTCCGCTGGCCCTGTGGCGCACAACGAAAGGGATGGCTTTTTGCTCCTGCTGCAGTGTCAGCGCAATGTCCAGCCAGGCCTGGGTTTTGTCGGGTGCCGGCACCGACGTAAAAAACAGCTTCCACAGTTCGCCATCGGCAGCGGCTGCCTGGATATCGGCCAAGTGTTGCTGTTGCAGCGGCTCCAGGCTGACCTCGCTACCTTGCAGTGTGAAGGGGGTACATTCCATTGTTGTCCTTGTTCTTATCCTTGTTGATCAGTTCCGGCAGTTGAGCCTGCGTATCCACCAATGCGCCAATGCACGTTGGCAAAACGCTTATTCTGTGTGAAACAATATAACAATGTCGGCCGCAGAACGGACTGTGCAGTGACAATATGCGACAATACAGCCCTGTAGCAGCGTAGCTTATGTACCATACTTGCTAATGTGCAGAAAAGACGTTATACTGCAAAGCTGTACAGAATTATGCGGCGTGGCATTGTTGTTGCGATCGCTTTGACCCAGCCCAGTTTAGGAAATCTCATGGCAAATACAGCACAAGCACGCAAACGTGCTCGTCAAGCAGTTAAGCAAAATGCACACAACTCCAGCCAGCGTTCGACTCTGCGCACAGCAATTAAAGCTGTCCGTAAAGCAATCGAAGCCGGTGATAAAGCTGCTGCAGCAACAATCTTTCAATCTTCCGTTTCGACGATTGATCGTATTGCTGACAAAAACATCATTCACAAAAACAAAGCAGCTCGTCATAAGAGCCGTTTGTCTGCTGCCCTGAAAGCACTGGCTTAATCTGCCTGTGTTCACTGGCCGGCTAAAAGCTGGCTAGGGCTGTGAAAGAAGCAATAAAAAAACCCGCGTAATTGCGGGTTTTTGTGTTTTGCGCGTCAAATTGATGCCGCTCGAACTAAATCCTCATACATCTTAAATCTGCTGCTTGGGCGACAGCTTGATGCCGCCCGCACTTGTGCACTTATTTCAGCGGCAAGCCTTCTATCTTGCTGCCCGGCTTGATATTCTTTTGCTTGAACCAGCCCAGGTTCATCTCCAGTGCATAACGCACCGCTTTTTTCGCGCAATGCGAATCCAGCGTTTGTGCCTGCATGTCTTCGATATTGATGATCTTGCCTTCGGCGTCCATAAAGGCGACGGACAACGGGATTAGCGTATTTTTCATCCACATGCAGACGCCGGCCGGTGCGCCAAAGTCAAATACCATACCCTCGTTCGCGCCCATCTTCGTGCGGTTCATCAAACCTATCTCACGCTCTGCGTCGGTAATGGCGACTTCCGCCTGAATCACGTTGATACCGGCTGTCAGTTGTTTAACAGCTAATTTTGTCTGCGCGTTAGCGCTGGCGGAAAAGGCGAGGGCAAAGGTGGCGGTGAAGCACAGGGATGCGATGGCACGCAAGTGGATTTTATGCATGGTGTCCGGATGGGTTCAATAGGGTTGGTTTGACGGATAACGCGGCTTGCTGCATTTTCAGCGGGCGTCATAGTGTACTACGGCGGTTTGCAGGTTGCATGCGCTTATACACGCTGAAACAAATGCCGAGTGTGCATGTGGTCTGGGACGCTGCGGCCAATAAAAAAGGCAGGAAACCCTGCCTTTGGCATGAAGCTGAAAACGGTAATTATTTTGGAGCAGATGCGGAAGCAGAAGAAGAGGCAGCAGCGGCCGCTTTTTTATGATGTTTTTTAGCTTTTTTTGCAGGTTTTGCTGTCGCATCTGCAGAAGCGGCAGGTGCAGACGAAGGAGTAGCAGGAGCTTGAGCAAATGCAGCAGAAACGAACAGACCAGCAACCAGAGCGGCGATCAATTTTTTCATTTTTATTCCTTCGGGGTAGTGTTGGGGAAACAGCGATTCAGTTGAATCAAGGCAAATAACGCGGGCTGCGATGAACGCGTTGACAGTTTATTTGTGCCTGAGCGCAAAATAATTAAAATTATTTACGCTATCGCGCTTTCTGCTCATCATTCCTTGTTCATTCAACTATTTACATGCTGACTTCCTGCCACTCGCCCGGCAGCAATGGATGCGTTTCCAGTGAAAAGTTGCCGATCGAGCTACGCACCAGCCGCAGCGTAGGCAGGCCGACTGCTGCTGTCATGCGGCGCACCTGCCGGTTCTTTCCTTCCGACAGGATCATGCATAGCCAGCTGGTAGGAATTTCTTCGCGGTGCCGTATTGGAGGATTGCGCGGCCACAGCCATTGCGGTTCCTGTATATGCTTGACGATGCTGGGCTGCGTAATAAAGTCACCCAGATCCATAGGCTGGCGCAACTTGTCCAGCGCGGCAGCGGCTGGCTTGCCTTCCACCTGCACCAGATAAGTCTTGGGCTGTTTGTGATCCGGGTGGCTGATCGTATGCTGCAGCTTGCCGTCATCGGTCAGCAGGATCAGGCCTTCGCTGTCCGCATCCAGACGGCCGGCTGGGTAGATGCCGGGGATGGATAGGTAATCGGCCAGCGTAGGGCGGGTAGGATGCGCGGAAAACTGGCACATCACATCAAAGGGCTTATTAAACAATATCAGTTTCATGCAAATCTGCGGTAAGTGCCGGGACGGGGAGGGTAGCGATGCGCCGACGGGTTGCACCCGGACGGGAGCGCGTTTCCTGGCCTCATGTTAACATGCGCCGGTGCCGCAAAATGATGGCATACAGTAAAATACTGGTGCATAATACAAAACGGTAGTCTTGTGTCTTATATAAGAGTTGAATGCGGAGTTGAATGCACATTTGCTGATGCAGGGTAGTACCCAGGCATCCAGCGTATAGGCCAGCGCTACACTGCGAGACTTGTATACGCAACATACAGGCGACACATAAACGAACTACATAAACGGTATCCAAGCGATAGCGTCAACGCCCAGTCGCCAAAATCTACGGAGAGCACGATGTTCCAACATATTAAAGTTCCTGCTGAAGGCAAGCAAATTACCGTCAATGCCGACTTTTCGCTGACGGTTCCAGACAATCCTATCATTCCTTATATCGAAGGCGACGGTACCGGCGTTGATATCACCCCGGTCATGATCAAGGTAGTGGATGCAGCGGTTGCCAAGGCCTACGGCGGCCAGCGCAAGATCAGCTGGATGGAAATCTTTGCCGGCGAAAAATCCACCAAGGTATACGGACCCGACGTATGGCTGCCTGAAGAAACGCTGCAAGCCGTCAAGGACTATGTTGTTTCCATCAAGGGCCCGCTGACAACGCCGGTCGGTGGCGGCATCCGTTCGCTGAACGTGGCGCTGCGCCAGGAGCTGGACCTGTATGTGTGCCTGCGCCCCGTGCGTTATTTCAAGGGCGTGCCATCCCCGGTGCGCGAGCCTGAAAAAACCGACATGGTCATCTTCCGCGAAAACTCCGAAGATATCTACGCGGGCATCGAATGGCAAGAAGGCTCCGACGGCGCGAAGAAAATCATCGAGTTCCTGGTCAAGGAAATGGGCGTCAAGAAAATTCGTTTCCCCGACACTTCCGGCATCGGCGTCAAGCCAGTCTCCCGCGAAGGTACAGAGCGCCTGGTGCGCAAAGCCATCCAGTACGCCATCGACAATGACAAGCCTACCGTGACGATCGTCCACAAAGGCAATATCATGAAGTACACGGAAGGCGGCTTCCGTGACTGGGCTTACGCGCTGGCGCAAAAAGAATTCGGCGCACAATTAATCGACGGCGGTCCATGGTGCAAATTCAAGAATCCCAAGACAGGACGCGACATCACCGTCAAGGATTCAATCGCGGATGCCTTCCTGCAGCAGATCCTGTTGCGCCCGAATGAATACAGCGTCATCGCCACCCTGAACCTGAACGGCGACTATATCTCTGACGCGCTGGCAGCGCAGGTAGGCGGTATCGGCATCGCCCCGGGCGCCAATATGTCCGATTCCGTTGCGATGTTTGAAGCAACCCACGGCACAGCGCCTAAATATGCCGGCAAGGACTATGTGAACCCCGGTTCGCTGATCCTGTCCGCCGAAATGATGCTGCGCCATATGGGCTGGCTGGAAGCGGCCGACCTGATCATCAGCTCAACTGAAAAATCCATCGCCTCGAAGAAAGTGACTTACGACTTCGCACGCCTGATGGAAGGCGCGACACAGGTTTCGTGCTCCGGTTTTGGTGAAGTGATGATAGAGAATATGTGATTGATTTGAATAACAACGGGTATGTTTGCGTGCCCTTTGTTTTTCAGTGAAAAGCCGAGCCGGCCTTAGCGCCGGCTTTTTCTTTGGTTTTCTAGAACAGATTCTGGCTCAGCGCGTAGCGTATAAGATCCGCCTGGCCTTCTATGCTGAGCTTGCGCTTGATGTTCAGCCTATGCGTTTCCACCGTGCGCACGCTGAGGCCCAGCTCCTGCGCGATGTGCTTGTTGGATTTTCCGGTGGCGATGCTTTTCAGTATGTCCTGTTCCCTTTGCGTCAGCGCGGCAGCCGATGATGCGCTGTTGCCCGGCTGCGGCAAACCTGCGCTGAGGTAGGTGTTGCCGGACATGACGGACTCTATTGCAGCGATGATGTGCTCTGCCGGCGCATCCTTCAGCACGTAGCCGCGCGCGCCGGCCTGCATGGCTTGCGTGACGTATTCTGCCTTGTCATGCATGGACAACATGATGACGTTGATGCCTGGGTATTCCGCCGCGAAGCGCGCGGTCAGCGTGATGCCGTTCCCGTTACTGCCGCCGGTCATATTATTCATGCCGCTCATGCCGTGGCCGTTGAGGTTGATATCCATCAGCACCAGGTCGATGGCCGTGCCGGCGGCTTTCTGCAGTGCTTCTTCGGCATTGCCGGCTTCGCCGACTACGGAAAAATGCGGAATGGTTTCCAGCCTGGCCTTCAGGCCGTCGCGCACCAGCGGGTGGTCGTCCACCAGAAAAATCTTGATCAGGCTGTGGCTCATGCTCATGTTCATGCCCGCGAATCCTTGCTGCTGGGGATGCTGGCGATGACCTGGGTGCCGCCGGTGCCGGAGTGGACTTCCAGTTGGCCTTTGACTGTGTCCAGTCTTTCTTTCATAGTGCTTAGTCCTATGCCGCGTTTGGGGTTGCCGGCGATGCCGGCCACGTCGAAGCCGGCGCCGTTGTCGGAAATCAGCAGCCGGATCTGCCTTGCATCACCGGACAGTAGCATGCTGACCTCGGTGACCTGCGCGGCGTGTTTATGGATATTCATCAGTGCTTCCTGTGCGACACGGAATAATACCGTATTGCCGACTTCGGAAAGCCCGGATGTATGGCCGTGCGCTTCAAAATGTACCGGCAGCGACGAGCTTGCGGCAAACTCGCCGGCCAGTTGTTCAAAGGCGGCCGCGAGGCCCAGGTCATCCAGCATGGCCGGGCGCAGGTCGTGTGAAATGCGGCGCAGTTCGCCCAGCGCGTCGTTGAGCTGCGTGGTGGCGCGTGTGAATGAGGTTTTGGCGGCGTCTTCCTGCGGGGGACGGCTCATCAGTTTGGCCAGGCCGGATTCTATCTGCAGCTTGATTGATACCAGCAACTGGCTGAGCCCGTCATGCAGGTCGCGTGACAGGCGCGCGCGTTCATCCTCCTGCGACCTGACCACGCTTTGCGCCAGCACCTTGAGTTTGGCTTCCGCCACTCTTGATTCGCTGATATTCAGCGCCAGGCCGCACATCGCCACCAGCACCGCGCTGATGACGGCGATGCCGGTAATCCAGAACATCGTGCTTTGTATGTTTTTAGCAACTTGTACGTCGATCTTGTTGAGCGCCGTATCCACATCGTCGAGGTAGATGCCGGTGCCCAGCATCCAGCCCCATTTTTTGAGTGCGACGACGTAGCCCATCTTGGGTGCCATCTTGTGCGTGGACGGTTTCTCCCACATATAGGGAACGATGCCGCCACCTTGCTGCGCCTTGGCGATCAGGTTCTGTATCGTACGGTTGCCTTCGGGGTCGGTCAGTTCCCACAGGTCGCGGCCGACCAGTTCGGGCTGGCGTGGGTGCATCAGGTTATTGCCGTGCATGTCGTACACATAGAAATAGCCGTCGTTGCCAAAATCCAGCCGCGCCAGGATCTCCTTGGCCTGCTCCATGGTTTCCGCATCTGCCTTATCGGAGTTGTATAGCTCGGAGATGGCCGCCGTGCCCAGCGTTACATAGTGTTTGAGTTCTGCCTCCTTGCTGGCCATATACGCCTGTTCTACGGTAGAGCGCTGCTGCTGCGCGAGCAGCGTGGTCTGATGCAGCACCGCCAGCGCAATGCCGAGGAAGGCGAGCAGCAGCGGAATGATGGCGAACAGGATGATCTTGTAGCGGAGTTTCATGGTCTGGCCGGTGATGACAGGTGCGGGCTGCGTATCAAAAAAATGCGGACAGCTTGTATGGCCCTGATTGTATTTGGCGTCCGGGCTTCTGCAAAGCAGAAAGTAAAGATAAAGATCGTGTCGGCGATAACGCGGCGTGCTGCGTTATAAAGGGAATGGGGAGGGCGGCGCGCTATGGCAATGCAGAGGGGTGCGCAGATAAAAAAAGCCCCGCGTGAGCGGGGCTTTTTAGACAAAATCCTGATCGTGAGATTAAGGGTTTTGGATGTTGGAAGCTTGCTTGCCTTTAGGGCCTTGCGTGACTTCGAACGTTACTTTTTGACCTTCTTTGAGGGTCTTGAAGCCGTTCATCTGGATTGCGGAAAAGTGGGCGAACAAATCCTCACCGCCGTCATCCGGAGTGATAAAGCCGAAACCTTTGGAATCATTGAACCACTTGACGGTACCTGTTGCCATAATGCATCTTTCAAATAAAAACTAATCACACGAGCCGTAAAAGCAAGAAACCTAGCACTACGCTACCTCCCCCTAAACTTGCTCACTTCTATTGACAAGTGCAACATAATCTTGTCAATAAATATCATTCTTGGCGGAAAAAAAGGTAAAGTCAAGATATTTCCATGGTCGTTGTAACATTGTTGTTTTTTCACTTAATTCTATCCATTGCGCAATGTGTTGCTAAAGCATCGCAAAAGCACTTGATGAATAGAAATTGGTCTCCATCTGCGGGAAGTACAGAAAACGCGTAACATTCTAAAAGGGGCTAAATAATGCTCTTATTATTTAACTCGCTAACGGATCAACGTACTAGAATATACGTATGGGAAATAAGCACGAAAACGGTACGATACTGGAGCGGCAGGCCCAAAAGCTGAAGCCGCCGGCCATGTACCAGGTAACCTTACTGAACGACGACTACACGCCGATGGAATTTGTCGTAGCGATCATTCAGGAGTACTTTAATAAAGACCGGGAAACCGCGATGCAGATTATGCTCAAGGTGCACAGGGACGGTAGAGGCGTTTGCGGCGTATATTCTAAGGATATCGCCTTGACTAAAGTGGAACTCGTTTTGACGCACGCTCGTAAGGCAGGACATCCCCTGCAATGTGTGATGGAGGAAGTATGATTGCGCAAGAATTGGAAGTCAGTTTGCACATGGCTTTTGTGGAAGCCAGGCAGGCTCGTTATGAATTCATCACGGTCGAGCATTTATTGCTGGCCCTGCTGGACAATCCTTCGGCTGCCGAAGTGATGCGCGCCTGCGCAGTCAATATTGAAGATTTGCGCAAAACCCTAAGCAACTTCATTAGCGACAACACGCCGACCGTACCTGGCACCAGTGAAGTGGATACCCAGCCTACATTGGGTTTCCAGCGCGTGATCCAGCGCGCGATCATGCACGTGCAATCCGCTTCCAACGGCAAGAAGGAAGTAACCGGCGCGAACGTGCTGGTCGCGATCTTCGGTGAAAAAGATTCGCATGCGGTCTATTACCTGCACCAGCAGGGCGTGACCCGCCTGGATGTGGTCAACTTCATCTCGCACGGCGTGCGCAAGGATCAGCACGTTGACCCTGCCAAATCGTCTGAAGGCGTGGAAGAAGCGCAGGCTGAAGGCCAGCAAAAAGAAAACCCGCTGGATCAGTTCACGCAGAATCTGAACAAATCCGCTGCCGAAGGCAAGATCGATCCGTTGATCGGCCGCGATAGCGAAGTCGAGCGCGTGATCCAGATCCTGTGCCGTCGCCGTAAAAACAATCCGCTGCTGGTTGGCGAAGCCGGCGTGGGCAAGACTGCCATTGCCGAGGGCCTCGCATGGCGCATCACGCAGGGCGACGTGCCTGAAATCCTGCAGAACGCCGTTGTCTACTCGCTGGACATGGGCGCGCTGCTGGCCGGCACCAAATATCGTGGTGATTTCGAGTTGCGCCTGAAAGGCGTGCTGAAGCAGTTGAAGGATACGCCGAATGGCGTGTTGTTCATTGACGAAATTCACACGATCATCGGCGCCGGTTCGGCTTCCGGCGGCACGCTTGATGCGTCGAACCTGTTGAAGCCTGCCCTGTCGAGCGGCCAGCTAAAGTGCATTGGCGCGACCACGTTCAACGAATACCGGGGCGTGTTCGAAAAGGACCATGCACTGTCACGCCGCTTCCAGAAGATCGACGTCAACGAGCCGACGGTCGAGC
>JAYSKH010000252.1:0-3022 GCA_043726505.1 Undibacterium sp. | reverse complement strand
TTCAGGGGCACGAGTTGTTGCAGCGTATGTCCAGCGAAGAAATTTTCTCTTTCCCGCCGGTGATTGTGTATACGGGCCGCAACCTGAGCCGTGCTGAAGAGATAGAGCTGCAGCGATATTCGCGCTCCATCATCATCAAAGGCGCGCGTTCGCCAGAGCGCCTGCTGGATGAGGTCACGCTGTTCCTGCACAAGGTGGAGTCCGAATTGCCGAGCGACCGCCAGACGATGCTGAAGAATGTGCGCAACCGCGACCAGATACTGGAAGGCCGCCGCATCCTGCTGGTGGATGACGATATCCGCAATATCTTTGCGTTGACGAGTGCGCTGGAACAGAAGGGCGCCAAGGTGGAAATCGGCCGCGATGGTTTTGAGGCCATCCGCAAGCTGGATGAAGTCAGCGACATCGATATGGTGCTGATGGATGTGATGATGCCGGGCATGGACGGCCTGGAAGCCACGCGCAATATCCGCAAGGACGAACGTTTCCAGAAACTGCCTATCATCGGCATCACCGCCAAGGCCATGAAAGACGACCAGGAGCAATGTCTGAATGCCGGCATGTCGGATTACCTGGCCAAACCTATCGACCTGGAGCGCCTGTATTCGCTGTTGCGGGTGTGGATGCCGAATATAGACCGGCCGTGACGATGAACCTCTTCCGTTTCATCGCAGACCCGCGGCGGCTTGTAATAGTCGCTGCGCTGGCGGTCTGCGGCGGCCTTTCCTCCGCAGCGTCGGCACCGGATGATGCCGCTCTCAGCGCCACGCTGGCGCAATGGAAGCAGGATGAACACCCCGATCTGAAAGCCGTCATCGTGCTGCGCCATGGGAACATCATCGGCGAGCAGTATTACAACGGCGAACTGCCTACCACCTTGCACGATATCCGTTCCGCCGGAAAAAGTATCACGTCCTTGCTGGCTGGCGCGGCGCTGGACCGCGTCAAAATCCACAGCGTGTCAGACACCGTGCAGCAATACTGGCCCGATACGCGCGGCACTGCCATCGGCGATGTCCGTCTGCAGGATGTGCTGACAATGCGCTCCGGCCTCGCCGCCTTTGATGAAGACCCTGATTCTCCCGGTAATGAAGACAAGATGGATGAGGCGGCCGATCCGTTTTCATTCACCTATGCCGTGCCGCGCGCGGACGCGCCGGGCATGCGCTACCGGTATAACTCGCTGACCGCCTACACTGCGGGTATTGTGGTGGAGAAGGCTGTTGGGCAAAGCATGGCAAGTTTTGCCGGTGAAGCCTTGTTCAAGCCGCTGGGCATCACGCAATGGCAATGGGCCAGTGACAGCAAGGGACATACGAAAGGGCAGGGCAACCTGTCGCTGACGGCGCGCGATCTCGCAAGGATAGGGCAGATGGTGCTGGACAATGGCCGCTACCAGGGCCGCCAAGTGCTGAGCGCCGCGTGGATAGCAGAGAGTCTGAAACCGCGCTTTGCGATATCTGACAGCGATCCGTATGCCGACAGCTACGGCTATTTCTGGTACTACAAAGTGCAGGACATAAAGGGCACCAAAGTGCCGGTTTCCTTCGCCTCCGGCAACGGCGGCAACAAGATCTATGTGGTGCCCAGCCTTGATATGGTGGTGGCGATTACATCCAGCGCTTATGGCAAGGGCTATGGCCAGCGCCGTTCGGAAGCGATACTGAAGGAAATACTGCCGCTGTATACAGAATCAAAATAAGACAGACGCTGGCTTGCTCAGCTTGATTGGCTTGCTTAGCTTGCTTGGCTTGCTATTTCAGCCTTCCGTGCAATCCACGCACCCCAGAACAGGCTGGAAAAAAACAGCAGCGGCGCTTCAAAACCCGCCTCCGCCAATAGCGCCGCCACTGCCTGTTCAGAATGCGGCGGGTCCGCGCCCTGCAATATCTTGGCCTGCTTGGCTTTTACCTCATCCGCATTCGCTCCTTGCTGCCGCCAGCGTTCGGCCCAAGCTTTCAGCAACAACGGCTGACTGGCATACGCAAAACGGTTGCAGGCCAGGATCAGCGGTGCGCCCGGCTTCAAGCGGGTGGCGATGGATTGCAATATGTCGAGCTTGGCATCGTCGCCCGGCAGATGGTGCAATACGCCTATCAGCGTGGCGGCATCGAAGAGCGCGTGTTGCGGCAGATCTTCCACTGTGCCTTCAATCACATCTACCCGTTGCGACATGCCAGCCTCGGTTATTTTGCCCACGGCAATCTCCAGCATGGCTGGTGATGGGTCCACTGCGGTAAAACGCCAGCCCGGCTCCAGCTTCCCGGCCAGCGTGATTTCCTTTGCCGGGCCGCCTGCGCCGGCGATCAGTATATGGGCCTCGGCTCCGCCGTCTCCATTGCCTAGTGCCGCCGCAAGTACGCAGGCTGCCAGCTCGTGGCAGGCATCGTAGCCGGCCAGTGCAATACGGCTTTGCTCTTCATACTCTGCGGCGCGCGCGGTGAATTTGGCGGCGCTATCCGTGGGGGCTGTAGTCATGATGTCTTTTTATGTGATGGGAGAGTTGCAGGCTATCAGCGGTAGTTTGTGCCAGCAAGACGGTGGCTTATCCTGGGATACCTGCTACCAGCTTAAGCCGCGTCGGCGGCAAGGGTGGCGCACCGCCGCCCCTACAGATGTGAAAACTACATTAGTGACAAAAAAACACGATCCTGAGTGAAAATAAGATTAAAATAAAGATAACATTGGTGGGGCGTGCTTACCGGTTCGCTTACCAATCGCCCGTCTCTTTTTAAAACTGGTCACTGATATCTGGTATTTACCCATGACGCAAAACACAGAATTCCGCAAAAGCCTGTTCAAGGCCTTCCTTTACTCACTGTTGTCGCTGTTTCTGGTGCCGGCGATTACGCTGGCCTTTGTGAAATATGCGCAGCCGCATGATGACGAGGCCTTTGAGCAATGGGTGGCCAAGGACATAGGCGCCGATGTGCGCATGTCGGCGCAGGAGAAAGACGAACGTATTGCGTTTTTCCGCAGCCATCCGCCGTCAACAATGTGCAGCAACACCGACCCCGAACTG
>JAYSKH010000251.1:0-1310 GCA_043726505.1 Undibacterium sp. | reverse complement strand
ACGCTGCCGTCGCCGACCAGATGGCCTGCGCCGATGACTACAAACACCTTGCGGCCATCGCGGAACAGCCTGCCGATTTTATTTGCCATCTCCGGATTGCGGTCTTGGATCAGCAATTTCATTACCCTGGCTGAACCCGGGTCTTTACTGGCTTCTTTGGACAGTTGCTCGACCAGGCCTTTTTCATCGCCGCTTTTCCAGGCTTTGGCAAGATCATTGACGTAAGCCACAGCTTCGCCGTTTTCAAAACTGTCCAGTACGTCGGCCAGCATGGATTCACCATCCTGATCGCCAAGGCCGCCCAGGACGGCTGCCTGAAACTCTATCGACTCCAGCTCCACCACACTCTTTTTATCAGCCTTGGCGCGTGCCAGAAAGTGCAGGTCTATACCCGCATCGGGATTAAAGCCCATCTGCGTATACAGCCCCACGGCCATCACTACTGACAGCATTGCAGGCTTCAGCGACTTCATCTGTTCCAGCGAAGGCCCCATTTTGGCCGACAGTTTCTGCCACGTCGCAGGCGTAATATGCTGTTGCAGACTGTCTTCCGCTTTGTAGGTCAGGTAAGGCACCATCCTCGCTGCGACATCCGCCGCACTCGGGTCCACCTCTACGGCCAGGATATCGGCTTGCGCGTAGGCCTGCTCCACATAGGCCGGCAGCGGATAAAAATCTGGCCTCGCGACGTGTATGGAACCCAGCAGGAATACCGAGTTACTGGCACCCTTGACCTCCCACAGCAAGGGATGCGACGCGCCGCCTGTTTCGGCTTTCTGGCCCTGCGCGTGCGCATTACCGGCAATCGCCAGAAAAGCGGCCAGCAGAAATTGCATGGTGAGCACAAACAGCGACCGGAGCAGCGCTTGGGGAATTATCGACATTATTTTCAATTTATCCGTCATAGGGGCCTTACGGCCAAAAATTCGTTCCAGGCGCGGCAAGGCGCAAACAGCATGCACCGCAGTCGCCTGATAGTCGCCTGATAGTCGCCTGATAGTCGTCCTAATCCCGCCAGCTTAGCGTATCGCGCCACCTGAGTAAAACCTCCACTTCAATGCCAGCCCGGCCATGAAGCAGGCCATTGCACCGTCGATGCCAAACAGCCAATCCAGGCACACACTTACAAATTCGGTGCATTTAAAGAAAAAATTCCCGCAACCCCATGATTATTCTAAGAAAAATGGCCCTACAATCCGGCGGGGAAATAGCTTTTCCGGTACAATGCGGGCCATGAATATCGCACCAAAAAACATTTTTTCTTATCCGCGCCACCGTGCCGCGGCGAAAACCC
Source organism: Undibacterium sp. (assembly GCA_043726505.1). Classification (GTDB taxonomy): domain Bacteria; phylum Pseudomonadota; class Gammaproteobacteria; order Burkholderiales; family Burkholderiaceae_D; genus Undibacterium. The sequence continues at coordinate 16 of JAYSKH010000251.1, read as the reverse complement.
CTGCGCCTTTCCTGCC
>JAYSKH010000250.1:0-28556 GCA_043726505.1 Undibacterium sp. | reverse complement strand
GGGATAAGGAACTTGCCGCTATGGTCCGACAAGCCTGCAGCCAGACCATGGGTCTGCGCAGGTTCTCGCGCCAGTTGCCGGCATAACTCAAGATCTCGCTGCAATCCTTGCAGGCTCTGGTAGCGCTGCTCGGCGTTTTTTTCCAGCAGGCGCTGCAACACTGCCAGCAAGGCAGGCGGCAGCAGGGCAAGCTCAGGCAGCGTCCAGTCCGGAATGCGCGCGATATGGCAATGCACAAGTTCCATCGCGTCGGTTGCGGCGAACAGCGGCCGCCCCGCCAGCAGTTCATAAAAGGTCGCGCCGACGGCATAATAATCGGCACGGTAGTCAACGATGCGGTTCATGCGCCCCGTCTGCTCGGGCGCCATATAGCGCAGCGTGCCCTCCAGCATGTTGGGGTTGTCTATGCGCTGCGTTTCCTGGCCCAGCTCGCTGGCGATGCCGAAATCGATCAGTTGCAGCCTGCGCTGCGCATGGTTCCATACCAGGTTGGATGGATTGATGTCCTTGTGGATGATGCCATTGCCATGGACAACTTCCAGTGCCGCGCATAGTTGCAGCGCAATGTCGAAGAAGTCGTCCAGCGCAATACCATGCGGAACCGCCGTATCACCAGCTTGCGGCCAATGCTCGCGCAGCAGCCGGTTCAGCGATTGGCCGCCGATATCTTCGTGGATCATCGTCCAGCGCCCTGCTTCCTGCCGCAGCGCAAGCGGCTGTACGACGCCTGCGTGTGAACAGCGCCGCGCGATCGCATATTCGCGCTTGAACTGGGCTATTTCCTGGAAAGACGGAGATTCCTTGTTAGGTATCTTGACAATGACGCCAGTATTGAATTGCACGGACGATGCCCGGTATACCAGTGACCTCTCACTGGTATGCAGCCTTTCAGTAATGTCGTAGTCGTAAGGTGCAGCGCTCACATTTTTCCTGTTCCGCTGTAGCGGTGCCTTGTATTGCCTCTGGTACCCCGATTGCAGGCCCAGATCATGCCGTACGGCAATATACAAATGCCGGGCAGAATGATTTAACACATTTAACAATGTTCCTCAGTATACATCGGATGCTCGCCAATACGGCCGCTGCATAGCGTTTTCCAACAGGCAGACTACGGTAAAATGCCAGCGTCGCCTTCCTGGCGCGACGGAGCAGGAACAGCTCCCTGGAAGAACATAACGCCATCTGAATGATAAGAAACGTACGCCCCTCTATAAACAGACCCCTGCTATCGCAGGAGCCTGCCCCCGTAACGCTCTTGCAAGCTGATCTGACGCGGCAGTTTCTGACGCCGCTGCTGGCAGAACTGGAGCAGTACCTGCTGGTCGTGCGCGCGGAAACCGACGCCCTGCTGACGCCGCTGCTTGGCGCCGATGCAGAAAAGCCTTACCCGAAGGGACGCTGCACAGAAATCAGCCTGGACGTCCAGCAACGCATACAGCAGCGCCTGAACCAGCCGCAACATCCGGTGGAACTGGCGCTGGTCGCTTTCCTGCGTGGTGGCGGCATCATCCGCCACATATGGGGGGCGCTGAGGGAAAGCTACTTCCAGAATGCATTCCAGTTCGGCGCACTGTATGTGGACGTGTCCAATGACACGGTGGTCATTACCAAACCCAAGGTTGAAATCCTGCCGCTGGCAGACAGCGGCTTGCTCGCCATTGCCGACCTGCCGCATTTTGCGCGCGTCGCCGAGCGCTACTGGGGTACGCAGCTATACGCCAACCATGCAGTACCGTCACTTGCGCCAATCCTGCCGATGGTAGGCTGGACGCCAGGCGCGCCCATGCGCCTGCATTCTGTCAGCGATTACATGATAGACATGATGCGCAGGGATGCATTTAGCGGCGCGCGTGAATGGCTCGCGTCGGCGCCCGCACTACCGGAAGAAGTGGCGGCGCTTTTGCAGCAGCATGGCACCACTCGCGTGCCTGTGGTGCTGGGCGATGGCGGCCGCGCGTCGCGGGCGGCCTGCAGCATTGCCGCCCGTGAGGGCGCGCATCGCGATCTTGCATGGCGCGCCGCCCGCATTGCCGACTACTTTGCGCTGGTCGGCACGCAGGAAAGGCATACTCCGGCTGCGCAGATCAGGTCAGCGTAACACGCATGCCTGTCCGGCTGGACGTGTCGATATCGGCGATCAGGTCATGCATCTTCAACGCATCTCGGAAGGTCGGCGCCAGCGCGGTACCTTCCCGTACATCCCTGGCATAGGCAGCATACAGATGCGCGAGCTCCAGCGCACTGCCGCCCAGGTTGCTGCTGGGCACCCAGTTGTATTCTGCGGGCACCGGTAATTCTTTCAGTTGCTGCGCATCACCCCGCGCGCCTTGTATCAGGTTGAAAGCATCGCCAAAGCTGGTGCTGTTGGATATCTTCAAATCCCCTTCTGAACCGGTAATATCCAGCTGCACGCCAAAGTTATTGCGCTTGCCCGCCTCCAGATGTACTGACAGCACGGCGCCGTTGGCAAACGTACCCGCCAGCACCACCTGGTCCGCACTGGTGTGAGGCTGCGTCTCGCCGGTTTCTATCAACGTCACTTCCTTGAACTGGTTAACGGTGAGGCCGCTCAAGGTCTGCGGAGAACCGAAATGCGTCAACAGCACATCAAGGAAGTGGCCACCATAAATCGACAGCAGGCTGGAAAAATTCGCTTCCGGCACCGTGTAATACAACGCGGCGATACGCTGGCGCTGAAAATATTCAACGCTGACATGCAGACGTATCGAACGCAATTCACCGATATACCCTTGCGCCAGCAGATCACGCACATAACGGTAGCCTGGCGCCAGACGGCGCTGCAAGCCAACGATGTGGCGCACACCTGCCTCGTCGGCCAGCTGCATCAATTCCGCCGACAGCGCCTTGCTGGGCGTCAGCGGCCATTCACAATACACATCCTTGCCCGCGGCGATGGCGGCGCGTATGCCTTCCTCATGCTGCGGCGCAGGCGTCAGTACCAGCACCAGGTCCACTTCCGGATGCTGCACCAGCTCCTGCAGTGAATTGACTGCATAGCGGATACCGTGACGCTGCGCGACCGCATCGGCTTTTTTCTGGTCGCGGCTATACACGGCGGTAATATCAAATTCCGGCAATAGTTTCAGCGAAGGGATGTGCCCGTATTCCGCCCAGGTGCCAGCGCCGACAATGCCTACCCTGATTTTTCCTTTGAGATTATTTGCTGTTGCAACTGTGCTCATGCTGCTCTCCTGATGTGCCATGTGGAAAAGACGCTGCAAGGCGGTTATTGCGGTGTTGCAGCGCGATCTGTGCACACATGGTGAGGCCATTGCAGCACAGGATAAACAGGCAGCAGTTCCTTACATACCGGATGTTGTCGTCCGCAATAAAGTTTTGGCACAGCAGTGCCATATACGCCACTTGAAGCTTCAAGAGCAGCACAGCGATACTTTTTGATTGCTGCTGCCCGGTCACTTATCAAGTAACCACCGCGCCATCGCAAAAGAAGCGCCGCAGGCACAGAATTCTGTCGTGCGGTCTTTGCCGCTCCGGTCAGAAAATTCCAAGGATTACTGAGGCTAAAGATCCGGGCCTGCCAGCTAAAATTTGCGTGTCAAAGCGCCAATTTTCACGATATGGCAACATATCGCAGAACACGATGCAGCATCGCAGCCTTTGTGAAAAACAAGCCTGGCATTTTTCGCCATCCCATCTAATCCCACCATGAGTGAAACGATGAATACGATACAGACACAAGGAATCAGCTTTCCCAGCCTGGGCCTCGGCACCTTCCGCATGGAGGGCGAAGATTGCCGCATTGCTGTGGAGAGTGCGCTGGAACTGGGCTACCGGCACATAGACACGGCGGCGATGTACAACAACGAAGAAGCGGTGGGCGCTGCAATCGCCGCCTCCAATGTCGCCCGCAAAGATCTGCATGTGACAACCAAGGTGTGGCATACCAACCTGGCGCCGGATGCAATCATCCGTTCTTTCGACACCAGCCTGGACAAGCTGAAGCTGGAGTACGTGGACCTGTTCATGGTGCACTGGCCAAGCAAGGAGATGGACCTTGCTGCGGTATTTGAAACGCTGGCCAAATTGAAGGAGCAGGGCCGCATCCGCGCAATGGGCGTATGCAATTTTACGGTAGAGTTGTTACGCACTGCGATAGAAGACATAGGCGCGCCAATTGCCTGCAACCAGATTGAATACCATGTGCTGCTGGACCAGACGCCGGTGCGCAGCTACCTGGCAAGCAAGGGCATTCCTATCGTTGCCTATTGCCCGCTGGCGCAGGGCAAACTCGCCGACAACGAGGCTCTGGCCGCGATCGCCGCCAGGCATGGCGCAACACCTGCGCAGGTTGCCTTAAAGTGGCTGCTGGATCAGGAGGGCGTGGCTGCCATCCCCAAGGCGCAAAGGCCGCAAAGCCAGCAGGCCAATCTGGACGCGCTAAAGCTGGTGCTGGACGATGATGACAGGCGCGCCATCGCGCAGCTTCAAAAGGACAAGCGTTTTGTGAATCCTCCTTTTGCGCCTGCGTGGGATAAAGCTGCGGACTGAAAAAACTTAAGCGGCCAAGCTGACAGCCCGGCTGCCCGGTCATATGCGCGGCAGCTCCATTGCCTCTAGCTGCCGCCACTGCTTCTCCATCGCTGCGATCGCCTGTCCGGTACCTGCCGCCAGATAGCCTCTGGCAAAATTGATGGGGCCGCTCAGCTCCGCATGAGTCTGCAACAGTTGCGACAGCAAGCCGGACGCCACCGCCGCATCATTGCATGCTCCCAGCAATTCCTGCAAACCCGTCATTGACTCTAGGTAAGGCTGCATGCGGTGGGCTGGATACAGCGAATGGAAAAAATCTGTGGTATAGCGTAATTTTTTGGCGGCTATGCGCAAACGGTGCCGCCCCTGCGCTTCAAGATGCATGCCGCCCCCAATACCTTCCGACACTGCATGGACCAGCGCATTCGCATCATGCACAGACTTGCCGCGCTTGTGCAGCCGGTGCTGCGCCTGCTTCATCTTTGCGCCGGCGAACTTGCCGACGCTGCCGCCCAGGGCCTGTTGCGCCTCTTGCTGACCGGGTGCATTCCAGCGGACGCCATATGCACGCGCACTCAGGTTCAGCATCAGTCGCGCAAAACGCAGTGACCTGACGGCTGCCGCGGCCTCTCCGTGCTTTTTACCTGCCTCCGCCAATGCAGCGGATCTGAGCGGCTCCAGTTGAATGTTTACCGGCACGGTGGCCGCCGCTTCCGCGATGACAGCCAGTGTGGAATGCGCCAGCACATCCCAGTCGCGCGTAGCCCCCAGTTGGCCGGACAGCCACTCCATATCTTCCTGTACCTGTTTAGGCACAATGACGATATCTTTGTAGAGACCCAATGCCGAGCGCAGGCGGCGCAAACCAACACGCATCTGGTGCAGGCTTTCCGGCGCATCGCTGTCTGCCACTCCTAATTCATTGCCTTGTATTTGCGCCACACAATTGGCCAGCATCGCGCGCAGTGCCTGCTCCGCATCCATTTTTTTGCGCAAGACCAGCTTGTCCGCCTTGATAGCCAAAGCAGTCTGCTGCGCAGGCTTGGCAAGCTGTCCCTGCTGAAACAAGCTATATCCACGCTGGGCCTTGCTGATGTTACTGATGCGCAGCGGGATTTTTTTCTGTAATTCCAGCGCCAGTTCAAACAGCTGCGCGGGCTCGCCGGAGTTGAGTTCCAGTTCTACCTCACTGATCTCCTGCCGTCTGCTGCCGCTTTGCACATGACCCTGGTCCAGCACAAACTCCACCTCGCCGCCTCCGGGCAAGCGCAAATCCCAGATGGTGCGCGTCACCTCCACCGTAAAAACCGCTTGTATATTTTTTTCCAGGCCGGCGCTTTTCAGCAGATTTGCCCACGGCTTCTTGCCTGCGACCAGCTCCTTCAGCGCGGCCATATCCGGCAACGGGCCGTCTATGTCCGATTCCCATTCATGGCGCTGATGCAGGCCGCCTGCTGCGCCACCGCCGCCCTTCAGCGTTTGCACCCAGCGCTTGCCCGTATGCCTGACCCTGAGGCCGCATTTACTACCCCATAGCAGCAACTCCGGCGTATCGAAGTAGGTGTCCGACATCCGTTGCCGGCGCGGCTTGCCCGCTGAGTATTGCTTTAGTAAAGGATGCTTGCGCAACGTACCGGCATGCTCCGGGTGTATGCCCAATTTCAATTCGGTTTCCATGTATATCCTCCGGCGTCCACGCATAGCCAGATTGCAAAATCCCTATGCTGGCCGCTTCCATTCATCTCAAACTTATTTATTAAGCTTACTCCGCCCATCACATGGGGTCGATGCGTGCAAGAAAGCAAGCATGCATAGCGATTCAATAGGTGTTGTCGGTGCGGATGGTGGTGAAATACGGCAGCACCGCAGATGGCGGTACTGCACAGGCAGTGAAGCTGTGAGGAAGGGACAGTACGGGATGACAGCCAGGCGGAAAAGCTTGCCGCTTTCTTTTTACTTAGCTGCCATCCAAATTTCAGCTATGCAGCAGGTGCTGCAAGGTCAGGCGCCCTGCGCCGATTTTTTTGCCTGGGCATTGGCCAGGCTGGCATCACGGGCGTCTTCTGCCCTTCTGCGGGAATCTGTACGTTTGCGCATCACGACGGCGTACTGTTGCGCGCTCATCGGGGGTACCGTCATCAACTGCTTTAGTAAGGCACTATTTTCTTCAATATATTTCATAACTTTCCTTTCAATATACGATGAAGCTGATAAAGCACTTGCACAGCTATAGCCAGACATATGGCCAAGACAATGTTGCAAAATGAAGCTGGCTTCGGCAACGCGCCAGTATCATTTTGCAACAATTCTCATGCACTGAACTATCCCATAGTATTACCTGAATCTGCAATAAGCGTATTATTTCTTTTCGTTTCTTATGACGATGATAAAAAATAAACACGCCAGATTGCGAAATAAACATCCCTACTTACTAGCTTCCTGAACCACCAGAGCAGCCAGTGCCGCAAAATCAGCCCAGCATCCATGCCAGGCAGCGGTTGCCTTGCTCGGCCAGGGAAGACACATCTATCATCTGAATTGCGGCCAGATTTGCAGCCAGATGCCCTGCTGCAGGATACCGGCCGGCCTTGTCGACTGCGCTGCACACTGCCGCCAGGCCATGAAAACGACCGGTATAGGCATACACGGCCAGATGCACGCGCACGCTGGCCTGGTAGACAAAGCCTGAGCGCATTAGCTGAGCTCCGTCTTCTGCCATGCATCCAGCTGCTGCACCCGCGCAAACCAGGTCTGGATGTGCTCATGCTGCTGCAGCGGCAGGCTGGCCTGCTCCATGTACATCAGCGGGGACGCAACGGCAAAGTCGGCCAGCGTCAGCGCGCTACCGCACATCCATTCCCTGCCGCGCAGATGGTCGTCCAGTACCTGCGCAAACTGTTCGATCTGGATCTTGCCGCGCTCCAGCTCGCGCATGTCCGGCGCGCCGACGCCGTACATCGCCTTCATCATGTTTTCCCACACGTAGATGCCAAGAGCCGGACTGAAATGCTGCGATAGCCAGAACAGCCAGCGGTTGACGTCCACTCTGGTGCGCACATCGGCGGGATAAATAGTCTGGCCCGGTGTCATGTCCGCCATGTACTGCATGATCGCGCAAGATTCCCATAACACGTAGTCGCCGTCCACCAGCACCGGCACCTTGCTGTTGGCGTTCAGCTCCGTCAACTGGCGGCGCTGCTGCAGGTTGGTCAGATCCAGGCTTTTCAGCTCCATTGGCAGGCCGAGATGGAGAGCAGTCATGACCGCGCGGCGGGCGCTGGCGGAATAGGGATGGTGATACAGGCGCATGATGGTTCCTTGAGATAGAGGATGGGGCTATTTTGTTTTTTTGTTAAAGCGAAGCCAGTGTGACCATGTAAAATGACAGAATCTGTCAGTAGTCATTTTTGCAACATCCACAGCTATCGAAAGCCCGCGATGAATAGGCGGTTCTAACGGACAGCCCCAATGGGGAGCCGCACCGCCAGCCTGACGCAGGCGGCCCGGCGTGGCGATGACCTGGCAGGTCATTGAGGGAAACGGAGCGGACGCGAAATAGGAAGACTATTTTTTGCAATCTTGCGCTTCGCTTGGTACGATGACTGCTTTATAAGCAAATAAGGCTTTTGCTCCCGGCTTTGCAGTGTTTTGGTGCAAACGGGAACGGTAGCCCTGCTTCCCTTGGTTTTTTACTTATTTGCCATTTATGCAAAACAGCCTCACGCGCAAGCCCATAGAAATAAAGATATCGACCGTCGTGGCAGTTGCCGTGATTTTGCATGAAGCGTCCACTTCTGCGCTCGAAACAGCGTTGAAGGATATGACGGCCGGCACGCCCGATTTTTTTGACGACGAATTCGCCGTCATTGACGTAGAACCGGTCAGCGAACAAAAGCTGGACTGGGCCGCACTGATCCCGCTGTTCAAATCCTTTGGGCTGAACCCGGTCGCGGTGCGCAATGCGCGTGCCGAAGACCATGCCGACATCAGCGCCAACGGACTCAGCCTGGATATCGTCAGCAAACCGCGCCAGGAAGTGGACCTGCCTGCAGCCCCTGCGGCTGCAGCAGCGGCCGTAGCTCCCGCCGCTGCGGCGCCGGAAGCGCAGCCTGTGCCGGCTGCTGCTCCCCAAGCCCAAGCCCAGCAATCCACGGGCAATATTCCCGCCATGGTCATCGATACACCGGTGCGCGCCGGGCAGCGCATCTATGCACGCGGCGCCGACCTGATCATTACCGCGTCCGTCAATAACGGCGCGGAAGTCATTGCCGATGGCAGCATTCATATTTATGCCCCGTTGCGCGGCCGCGCGCTGGCAGGTGCGATGGGCAATACCGAGGCGCGCATTTTTGCCATGAGCATGGAAGCCGAACTGGTGTCCATTGCCGGCATTTACCGCACCTTTGAAAACGGCCCGCCTGCGCTGGCGGCCAACCAGCCGGTACAAATCAAGCTGATAGGCGACAGTATTGAAGTATCATCGGTCAAGTCAACGGGCTGAGACGGCATACCGTCTACACCTATACAGCATATATATCTAAAAGGAGTTCTTTGTGGCAAGAATCATCGTTGTGACATCCGGCAAGGGTGGCGTAGGCAAGACCACTTCCAGTGCAAGCTTCGCTTCCGGCCTCGCGCTACGCGGACACAAAACGGCCGTGCTGGATTTTGACGTCGGCCTGCGTAACCTCGACCTGATCATGGGCTGCGAGCGCCGTGTGGTCTACGACCTGATCAATGTCATCAGCGGCGAAGCAACGCTGAACCAGGCACTGATCAAGGACAAGCATTGCGACAACCTGTTCATCCTGCCTGCTTCACAAACCCGGGACAAGGACGCGCTGACCGAAGAAGGCGTAGAGCGCGTGCTCAACGACCTGGTCAAGATGGATTTTGAATACATCGTCTGCGATTCGCCGGCCGGTATTGAGCGCGGCGCCGTCATGGCGCTGGCCTTTGCCGATGAAGCGATCATCGTCACCAATCCCGAAGTGTCTTCCGTGCGCGATTCCGACCGCATCCTCGGCATCATCCAGGCCAAGTCCAAGCGCGCGCAAAACGGCGGCGAACCGGTCAAGGAACATCTGCTGATCACGCGCTATTCACCGAAGCGTGTCGAAGGCGGCGAAATGCTGTCCTATACCGACGTGCAGGAAATCCTGCGCATACCGCTGATCGGCATCATCCCGGAATCCGAAACCGTGCTGCATGCGTCCAACCAGGGCAATCCTGCGATCCACATGAAGGGTAGCGACGTCTCCGAAGCGTATGAAGATGTCGTTTCTCGCTTCCTCGGCAAGGAAGTGCCTTTGCGTTTTATCGCTTACGAAAAACCAGGGCTGCTTCAGCGTATTTTTGGAGGAAAGTAATATGGCCTTGCTCTCTTTTTTATTCAACACCAAGCCCAAAAGCGCGAACACTGCGAAAGAGCGCCTGCAAATCATCATTGCCCGCGAACGCAGCGGTCGTGATGGTTATGATTTCCTGCCGGCGCTGCACGCAGAGCTGATCGCCGTCATTTCCAAATACACCAAGGTCAACGCCGACGACATCAAGGTATCACTGGACCGCCAGGGCAACCTGGAGATACTGGATGTCAACGTGGTCTTGCCAGAGGCAGAACTGCGCAGCTGAAACTATTTTGTAAAACCACGCAGCTAAATTTGTTAATCCATTAGCTTATTGACTATACTGGAACTCATTGTTAAATATTGATAAATATCGATAAGTGATGAGCGATGTGTTCTGGTTAAGTTGCAGGCGAATCCGGCCGGTGCTTTCATGGCGCCGGCCAACATCCTCAAATTCCGGGCCATCGTAGCCGATAGGTTTTAACTATCATTTTTGCCTAAACTCTGAGAACGTTGCTTAACTTCGGCCACATTAATTCCCTAAAGCAACATTAAGTGGTTTTTTTGAACTTTATTGTTTCATTATAGAAAAGTTCACTTATCATTAGGTACAATGGCGCTTTTATCAATATGTAAAATGGCACAGTTTGCATTGTCTGCCTTATCTATTGCATAACTTTATAAGTGGGCCCCTATGAGAATTGCCGTACTTGACGATGACAACAACTTGCTCGAGTTAGTCTGCACCATACTCAGTGCGGCGGGCCACTCCTGCCATCCCTTCCTGAGCGGCAAAGAAATGCTGCACCACCTGCGGCGCGACAGCTACGACATGCTGATCCTGGACTGGCAAGTACCTGACCTCAGCGGCACCGAAATCCTGCAATGGGTGCGCGAGAAACTGTCCCCCACATTGCCGGTACTGTTCATGACCAGCCGCTCCGGCGAAGACGATATCGTTGCCGGCCTGGCAGCGGGCGCCGACGACTACATGATCAAACCCATCCGCCGCAGCGAACTGGTCGCGCGCGTGCAGGCGCTGCTGCGCCGCGCCTATCCTGCGCAGGCCATGTCGGAGCATCTGCAATTCGGCATCTACAAATTTGAAACGCGCGCAGGCCGTGTCAGCATCAATGACGTGCCGGTGGAAATGACGCAAAAAGAGTTCGACCTGGCGCTGCTGCTGTTCCGCAATCTGGGCCGCCCGCTGTCACGCGCCTACATACTGGAAGCAGTATGGTCGCGCGATATCGACATCCCTTCGCGAACCATGGACACGCACATCTCGCGTGTGCGCAGCAAGCTGGAACTACGGCCTGAAAACGGCTACCGCCTGGCCCCTGTGTACAGCTATGGCTATCGCCTGGAACAGGTCACCGCCGAATAGCAAAAAACAATGCGGCCCTGTTATACAGGGCCGCGCTGTTTTATTGCCGCCCTATTTATTCCTTCCATCGACATTGTCAGAACAAGACTTTTAAGCGCGCAACGCCGATCCAGGTACAGCCTGCAGAGGCACCAGCGCAGCCGGCAAGACCCAGGAGATTGCATGACCACCGCTTTTCGCTTCACCTTCCTTCTGGCACTGGCTATTGCAGGTCCTGGGCTCACTCTTTCCACATCGTCCTACGCGGCAACGGCGCCCGCAGGCGAGCCCGGCACCATCATCAGCACGCCCCCAGACGTTACCTACTACGCCCTCAAAGGCGACACGCTATCCACCATCGCCTTGCGCTTCACCGACAAGGTCAGCAACTGGAACATCATCGGCAAGCGCAACCGCATCAGTAATGACCGCACCATTCCCGTGGGCTCGGCGATCCTGGTGCCCTTGGAATTGCTGCCTGAAGAAATGAGCACCGCCACCGTCGTCGCGCTGGCCGGCCAGTCCACCGCCAAGAACGCCGACGGCAGTGAGTCTGTGCTACAGGTTGGCTCCACGCTGGCCGAAGGTAGCCAGGTCACCACCAGCCGTAACGGCTTCCTGTCGCTGGCGCTGCCGGACAAATCGCGTATCTCCATCCCATCCAACAGCCAGGTCAGGCTCAGCAAGCTGAGAATGGCTAAATACACGATGAGCCCACGCACCGAAATTACGCTGATACAGGGCCGAGTGGAATCCACGGTCACGCCGCTGGAAGCCAGCAAGGGCAGGTTTGAAGTACGTTCGCCACTGGCAATTGCCGGCGTGCGCGGCACGCATTTCAGGGTGGGCGTTAATGACAACGGCATCGCCAATGAAGTGCTGACCGGCAAAGTGGCGGTAGGCACGCAGGGGAAACCGAATGCCGTGCTGGTGCCTGCCGGCCAGGGCAATATCGTCAGCAGCCAGTCGGTCGGCAAGCCACTGGCGCTGTTGCTGCCGCCCGAACTCGCCAACGGCTACCAGTTGCAAGAAAAGCCGACGGTACAAATAGCAGTGCAAAAAATGGACGGCGCCGCCGCCTACCACGCGCAAATTGCCAGCGATGCCAACGCACAGAACCTGCTGGCCGAAAGCCGCATCAGCGGTGCAGGTACAGATACAGGTACAAACGCAGGCACCGGCACTGTTACCGATTTTCGCTTCAAATTTGATGGTCTGCCGGATGGCAGCTATTTTGTACGGACCACTGCCATCGACGCACTGGGCCTGGAAGGCCTGCCGGTGATACAACCCTTCACGCTGAAGGCTCGCCCGGAACCGCCGTTCAGCGTACAGCCCAAGGCCAAGCTGCGCGCCGACAAGGTGGAGTTTTCCTGGACCGAAGCTGCAGATGCCAACAGCTACCGGCTGCAAGTCGCCGGCGATGCTGCATTCAGCAATATCGTGCTGGACCAAGCCGGCATCAGCGACATACGGCTAACGGCAGACAGCCTGAAGCCGGGCACCTATTTCTGGCGCGCTGCCACCGTCACCAATAAAAGCGGCAAACCCGACCAAGGGCCTTTCAGCGATGCGCAAACCTTTGTGCTGATGCCGCCACAGCCGGACATGGCGCCGTTTGCCGACAAGGGTGGCAAGGAGCTGTCATTCAACTGGCCGTCCGAACCCGGCCAGAAATTCCTGGTGCAGATAGGCCGCGATGCCAAGTTTGCTTCCCTATATCTGTCAAAGGAACTGGATCAGCCGGAACTGCTCATTCCTCGTCCGGATGCGGGCCAGTATTTCATACGCGTGCGCGCCACAGACGCCGATGGCTATACCGGCGCCTTTTCGTCGACGCAAAAAATCACCATCTACAGCCGTTGGGTCACCGGCAACGGCGAGGCGCTGGATTCTACCGGCGGCGCCGTCAAATCGGGCCAATAGGCCAATTGGCATTGCGCAAAAAAGTAGATTTGCCGAAACCACAAAAATAATGCAATCTCAAGACCAGTAAGCTCCAACAAACTCCGATAAGATTCGATAAGCCCCAATAAGCACAATAACAGCCCGGAAAAAACCAGCCAATGATGAAGCAAAACGCGGATGCGAAGGCCAATGCCGTTCTCAGTGTAGAGCGCATCGCATTGCGGGAATGGCTGGTCATCAGCGTGCTGCTGTTGCTGCTTGCCGCGGCGCTGAGCCTGTCCGGCGTGATGGGCCGGCTGGACCTGAGCCTGTATGACCGCTTCATGCAGGCCAATTCGCGGCCGGCGCGCGATGACGTCATCATCGTCGCCATCGACGATTACAGCCTTGCAGAACTGGGCAAATGGCCATGGCCGCGCACCTTGCATGCCGAACTGATCAACCGACTGACCGCAATGCAGCCGCTGGCAATCGGTGTGGATATCAAATTTTCCGAGCCGGAAAGCCCGCGCGAAGGATCGCCGAATGGCGATGCCGTGCTGGCCGCGGCGGTCAGTGCCAGCAACCGCGTGGTGCTGCCGCTGAACTCTGAAGACGCCGGCGCCGGCCTGAACGCCACGCTGCCGATCCCCGCGCTGGCAGCGGCCGCGCGCCAGCTGGCCCACATCCATATCGAGCAGGACAGGGACGGCATCGTGCGCAGCGTCTTCCTGCGTGAAGGCACGCGCGGTGAATGGTGGTCACATTTTGCGCTGGCGATGAAAGATCTGGGCAAGCCGCCCGCACCCGGCAAGGATGCCGACCTGCCGGGCGCGCGGCTGTCCGCCACACTAAGGCAGATACAGTATGGCAGCGCACCCGCGCCGAACGTATGGCAGCGCGACTACCAGATGCACATACCTTTTTATGGCAGCAGCGGCCATTTCAAGTCGGTGCCCTACGCAGCAGTGCTGCGCGGCGAGGTGCCTGCGGAATTCTTCAAAAACAAATATGTACTGGTAGGGCCGACCGCCATCGGCATGGCGGACTCCTTTCCCACGCCGGTGTCCGGCAATGACGGCGTCATTTCGGGCGTAGAAATCAACGCCAATATCCTGGCCAGCCTGCTGGACGGACGCTCGATCTCGTTTGCGCCGGCTTGGCTGTCGCTGCTGTCTTGCCTGCTGCCGGTGGCCTTGACGCTGATCTGCTACTTTCTGTTATCACCACGCACTTCACTGCTGGTAACGGCAATAGTGTGCGTGGCGCTGCTGGCAGCCAGTTATGCCGCACTGGCTGCAGGCCTGTGGCTGCCGCCGTCGGCCACGTTGCTGACGCTGGTACTGGCATATCCGTTATGGAGCTGGCGCCGGCTGGAAGCGGCGATGCGCTACCTGGCTGCAGAGTTCATCCTGCTGGACCAGGAACCCCACCTGCTGCCTGAACTGGCAGGCCCTGACAAGGCAAAGGCAGCCCCGTTGCAGGATGCATTGGAACAGCGCATCAACGCGATGCAGGTTGCGGCCCGCCGCGTACGGGATCTGCGGCAGTTCGTCACCGACAGCCTGAGCAGCCTGCCGGACGCAACACTGGTCACGACCGTGGACGGCAACGTGCTACTGTCAAATCAGCCCGCCAAAACCTACTTTGCCAGCATAGGCTTTCCGAATGTGCAGGACGCGCTGATGCCCTATCTGTTTGCGGGCATGAGCAATCCCAAAGCACTAGACCAGACGCCGAACGTGGAATTCAGCTGGTGGAATCTGCTGGACCTGCAGCACACCGTCACCATCAGCCAGGGCATAGAAGTGCTGGACACGCAGGGCCGCAACCTGATCGTCAAGAGCGCGCCTTGCTATTCCGGCAGCAAGGAGCTGATAGGCTGGATCGTTAGTGTCATCGACATTACGGCGATACGCAGCGCCGAACGCAGCCGCGATGAATCGCTGCATTTCATCTCGCATGACATGCGCTCTCCACAAGCGTCCATCCTCGCACTGCTGGAACTGCAGCAGGACCAGACTACCGCTCTACCGCAGGCCGAATTCATCGCGCGCATCCAGAAAGCTGCTGGCGCGACGCTCAGCCTGGCAGACGATTTTGTGCAGCTGGTGCGCGCCGAATCGCAAAATTACCGGATGGAAGAAACCGGCATGCAGGACATCCTGCTGGACGCCACCGAAGAAATGTGGGCCTTATCGAAGAGCAAGAATATCCGCATCCTGAGCCACACCCCTGCCGAAGAATACCCAGTCAATGTGGACCGCAGCCTGATGACGCGCGTGCTGACCAATCTGCTGTCCAACGCCATCAAATACAGCCCCGCCGACACCACGATCACGTGCAGCTTGCAAATTGAACAAGGCGCCGACGGCACGACGATCATCTGCAGCATCAGCGACCAGGGCTATGGCATTGCACGCGCCGACCAGGCAAGGCTGTTCCAGCGCTTCCAGCGCTTCAAGCATGGCGACCAGGTCAAGGCGGACGGCATAGGGCTGGGTATGGTATTTGTCAAAACGGTCATAGACCGCCATCACGGCCAGATAAGCTTCCACAGCGTACTTAATGAAGGAACAACTTTTCACATTAAATTGCCCATATTTGATTTATGACAAACTATTTTTAACACTTTATATATAGTTCATTTCGGCAAGTCATGAAACGCAAACCGGGAGCGCGCTATAATAGCGGCTCATCCATAGCGGCTCACTCCCCTATCACTACGCCATGCAACTGCTAGCTGTCGGCCTCAACCATACGACTGCGCCTGTCTCTCTGCGCGAAAAAGTCGCTTTTGCTCCTGACCAGATCAGTCAGGCAGTGGTTGCCGCGCGCTCATGGTTTGGACGGGACGGCCAGGATTTCGGCAATGAGGCGGCGATCCTGTCCACCTGCAACCGCACCGAGCTGTATGCGGCCAATCAGGTGGAAAACCCCATCGACGCCACTGCCCAGTTCCTGGCGGATTTCCACAAGCTGCCTTACGCCGAACTGCGGCCCCATCTGTACACGCTGCCGCAGGATAATGCGGTGCGCCATGCGTTCCGGGTCGCTTCCGGCCTGGATTCGATGGTGCTGGGCGAGCCGCAAATTCTGGGCCAGATGAAAGATGCAGTACGCCAGGCGGATGCCGCAGGCGGCCTGGGCACCTATCTGCACCAGCTGTTCCAGCGTACCTTTGCAGTAGCAAAGGAAGTCCGCTCGACCACTGAGATAGGCGCGCACAGCGTATCGATGGCCGCTGCCGCAGTGCGCCTGTCACAGCGCATCTTCGACAAGATATCCGACCAGCACGTGCTGTTCATCGGCGCTGGCGAAATGATAGAGCTGTGCGCCACGCACTTCGCCGCACAGAACCCAAAAAGCCTGACCATTGCCAACCGCACCATGGAGCGCGGCGAAACGCTGGCGCACCGGTTCAACGGCAAGGCGATCCGGCTGGCGGAGCTGCCGCAGCAGCTCGCCAATTTTGACATCATCATCTCTTGCACCGCATCGTCGCTGCCCATCATCGGTCTGGGTCTGGTGGAACGCGTCGTCAAGGCACGCCGCCACCGCCCTATGTTCATGGTCGATCTGGCAGTGCCGCGCGATATAGAACCTGAAATCGGCGCGCTGGACGACGTTTTCCTGTACACCGTCGATGATCTCGGCAATGTCGTGCAGACCGGCATGGAAAACCGCCAGGCTGCGGTTGCACAGGCAGAGGCCATTATCGAAACTCGCGTGCAGTCCTTCATGCACTGGGTAGATGGCCGCGTGGTTGTGCCCGTGATCCAGGATCTGCATGAAAGCAGCGAGCTGATGCGCATGATGGAACTGGAACGCGCTCGCAAGATGCTGGCCAAGGGCGACGACATCGACGCCGTACTGGAAGCGCTGTCCAAGGGCATTACCGCCAAATTCCTGCACGGCCCGCAACAGGCCCTGCATCAGGCCAAGGGCGACGAACGCGCGCGCCTGGCCACCCTGCTGCCGCAACTGTTCCGCACCAAGCGTTAGCGGCTCCATCCTTTCCTGCGTGCAGTCTTCCGGCTGCTGCGCTTCCGTACTACCAAGGCCAGTCGCCTGCTGCGCACTGTTCCCGTAAAAAACTCCGCTCTACAGATATAGGCAATACATGAAACCATCGATGCTCTCCAAGCTCGACCAACTGGCCGAGCGCCTGGTCGAAGTCAACCAGCTGCTGAACCAGGAAGGCAGCACCAATGACATGGACACCTACCGCAAGCTGAACCGCGAACACGCGGAGCTCGGACCGCTGGTGGAGCTGTACCAGAATTACCAGCAGGCGCAGACCGATATCGACGCTGCACAGGAAATGATGGCCGATCCGGACATGAAGGAGTTCGCGCAGGAAGAAATTTCAGCCGCCAAGGCCACGATGGAAACGCTGGAAAGCGACCTGCAAAAAATGCTACTGCCGAAAGATCCGAACGACGAACGCAATATCCTGCTGGAAGTACGCGCCGGCACCGGCGGCGATGAAGCGGCACTGTTTGCCGGCGACCTGCTGCGCATGTACACGCGCTTTGCCGAACGCAACCGCTGGCAGATAGAAATGATGTCGGAATCGGCCTCTGAGCTGGGCGGCTACAAAGAGGTGATCGTGCGCATTGCCGGCCTGGGCGCGTATTCCAAGCTGAAATTTGAATCCGGTGGCCACCGCGTGCAAAGGGTGCCGGCGACGGAAACCCAGGGCCGCATCCATACGTCGGCCTGCACGGTTGCGGTGATGCCGGAGGCCGATGAACTGGCTGACGTCGTCATCAACACATCTGACCTGCGCATCGATACCTTCCGCGCCTCCGGCGCGGGCGGCCAGCATATTAACAAGACCGATTCGGCAGTGCGCCTGACGCATCTCCCGACCGGCATCGTCGTTGAATGCCAGGACGGCCGCAGCCAGCACCAGAACAAGGCACAGGCAATGCGGGTGCTGGCTACCCGCATCATGGACGGCCAGCTGCGCGAAAAACAGGCTAAGGAAGCCGCAACCCGCAAGAGCCTGATCGGCTCCGGCGACCGCAGCGAACGCATTCGCACCTACAACTATCCGCAAGGCCGCATGACCGACCACAGGATCAACCTGACCTTGTACAAGCTGGACTTCATCATGGATGGCGAGCTGACAGAACTGACCAATGCGCTGATCGCAGAACACCAGGCTGAACTGCTGGCACAACTCGGCGACGACTAAGCTATCGCAAGCCTGCGGAAAGTCATCGCAAGCCTGCTATAGACCTTTCCATCCCTACTCGTTGCCACAACATGTCCGCGTGGACATATTGTGGCAATATGTAAGAACCCGCCAAAATTGTAACCAATTGGAACCAAACCCGGCTTGAGTGCTCATAATTGCGCATTCGCACGCGCAACAATAAACCATTGTATGCTGCGCTATAAATAATTTGCCTGATAGGTCCGCTCTCTTTTATGAATATTTCCAAGACCCTGCTCATTACCATCGCCGCTACCTGTGTCGCCCTCATCGGCGTTGCGCTCTACCTGCAACTCGGCGAAGGCATGCTGCCTTGCCCGCTGTGCGTATTACAGCGCTACGTATTCCTGACGATCGCCGTTGTCTGCATCCTCCTGCTGGTGCTTCCCGTGGCGGCCCGCAAGACCGGTTCCTGGGTGGGTGTAGTCATCGCACTGGCAGGCGCTGGCGTGGCATTGCGCCATCTGTGGGTCAAGGCGCACCCTGCGCTGTCCTGCGGCGTGGATCCATGGGAAGTGGCGCTGAACAAGATCTTTACCGCTGACCTGGTTCCGGTATTGTTCAAGGCAGACGGCATGTGCAGCACTGAATACGAACCCATCCTCGGCCTGTCTATCCCGCAATGGTCGCTGGTGTGGTTTGCCATTTTTGCGCTGGGGTTCATCGTCATCGCCCGCATCAATAAAAAAGCCGCCGAACGCAACGTCTTCGGCAAATCACGGTAGGCAATATGGGTACTGCGGCAAACGGCGTCACGATCGCTGCGTGTGAAGCCGGTTCGCCGCTGGACAAGCTGGAAACCCGCATACTGATGATGCATGCGCTGGGCCTGACCCGCATACAGCTGATCACCCGCTCAGACGACGTGCTGGCCGCCGAACAGCTGGACGCCGTGCAAGAGCGGATACAGCGCCGTGTTGCCGGCGAACCCATCGCCTATATCACCGGCGAGCGCGAGTTCTACGGCCTGTCTTTCTCCGTTACCCCCGATGTACTGATTCCCAGGCCCGATACCGAACTGCTGGTGGAGCTGGCGCAGCAGCACGCGCCACAAAACGGCAGCCTGCTGGACATGGGCACCGGATCCGGCGCAATTGCCATTGCGGTGGCCCATCAACGGCCAGACCTGCAGGTGACGGCGCTGGATGTCAGCGCAGCGGCGCTGGCAGTAGCGCAGGCCAACGCACAAAAAATCCTCGGCCCCGGCCGCCTGCACCTGCTACGGAGCGACTGGTACGCGGCGCTGGCAGACCAGCGCTTTCACACAATTGTCAGCAACCCACCGTATATCGTCAGCGGCGACCACCATCTGGGTGAAGGCGACCTGCGCTTTGAACCCATTAATGCGCTGACAGACCATGCGGATGGCCTGAGCGCCTACCGCACCATCGTAGGCGGCGCGGCAGTACATTTACAAAAGGATGGATGCCTGCTGATGGAGCACGGCTACGACCAGGCGGAGGCGGTGCGCAGCCTGCTGGCGCTGCATGGTTTTACGCAGGTGCAAAGCTGGCGTGATCTGGCTGGCATAGAGCGGGTATCAGGCGGCAAGCTCGCCGCAGACTGACATCCGTCAGATTAATAGCCTTCAGATTAAAGCCCTTCAGGCTGCTTCCGGAAAGATACAGGGCAGCACAATCTCCACACACAAACCGCCCGCAGCCAGATTGGAGGCATGGATGCTACCGCCGTGCGCCAGCAGCACCCGTTTGGCAATCGTCAGCCCCAGCCCATAACCCTGCTGCGCGCGAGTCGTCTGGCTGCCGCGGAAAAAGGGTTCAAAGATGGCGGTGATCTCTTCATCCGGCACGCCGCTGCCGTGATCCAGCACCGAAATTTTCAGCACCCCATGCTCGCGGTCTGCCGTGGAAGCCACCGTCACTGTCGTACCCTCGTCGGTATGCTTGATGGCATTGCGCACCACATTTTCCAGCGCCCGGTACAAAAGTTCAAACTTGCCCATAACGATCACTTCGGCGTCGCCGGTAAATTCCAGCGTACGGTGGTTGGCTTCTGCTTCAAAACTGCCGTTTTCCACAACCTCGGCCACCAGGTCACCCATGCCGATTTCTTCATTGGCGCCGGTGACGCCGGCTTCGATGCGAGACAGTGTCAGCAGTTCGCCGACCAGCCTGTCCATGCGTATGCTTTCGCCTTCCAGCCTGTCCAGCGTCGCTTCCATCTTCTCGGGCTGCTGGCGCGCCAGGCCTATCGCGGCCTGCAGCCGGGCCAGCGGTGAACGCAGCTCGTGCGATACGTCGTGCATCAACTGGCGCTGCCCTTCCATCAACACATGCAGCTTACCGGCCATCAGATCAAACTCCCGGCCCAGATCGGCCAGCTCGTCACGCCGGCTGCCCATGGATTTGCCGACGCGGGTTTCCAGCTTGCCACTGGCGAGCTCGACAAAGGCACTACGCAGGTTGCGGATGGGTTTGGACATATACCACGCCAGCAAAGCCGCAAACAGCAGGCTGGCCACGAATGACGACACCAGCGGCACCACCGGATAATAAACTAACGAAGGCCTGCCGCCGTTAGGGCCGAAACCCTGGCCAGGGCCGGGGCCAGGCCCACCGAGCACAGCCTCATGCTCAGGCGGCGGATGGTCGCTGAAGCCGGGCTCAAAACGGTGCTCGGGATTGTCCCTGTCCCACGCATCTTCCATGGCCGAGAAAAAGATCAGGTAAGTCTGCTTGTCGGGGCCGGCCACCTTACGCGTCAGCAGCGAAGCAGGTCCCTGCTCCACATTTTTCCTCATCTTCTCTATGCTGGCCAGGCTTACCAGGCGTCCCAGTAAATCGCGATTGCTTTCATCAATGACATAGATCTGGTAACGGCGCAGATTGCCCGTCAGGCGACGCAATGCCTGGGGACCGCCCTGCTGCAACGCAATTTCCGCCGATTCCACGATCAGCGCGACGTGGGCCTGGCGGTTGGTGTTGCGTACCAGTCTGTCTTCAGTGCGATGCTTTAGCCACAAGGTACCGCTGATGCCGATGATGGCCGTTACCTGAGCCAACAGGATGAAAAAGAAGAACTTCCAGAATAAACGGCCCATCAGTGCTTTGTCCTGTCAGTTCTGCGTCTGTAGATGAGGGAAGGAAGAATGAGGCAAGACCGGCCAGGCCCGGCCTGATCTTTTCTGCCTATTCCTTGATGAGCATATAGCCCTGGCGGTAGACGGTCTGGATGATGACCCTGTCGCCGGAAAGATTGTTCAGCTTCTGGCGGATGCTGCTCAGATGCACGTCAATATTGCGGTCGAACCTGGCCAGCGGCCGCCCCAGCCCCTGTTCGGACAAGTCGTTCTTGCTGACCTTGTGGCCAGCATTGCGCGCCAGAATGTCCAGCAGGCTGAATTCGGTACTGGTCAGCTCCAGCGGTTTGCCGCTCCACTCCGCGCGCCGCTGCTCGGACCAGATGCTCAAGGCCCCTATCGTCAGCACGGAATCGGAAATTTTTTCCTGGTCCGGCACCTGCGTGCGGCGCAGGATCGCGCGGATGCGCGCTACTAACTCCCGTGGCGTGCAGGGTTTTGGCACATAGTCGTCAGCGCCCAGCTCCAGCCCGATGATGCGGTCTATATCGTCGCCCTTGGCGGTCAGCATCAGCACCGGCATGCGGCTTTTGCCGCGGATGCGGCGCAGCGCTTCAACGCCGTTCATGCGGGGCATCATCACGTCCAGCACGGCGATCGTGTATATCCCCGTCATCGCTTCGGCGACACCGGCTTCACCGTTGTAAGCAGCCGTGACCTCAAAACCTTCACGCTCCAAATATTGCTTCAGCATGTCGACCAGCTCGACATCGTCATCTACCAGCAGGACCCTAGTCATATTTCTTCATCTCACGCTTCTTGTAAAGAAATTCACTTCCGCAATATTGCGCCCATGAATTCTGCTGATCATATCGATAAACACGGCATCCGCACAGGCGTTACGGGCAACTTTACCCAATTTTACACCGCCCGCACGCGCTATTTCCGCAAAAAATGCAGAACCGGGCATCACATCAATGCATGAGCATCTTTACCAAAATTTACATGCGGTTAACCTAATTTTACCGGCTATTCAAAGACAATCCTTGCATCAGCTGCCCTGACCATACTGCCGGCGACGCCTGGAATGCTGCATACAAAACAATATACAACAATCTGGAAACCATCAATGAAGACAACACCCGGTAAATTCATCGCATTCAAACATACTCTGCTAGCTGCCGGATTGGCGCTGGTGGCGCAGTTTCCGGCGCATGCGCAGAGCATGCCGGAAGGCCCTGCAGGATTTCCAGGCCATGGCGGTCCCGGCATGGAAGGCCATGGGTTCATGCATCCCGGCATGCCCGGATTTGAAGCGCCATTCGGGCACATGACGGGGCCGGATTTTTTGCGAGAACTGAAGCTGAGCGAAGAACAGCAGGACAAAATCTTTGCCATCGAACACGCGCAGCAGCCGCAGTTGCGTGAACAGATGAAGGCGCTGCACAAGGCACAGGAAGCGCTGCACGCAATGCGCTTTTCTGCCCAGTATGACGACAGCAAGGCAAAAGCGCTGACCGACATCTCCGCCCGCGCCATGGCCGACAGCGCACTGCTGCGTCTGCGTGGGGAACAGCAAATCTATGCGCTACTGACAACGGAACAGCGCAAACAGCTTGAAGAAATGCGCAACCGTTTCAAAGCGCATGCGGGCCACGGCCCAGAACAGTACAGCCAACCCAGCCAACCCAAATAATACACACACGCCGGATGCCTGGCGCGAACAGGCATCCTGGATTGCAAGGCCACCGGTTCAAACCACCAGGAGAGTGACCCATGAGCATCAGCAGCGTCGCCAACAGCTTTTCCATCGCCCAACTGACACAAGTTGGAAGCACCAGAAAATCCAGCTACAGCAATAGCATCGATAGCGGCAGCCCGCCGCCCCCGCCTCCCGGCGGCGGACTGGCAGACGCCATCGCGCAGGCGCTATCGCAGATCGGCGTAAGCGGGTCCGGCTCCAGTAGCTCAAGCTCCAGTTCCAGCGATACCTCGTCTACCGATACATCCTCCACCGACAGTAGTTCCGGCACGACCGATGTCAATCAGGCGCTGTCGGCTTTTCTGCAAAATCTGATGGAGAGCCTGCACGCGCAAAGCGACAGCACTATCTCCGACAGTGCAGATAGCAGCAGTTCATCGGCAAGCTCGGTCACATCTGGTGTTTCTGCCGCTTCCGGCAACCGCCCGCCTCCGCCGCCTGGCAATGGTGGCCCGGCCAAACTGCAATCGGATCTACAAAGCCTGATCAGTGAATTATCGTCCAGCACGTCCTCCAGCACATCAACTACGTCCAGCACTGACAGCACCAGCAGCACGGACAGCAGCGTGTCGGACCTGCAGCAAAGCTTCCAGAACCTGCTGGGTGCGCTGGGGGAATCCAGCAGCGGTGACAAGACGCTGAACAACTTCTTGCAGGCGCTGTCGCAAAACCTGGGCGCCAGCAGCGGTTCCGGCAATCTGGTCAATACGCTGGCCTGAGCGATAAACACAGAAGAGCGCGGAACAGTTCCGCGCTTTTTTACGTTTGAGTACCGCCCGTAATCGTCAACATCTACAAGCAACCGCATTCTTAAGTTTTATCCAGAACCCATCAGGAAACCGCCACATGAACTCCCCTTCCAACGACACCCGTATTCTCTCTCGCCGTAAAGCGCTTTTGCTCGGCGCTTTTGGCGCAACGGCATTAGCCGGTTGTGGCAGCGGCAGCGGCAGCACTGCCGCCGCTGCATCTGGCACAGCGACGGTTGTCAGCAAGGACGACACGCTGAGTTCGCTGACTCTTTCCTCTGGCAGCCTGTCGCCGGCGTTTTCCAGCGTGGTCGACCTGTATACCGTCACGGTGGCAAACAGCGTATCCAGTATCACAGTGACACCGGCATCGACCAGCGCCGCGGCTATCGTCAAGATCAATGGCGGCATCATCGTCAGCGGTACCGCATCCGGCGTCATCAGCCTCGCAGTGGGCACGACCAATGTCACCGTGGCCGTGACGGCTGAGGACGGCGTGACGATCAGCACCATCACCATCTCTGTAATCCGTGCTGCCGCAGTCTCCGCAGAAAATCTGGCCATCATCGCGCAGGACGAGATCGGCCCTTTCCCGTTGCTGGCCATACTCAGCAATGCAGCGATCGTGCGCAAGGATGTGCGCGAAACCAAAACCGGCCTGCCGCTGACACTGAACCTGACGCTGACCAACATCAACAACCAGTCGCAGCCGCTGACCAACGCCGCCGTCTATATCTGGCAGTGCGACAAGGACGGTGAATACTCCGGCTACAGCAGCCAGCAAAACGGCAACCACCAGGGCGAGACCTACCTGCGCGGCATCCAGATCACCGACAGCAAAGGCCAGGTCAGCTTTACGACAATCTACCCCGGCTGGTACACGGGGCGAGTCACGCATATCCATGCGCAGATCTACCTCAACGACAACCTGAACGTTACCGCCACCACAACCACGCAGTTCGCCTTCCCCGATGCGGTGAACACTGCGGTCTACTCAACGGCGCTGTACACGCACGGCCAGAACACCTCTGTCGCCAGCAATGCCGCCGACCACGTATTCAGCGACGGCACCAGCACGCAGATGCTGAGCCTGACAGGCGATACGACCAATGGCTACGTCGCCACGCTGAATATCAGCATGGCCGCCTGATAGATCGGGTGTAGCAGACGCACCGGGGATGAATCATAAGATTAGCCACAAGATTGGCAACAGCTGAGCAGCGGCCGCTATAATGTCCGCTGCTCAACCGCTTATTAATCCTGATCACGGCCCATGCAAATCTCTACCGATAAATCCGCGCTCGACATCCCGCTGATCCACCAGTTTCTGTCGCAGCAAAGCAGCTGGGCCATGGGCATACCGCAGGAACTGGTACAGCGTGGCATCAACAACTCGCTGTGCTTCGGCGGCTACCTGGATGGCCGCCAGATCGCCTTAGCGCGGGTCATCAGCGACTTTGCCACCTTTGCCTACCTAGTGGACGTGTTCGTCGTACCCGAACAGCGCGGCAACGGCTACAGCAAGGAACTGATGCAAGCAGTGATCGCGCATGCCGAGCTACAAGGACTGCGTCGCTTCATGCTGGCCAGCTCGGACGCGCGTGGCCTGTACGCACAATTCGGCTTCAAGGCGCCGGCCAAGCCGGAAATACTGATGGAAATCAGCAAGCCGAATTTGTATCAGTAATTTGAGTCAACAATTCCCGCCTGCGCATTTCCAGCTCGGAATTGCCCGCCGTTAATGCGTAATGGCTGATGAAG
This sequence comes from Undibacterium sp., assembly GCA_043726505.1. Lineage (GTDB taxonomy): Bacteria > Pseudomonadota > Gammaproteobacteria > Burkholderiales > Burkholderiaceae_D > Undibacterium. The sequence continues at coordinate 2,904 of JAYSKH010000250.1, read as the reverse complement.
CACGCACGCCGCGCAAGGCATAATGCTATAGACAAGTGCGGCCATCTTCCCTTGTTACAATATTATCTTTTTAAGCCCCGGCCCTACCCTTAGTCGCACAGGCTGTCAAGACTGGCGCAATCGTACAGAGTGCGTATCATCACCGACTTGTTTTCTTTTTCTCATTGATTGATTTATGTTGCCTTCTATTGAACAACGCCTTGCTGTTGAGCTTGTCGCCAAACCTGTGCAGGTTGCTGCTGCCGTCGCCCTGCTGGATGAAGGCGCTACCGTGCCGTTTATCGCGCGCTACCGTAAAGAGGTGACCGGCGGGCTGGATGACACGCAATTGCGCCTGCTGGAAGAGCGCCTGCGCTACCTGCGTGAACTGGAAGACCGCCGCAGTGCGATCCTGTCTTCCATTGAAGAACAGGGCAAGATGACGCCGGCGCTGCTGGACGCGATCACGCATGCGGAAGACAAGACCCGCCTGGAAGATCTGTACCTGCCGTATAAACTGAAACGCCGCACCAAGGCGCAGATCGCCGTCGAAGCAGGCTTGCTGCCGCTGGCAGAGTTGCTGCTGGCAGACCCGAGCAAAAATCCGGAAGAAGAAGCTGCTGCCTACCTGAAGCCCGCCTTCAAGACCGACAGCGGCGATAACCCTGGCGTTGCCGATATCAAGGCTGCGCTGGATGGCGCCCGCCAGATCCTGATGGAACGCTTTGCCGAAGATGCGGGCCTGCTGCAAACCCTGCGCGAATACCTGCTGGACCACGGCATTGTGGAATCCAAGGTTGTCGCCGGCAAGGAAGATGCAGGCGCCAAGTTCTCCGACTATTTCGATTATTCAGAAACACTGGGCACGATTCCGTCACACCGCGCGCTGGCTCTGTTCCGCGGCCGCCGCGAAGAAATGCTGACGGTAGTACTGCGCCTGGACACCGAAGAAGAAAAACCAAAATGGGATGCACCGCTGAACCCTTGCGAAAGCCGCATTGCCGGCCGCTTTGGCGTTAGCAGCCAGGGCCGCCCTGCAGATAAATGGCTGGCCGACACCGTGCGCTGGAGCTGGCGCGTCAAAGTATTCATGCATCTGGAAACCGAACTGATGACCAGCCTGCGCGAACGCGCCGAGGTGGAAGCGATCAACGTGTTTGCGCTCAACCTGAAAGCCCTGCTGCTGGCTGCGCCTGCCGGCCCGCGCGCAACGATGGGCCTGGACCCTGGCTTGCGCACTGGCGTCAAAGTCGCCATCGTCGATGCCACCGGCAAAGTCGTCGAATATGCAACGATTTATCCGCATCAGCCGCGCAACGACTGGGACGGCTCGCTGCATGTGCTGGCCCAGCTGGCACAGAAGCATCAGGTATCGCTGATTTCCATCGGTAACGGCACCGCATCGCGTGAAACCGACAAGCTGGCGCAAGACCTGATCAAGATGCGCCCTGAGCTGAATTTGACCAAGATCGTCGTGTCTGAAGCCGGTGCGTCGGTCTATTCCGCGTCCGAATTCGCATCGAAAGAATTGCCGGACCTGGACGTGTCGATACGCGGCGCAGTCTCCATCGCGCGCCGCCTGCAAGACCCATTGGCGGAACTGGTCAAGATCGACCCGAAATCCATCGGCGTAGGCCAGTATCAGCATGACGTCGGCCAGACGCAACTGGCGCGTTCGCTGGATGCAGTAGTGGAAGATTGCGTGAATGCGGTCGGCGTGGACGTGAATACGGCATCTGCTCCTTTGCTGGCGCGCGTGTCCGGCCTGTCTGCCAGCGTAGCGCAGGCGATTGTCAATTTCCGCGATGCCAAAGGCATGTTCACGTCGCGCGCCGATTTGCGCTCCGTGCCGCGCCTGGGCGACAAGACCTTTGAACAGGCAGCAGGTTTCCTGCGCATCATGGGCGGCAATAACCCGCTGGATGCTTCCGCTGTCCACCCGGAGTCCTACCCGCTGGTTGAAAAGATCCTGGCCGACATCAAGAAAGATGTGGCCGGCGTCATCGGCGATGAACGCTTGCTGAAATCGCTGAGCCCGGCCAAGTATGCGGATGACAAATTCGGCGTGCCGACCATCACCGACATCCTGAAGGAACTGGAAAAACCGGGCCGCGATCCGCGCCCTGAATTCACCACGGCCACCTTCAAGGATGGCGTGGAAGAGATCAGGGACCTGCGTCCGGACATGATCCTGGAAGGCGTGGTCACCAACGTTGCAGCATTCGGCGCATTTGTCGACATCGGCGTGCATCAGGATGGCCTCGTGCATATCTCGGCGCTGTCCAACACCTTCGTGAAAGACCCGCATACGGTCGTAAAAGCTGGCCAGGTCGTCAAGGTGAAAGTGCTGGAAGTGGACGAGAAGCGCAAGCGCATCGCACTGACGATGCGCCTTAGCGATGCCGCCCCGCAGCCGGGCAGCAAGCCGGAGCAAAAAGGCGACCGCAACGACGCAAAACGCCTGGCCCAGCATCAGCGTCAGCCGCAGGCAGCCGCACCGGCCAATAATGCGATGGCGGCGGCTTTCGCCAAACTGCGCAGCTAAGTTAATTAACTTATAGCTAAGCAGTTAAGCTGAGTTTCTACCAGACAAGCCCTGCTCCTTTTGGATACAGGGCTTTTTTGTTTGTGCCCCGCGGGCCTGCACTGCGTCCAAGCCGCTGAGCGTAAAGCCAGTTTCCTTTATAATGTGGAAAATGGGATAGATGGGATATTTTGCGTTCGGCGTTTGCGCCTGCAAAAACAGTTTCCCAAAATTAATTATTAAGGAAGCATCATGAGCGACGAAGTACAAAGCTGGATCAAAGAAACCGTAAGCCAAAACCCTGTAGTGCTGTTCATGAAGGGCACGGCGCAATTTCCACAATGCGGCTTCTCCGGCCGTGCGATACAACTGCTGAAGGCCAGCGGCATCTCGAATATGGT
>JAYSKH010000249.1:0-14339 GCA_043726505.1 Undibacterium sp. | reverse complement strand
CCCGCTCGCGCTGATAGTTTGCCTGAGCATCGGTCAGCTTGGCGGATGCCGGGGCTGCTGCAGCCGCGCCCGCTGCCAGCAGCAGAATGGCCAATAAGAGCCCGCCCCACAGCAAAGTCATATGGGACGGATGGTTCGGTGCTGCCTGTGGTCCTCGTTGCCTGTCCAGATGTCGCATGATATCTCCTTTGCCTTTTTGTACAGAATGGTAAAAGTGTACGGCGGCGGCCCCTCCTAACTTTGTTCGGTATGCCACTTATAGCGCGCAATATCAGGCTTTCTTGTCAGTTTCTTCATTCATTTAATGACAGTTTGATGACAAATGAAGGCTGCCATCAGCAAGCTCCTGAAAACATGATAGCCTACGCATATATTTCCCATGTGTAATTTCTCTCGATCGATCTGACTGTACTGCAATGAGAAAAAACATGACCATCCCCCTGCTGGGGCCGGTGAACGACTTTGCATTTTTAACAAACAATCTGGCCTTCATCCTGGTATGGCCGGTGCTTTGCGCGATCCTCGCCGGCCTGTTGTGGGGCCTCACCATTTCCACGGTCAAAGAAGACAAGCGCTTGCTGAAAGACAGCGCGCTCACGAACTCGGCATCGCTATCGCGCGCCTACGCACAATACCTGACTCGTACCATAGAGCAGATCGACCAGATCAGCATGCAGGTCAAATATGACTGGGAAGCCGCGCACGGCAACCTGCGGCTGGAAGATTTGCGCAAGCGAGGCCTGTTCACTGCATCACAATTTGCCGTGGTCGCCATACTGGACGGCAGCGGCCAGGCAATGACCTATACTGCGCTGCCCAGCCGCTGGCAAAACAGCATGCTGGCTGGGCAGTTCGCCTTTCATAAAAACAATAACTCCAGTGCTCTCGGTATCGCCATCTCCACTGCAGAAGACCAGGCCGGCAAACGGCTGGTCTATTTCACGCGCCGGCTGGAAAAAGAAGATGAATCCTTTGACGGCATTGTCGTCATTTCAGTAGACGCTTCCTATTTTTCATCATTTTATGACGAGCAAAGCCTCGGCAAAAGCGGCCTGCTGGCAGTTGTAGGCGACCACAACATGATAGGCACTACCCGCATAGGCGACCAGGTCTACAACGCCAGCAAGCAAGCCTTCACCGATGAGCTCGTGCTGGAGGCAGACAACGGCACCATCCGCGTGTCCGGCCCCAACCACTTTTCAGATCGACAGTCTCGCTTTGTAGGCTGGCAAAGCCTGCGCGCCTATCCGCTGATTGCGGTCGTCGGCCTGTCGGAAGAAGAACTGCTAAGCGTGCATAGCAACGACTGGGGCAGCACCAAGAGTTATACCATTGCAGGCTGCATCTTCCTGCTCGTATTTGCGCTGGCCGCCAGCATCATGGCTGCGCGCCTCGCATGGCGTAAGCATCAGGCCAAGGAAGTCAGAGACACCTACAGGCTTGCCACCGAAGGCACCGACGACGGGTTCTATATGATGAATGCGCTGCGCGACATGCAGGGCAAGATCACTGATTTCCGCTTCATCGACTGCAACGCGCGCGGTGCGCAATTCTTCGGCCTCAACCGCGAAGAACTGATCGGCGTCAAGCTGTCATCAATGCAGGGTGAAGGCTATTTCAAGATATTGCTGGAAATTTATTCGCAGGCCATGGAAACCGGCTTCCATGAAGACGAATACGAACTGTCCGAAGAAAGCGGCCTGAACATGGCGTGGGCCCGCAGGCGGCTGGTGCGTTCCGGCGCCGGGCTGGCGGTGACGATACAGGATATCAGCGCCAAAAAAGCAAGCCAGCGCGAACTGGAAATGCTGGCCAACTGCGACGGCCTTACCGGCCTGCACAACCGCCACTGGCTGCTCAACTTCCTGCCCAGGGCCATCGCCAAGGCGGCATCGGAGGATCACCAGCTGGCGCTGCTGTTCATCGATCTGGATGGTTTTAAAAACGTCAACGATACGCAGGGTCATGCCGCCGGTGACAACATGCTCAAATCGGTCGCCTCGCGCCTGCAATCGGTATTGCGGCCCAGTGATAATGTGATACGGCTGGGCGGAGACGAATTCGTTGTCATTTTGCAGCCGGTGGAACGCGACAGCAAACCGGCCCGCGTAGCGGAAAGGATTGCAGAAGCCTTCAAGCAGCCGTTCTGGTGGGCCGGAGAAAAGCACCAGGTAGGCGCATCAATAGGCATCAGCATGTTCCCGCGCGATGGGCAGGACAGTGAGACGTTACTGAAGAATGCCGACATTGCCATGTATTCGGTCAAAGCCGCCGGTAAGGGCTACTACGACTTCTTCCGGCCAGAGCTGTACGCCAAGCTCAGGGCGCGTTTTGAAATGGAACAGGCGCTGATGCAGGCGCTGGAGCAAAACCAGTTTGTGCTGTACTACCAGCCGCGCACCAATACGATCACCGGTGAAATGACCAGCATGGAAGCGCTGGTGCGTTGGATACACCCTGAGCGCGGATTGATATCGCCGGCTGAATTCATCCCCATTGCCGAAAGCACAGGCCTGATCCTGCGCCTCGGTGAAGCCGTCATGGAAAAGGCCTGCGCGCAGATCGCCGCGTGGAAGCTGCTGAACCTGCCGCAGATCCCGGTCTCCATCAACGTATCTGCCAGACAGTTCCACACCGGCGACCTGCACCAGAAACTGATCGACTGCCTGCGCAAATACAATGTGCGGCCGGATCTGCTGGAGGTGGAAATCACCGAATCCTCAATGATGGGCGAAGACAATGCCATCATCGCCGAACTGGCCTCCATCCGCGCGCTTGGCATCAAGCTGCTGGTCGACGATTTTGGTACCGGCTATTCATCGCTGTCGCAATTGCAGCGGCTGGATATGGACATCCTGAAGATAGACAGGGTGTTTACCAACGAACTCGACAAATCCCGCGAAGGAAAAATTTTCTTCAAAGCCATTGTTTCCATGGCACACGCGCTAGACATGACGGTTGTTGCCGAAGGCGTTGAGACACGCGAGCAGCTTGAACTGCTAAGAAGCCTCAACTGCGACGAGATACAAGGTTACTTCATCTCACGCCCCGTGCCTGCAGAACAAATTCCCGCACTGATGAAAAAAGCTTTCCTGCTGCCGGATGATTATCCCGAACTGAAAAAAAACCTGCTTATAGCGTGAAAATTATCGCTTGAAAATGGCCGCACCGGTGCCTGAGTGAAATACCTCCGCCGATGGAAATTCATGCTGCATGCCGCCCTACTCTGTCTTGACGGCAACAAATAACGCGGCGAAACAGAGAGGCTATCCCCTTCCACGGATTGATGAATTATATGCATTCGCTTTTGAGACAGATGCCCGCTAAGATGCGTACAGCTCCTGTTTCAAACCTCGCCTGAACGAATCGCCTTCAAGAAAAACCCTCTTTTTCACTCCTTTGGGAGACGTCCATGTTTGCCACGCAACGAACGCCCATGCAAGCGATTACCGGCGCAGAATCACCCGGTTCAGTGCAGCGCCATGACATCGCCATGGAACAGACAGTAGAAAGAGGTATTTCCCTGCAGCATTCGGTCGGCACTTTATGCGCGCTGGAATTCCTGCAAGCGGAAGGTGTCAACCAGGCCGTTGCGCAACGAGTGCTGGCAGAACCCACCAGGCGGCGAAGCCGGCATTAATTTCTCTGCACCGCTCCGGTGCATACTCTGAATTTTTAACAGCGTCACTCCATGCGGTCCAGCCGCAGGCGGTCGCGCTCGTCCGTTACCGCCCTGGCGGCCAGATAGACTGCTCCCGCCGCTGCAAGACCTCCGGCGCCGGCCAATAAAAACATCAGCAGTATCTGGTATTTAACCGCTTCGACCGGGTCCATGCCGGCGAGTATCTGGCCCGTCATGATGCCAGGCAGAGTAATGATGCCTGCGGCCGACATCTGGTTGATGATCGGTATCAGACCTTTGCGGATAGATTCTCGCATCAGAGGTGCCATGGCCTTGCGGCAACTGGCGCCCAGCGCCAGCCGCGCTTCTATTTCCGCCCGCCCCCTGACTACGCCACTAAAAAAAGTATCCAGTCCCAGGCTCGCCGAGTTAAGCACGCTGCCAAGTACGATGCCCATTAGCGGGATCGCATAATGCGGGTCATACCACGGAGAAGGCCGTATCGCCGTCAGCAAGGCCAGCAACACCGTCGCCATGCTGGAAATACCGACAACCGCTGCGCCTATCCTGAAATTGGCCCAGCCGTACAGCTTATGCGCGGGGCGCCCCGCCACCTCGCGTGCCGCCGCCACGACCATCAGAGCGACTATCGCTAGCGTCAGCGCCGGCGAGCTCAGCGCAAACACGATGCGCAGCACATAACCTACCAGCAGCAACTGAACCACCATGCGCACTGCTGCTACCAATACCTGCTTATGCAGCCGCAAGCCCAGATAAATGGACATCAGCATGTCCAGCAGCACCAATGATGCAGAAATGCCCAGATCCAGCGCGTCGAGATGGATAGGTTTCATAAGGGATGCAGCTTTCCGGCAAGAATCTGAACACGCCGGCTACCAACCCGACGCGCCTGCTCTTCCGAGTGCGTGACCCAGACGATCGACAGCCCCTCCTTCATGCAGTTCAGCAGCAGCGACTCCACCGCCTGAATCGCCGCCTGGTCCAGCGCCGCCGTAGGCTCATCCAGCAACAGCACGCGCGGCTTGCACAGCAGCGAACGCACCAGCGCCATCCGCTGCCTTTGCCCGGTTGAAAGCCGCGTAACATCCGACATCAGCAAAGCCTCATCCAGCCCCAGTTGCGTCAGCAATACCGGCAGCAACTGCCGGTCCGCATGCGCAAAATGTGCGGCAGCCGTCGGCTCCCACCAAGCGGGCTCTGCCGCCTGGTACACCACCTGGCGACGCCATTCGGACGCCGGCATAGAAGATCTTGCCACGCCGTCCAAATACACTTCGCCCGCATGGGGATCAAGATCCGCCACCATGCGCAGCATGACGCTCTTGCCAGAGCCGGACGCGCCCAGCACCGCCACGCATTCGCCCGCCGCCAGCTCCAATGAAAAAGGCCCTCCATGGCTGGATTGCAGCCCATGGATATGCAATAAGGCGCCTGCTTGCGCAGGCGCGGCTGGGGTTGGTAATACCGGCATAGACCCTTTTTTACGATCCGTTCAACATGGCCATCATTGTAACGGGGAAACAGCACCATGCCTGCCACGGCAGAGGTTTGCCGGCGCCAAACTGAGGTCAGTTAAAAAAAACGCAATCCCGTTAAAAAAGAACGAAAAAAAGAACGAAAAAAAAGGCCTGCAGCGGTAAAGCTGCAGGCCTGAATCCAATTCCTTAGGGAGTAATTGGGAGAGTGTCGCCATCATGCATGAACAGTATGACGAAGTGATGACACGCATCAAAAAGATGCACAAATGCACCAACGCCCGCACCGACGCCCGCACCACCCATTGCACCAAATGCGCCCAGCGCCACCTTCATAAAATAATTATAACGATTTGATACACCATAGAAGGCAGGGAATGCTATATTCCTGCCGGGATTATTTTTTACGCGCGCATTTACGCATTCATTTATGCACTTAATACGGGAGACCACGTGTCGACTTCTTGCCCCGGCGGCCTCGATATAGGCTTTGCCTCACTGGATTATCTGCAGATTGCCATTCTGGGCGTCGTGCAAGGCATTACCGAATTGCTGCCTATCTCATCCACGGCGCACATGCGCATCTTGCCTGCGATGCTTGGCTGGAGTGATCCAGGCTCCGCTTTTTCTGCCGCCATGCAGCTCGCTGCGCTGGCTGCGGTCGTCAGCTATTTCTGGCGCGATGTGCGCGGGGTCGTCACTGGCAGCGTCAGCGCCGTCCGCACGCGCGATTTCAACAGCCAGCCGTTCCGCCTCGCAGTTGCCATCATTTTGGCCACGATTCCCATCGGTATTGCCGGGCTGGCGCTGTCTTCAGTGCTCAACGCCTGCAATTCACCGCTGCGCAGTCTGACAGTGATCGGTGTCTCCTCGTTGGTGATGGCCGTTCTGCTGGCCGTGGCAGAATTTAGCTGCCGCCATCTGCGCAGCGTGCCGGAAATGCGGCTGCGGGATGCGCTGATCGTCGGCCTGGCGCAGATCGGCGCGCTGATACCGGGTGTGTCACGTTCCGGCTCTACGCTGACGGCAGCACTGTTCCTGAACCTGAAGCGTGATGAAGCAGCACGCTTTTCCTTCTTGCTGGGTTTGCCTGCCATTGCGCTGGCGGGTCTGAAAGAATTATGGGTGCTGTACCACGCCCACATCCCGCTGGAAGCGTGGAAATTGCTGGGCTTCGGGCTCGTCATTGCCAGCATTTCGGCATTCTGCGCGATCTGGGGACTGATGCGCTTCCTGGAAAAATTCTCTACGTGGCCGTTTGTCATTTACCGCGCCGCGATGGGCATCTTCCTGATCGTCGCCGTGCAGGCAGGCCTGCTGCACTAGGACAGACGCGCCGTAGCAGCGTGCCCGCGCACGCTGCTACCCTCCATCATTGCTGGCATCGCCAGCGTCGTCAGGCCTTCAGTTCGCAATCAGCCTGAGCACCCTCAGCTGCCGGCGTAAAGCCTCACTAGGCGTTTTCAGGCTGGAAGCGCAGCGGTCCAGATCGCCTGCATGCTGCTCCAGCGCCTGCCGTATCTCATCCTGTGGAATTGCCTCGGCCCAGCGTATCTGTGGATGGCTTTCCAGCAGCTTATACATCGTCGGTCGCGAAATGCCCAGCTGTTGCGCAGCATGGCTGATACGCCAGCCATTGCTCTCCATGGCCAGCACGATATCTTCATGCGTCAATTCAGACAACCTGGGTTTGCGCGCCTCTTCCTCCGCGAATGGAGTGATCTCAACCGGCTCAACAACCGCTGGCGCTGCTGCAGCCACTGGTGCGGAGTCCTCCGTACCTGCCGCATAATTCGCAGGCGCTGCCCGCCGCTGGGCAGAGCGGGCAGCAGAGCTGACTTTCAGCGTGCGCACAAAATCGGCCAGTACGGGCACCTCTCCTGCACTTGCCGCCATGACGGCGCGGCGCAGCACCTGTGCCAGCTGGCGCACATTACCGGGCCAGTCATCGTTGCACATCTCGCTGATAAACGGCATCGGCAGTTCTACGCTGATGCCAGACTGGGCAGTCCATTGCTGCAGGAAATGCGCAATCAGCAAACCCATGTCCTCACGCCTGTCACGCAGAGCCGGCACGTGAATGACGAAGGCTTCCAGCCGGCGCAGCAGCGCCTGGTTGAAGGCGCGCGCATCCAGGTCCTGGTCGGTGGCGGCAATCAGCCTCGCGCTGGAGCGCTGGTCCGCCCGCGCACCCAGTGGCCGGTAGTCTCCGGTCTCCAGCACCCGCAACAGCATCGGCTGCACGGTCACCGGTGTATCGCCGATTTCATCCAGAAACAGCGTGCCGCCGTCTGCCTCGGCAAACAGGCCGGCACGGCTGTTCTGCGCGCCGGTATAAGCCCCCTTTACTGCGCCAAACAGATCTGCCGCCGCCAGCGACTCGTTCAGCGCCGCCATGTTCACTGCCACCATCGGGCCACGGCTGCATTTGCTGGCAGCGTGGATAGCGCGCGCGGCTACTTCCTTGCCAGTACCGGTTTCACCCAGCAGCAGCACCGTCAGGTCAGTCTGCGCGACCTGGCGTATCTGGTCGCGCATCGTGATCGCAGCACTGCTCACACCCAGCAAACCGTCTATGGCGTTGGCCTTCGGTACACCGCGCATCCAGTGTATGCACACCAATACCACGCCGCCCAGCCCCAGCACAACGCCACGGTCCACTTGTTCTGGTGACAGCGCCAGTGAAGACACCAGCGGACTACCGTTAACCTGCACCTCCATCAGGCTCTCGGCCGCAATGATTTCCACCGTATCCTGCGCGGTGCGGCGTATCGTCAGCGGGGCGCGCGCAATACAGCGGTCCCCCAGCGGCAGCCCGCCTTTTCCCGGCTGGTGAAAAAAAGGAAAAGAACGGCTCAGCTCCACCACACCCACTGCCGGCGGCCCCATGAACTGCTCGCCTATCCTGTGCATTTCGGGGTGCCACAGGATGGTCAGCCCAAGCAGGGGCCCGCTATTGCGCTGCAATGCAGGCTGGCGCGAAGTCAGGGTGTATTCGGTGTTGTCGCTCACAAACAGCTCGCTTCCACAATATCAAAAAAATAATCGGCAACGGAATTATCGTCTACTGGTGCTGGCACTTCAAGCAATGCTTCACAGAGATGGCCCGCAATGCCGTTTTACACCCGCCATACGACCGCTTGACATGTAAAAAACGGGTTTTACACACTGAAAAAGGCAAAAAACACCTCTGTACCTATCGTTTTTACACCTCCGACGGCATTTCTGCATGGCACAGAATTTGACTATATATGGCCAGAGCCGGCATACAGCACGGCCAGCATAAAACGCTGAGGAGATATCATGACCGGTTTATTTTTTGTTTCTTACCTGCTTGGAGAGCACGACTCCGCCATCAGGCTGCAACTCAATCTGAGCGTGGATACGACCACGCAAAGCCTGCGTGGCCACTGCCTGCGGCAGGAACAGGGGCAGGCCAGCCAGCACATGGTGCCCGTATCCGGCAGCTACGATATGGTCGGCGCTCCGGGCTCCGGCCACCCAAGCCTGCACCCACTGATCGTCGCCAGACTGCAGGCAGACCTGCCCGCCCCCGTCGCGCTGCAAACCGGATTCAGCCTGCACATGCTGTTATCCCCCGAATGGAAAAACGGCAATGCCAGTTTCCGCCTCGGCAATGACTGTGTGCAGGACGCGCCAGTCACACTGGAGCCAACGCTGCAACTGAAGCAAGCCGCAATGCACCAGCTCAAAGAATATCTGCGCTGCACTTACGGGCGCGCTTTCGGCGCCTACCTGCCGGCCAGCTTTGAACTGAGTTTTGTAGAGTGAGCGCCGTCTGCATCGGCAGCCAAGCCCTTATGGCCGCGCCGGAAAATTTCCACACCACCTACCTGCTGGAAAGCGGCAGCGAATTCGGCTCCAGCCTGCACCTGGATTTGTGCGTGGATACCGCGCATAAAAAGATCGTCGGCAAATGCTGCGTCAAACGCGGATTCGTCCATTTTGACCTGACGCTGAACGGCGGCTACGCGCACCTTGTGGACAACGATAGCGAAGCGCCGCTGCACATAGAAATCATCGGCAATCCTAAGAGCATTCCGCTACGCGATACGGCCTTCGTACTGAAGATGAAACTGTCGCCGGACTGGAAAACCGGCAAAGCTGATTACAATCTTTTCTCGCGGCAGGTGGACGATGCGCTGGTCATGCAGGATACGATGCGGGTGCTTGCGTAAGGAGGAAGAGAGTGTAAAAGCAGCCTTTCGGCTCAGATTAGCTTAGCTTAGCCAAACCTCAGTTCAGGCGATGATATCCAGGCTTTCCAGGGTACCCTGGTTGTAGGAGTTGCCGACCTGGATATAAGAAAGCTGCGGATTGAAGCGCAGCAGGCTGCCAAGATCTGTCACGCGGGAATAGGGCAAACTCTCCAGTACGCCCATGCCGTTGTAGACGCCCGCCCCTACCGCCTTGGCCGACAGCGCCGCCACAAGCTCTTTGTCTACGGCCTGTTGCAACACAGAACCACCGCCGGAATCTGCCGCATTCGCCTGCAGCAAGCCATCCGCGGTATAAAGCGCCGACCCTGCCACATCGCGACCCAGCCCGAATGACAGTGCCGTGATCACGCTAGGCTCCGGATTCGGGGGTGAAAACGCCCTAGAAAGATCTGACTGTTGCGCCGCTGCCGCCGCTACAGGTGCAGCTACTACAGACGCCGCAGCGACCGAAACAGGAGCGCCGACAGCTACGCCGGGAATAGTTAAAGCAACTCCCGCACTACCTGCATACGCACTGTCAACAACAGGAAAAGACATGATCCAAACCTTATCTACCCGTATTACGGCCAGTCGCAAATAAACCCCGGCGGCCACCTATATTCACTATAGGCGGCGCACTGGCATTCCAGATACTAAAAATGTAACGAAACGTAAGCGCTGCCCGGCATAAGTTCTGGCATTAAAACGCCCCATATAGAAGCCCCACAAAGTGGCACGCAATTATTTTTTAAAAAAAATGGAATAAAACTGTAGTGACGCTTGTATACCCTGTTGCACGCCCCTTTAATTTATTATGACTGGAGTTATCATGAAGAAACCTTCCCTGCTCGGCGCACTGCTCGTCTCCTGCCTGTATATGGCTTCCGCCTCAGCACAAGAAGCGCCAGTAAAGCAAAGCGATGGCACACTGGTTTCGGCATCCGGCATGACGCTGTACACCTTTGACAAAGATACGGCAGGCAGCGGCAAGAGCGTCTGCAACGGCGGCTGCGCTACCCTGTGGCCACCTGCAATGGCAGCGGCGTCGGCAAAAGACAGCGGCGATTTCACCGTAGTGACGCGCGACGACGGCAGCAAGCAATGGGCATTAAAAGGTAAGCCGCTGTATGCGTATGCGCAGGATAAAAAAGCCGGCGACCGTACAGGCGATAACTTCAAGGATGTCTGGCACGCAGCGAAGAACTGATACACGTTCCACGCCCTATCTTAGTTACAATCATAGTTACTGAATGAAGCACATGCCTGAAGAAGGAAACCAGCTGGTTGCATGCATCCCGCGCCTGCGCCGTTACGCGCGGGCGCTGATCAGCGATCACGCCCTCGCCGACGATCTGGTGCAAGACACGCTGGAGCGCGCATGGGACAAGCTGGCGCTATGGCGCAGCGGCAGCGACATGCGCGCCTGGCTGTTCGGCATCATGCACAACCTGCACATCAACCAGGTGCGCAAGCCTGTGCTGGCCACCGTCGCCATGGAAGATGAGAGTTACGATGTGCCGGTGCGTGCCAGCCAGAGCGACCAGCTGGAAGTGCGCGACCTGCACAGCGCGCTGCACATGCTGCCAGGCGAACAGCGGGCCGTACTGTTGCTGGTCGCGCTGGAACAGATGTCGTATGAAGAAATAGCCTCCACCATGGATATCCCCATAGGCACAGTCATGTCGCGTCTGGCCAGGGGCAGGGAAAAACTGAGGGCGCTGATGGAAGGCCGGGCCGCAAGCCCTGCATCCGTGGTGCCGTTGAAAGCCGTCAAATGAAACCAGCTCCGATTACCGAAACCGAATTGCACGCCTACGTCGACGGTGCGCTGCCCGCAACCAGGCAGCTGCAGGTGGAAGAGTGGCTGCAAACCGCGCCGGAAGATGCAGAACGGGTGCGCGTCTATCGCGAACAGAATGCCAGCCTGCGCGCGCTGTTCAATCCTGTGCTGGACGAGACTGTGCCGCCGGCACTGCACGCGGCAGCAAGCGCCCCGTCCGGCCAAGCTCCCGTGCAGGCACAGCCTGTGTGGCCGCGCTGGTCGCTGCAGCGCATCGCTGCCGGCGTCGTGCTTGCGTTGGCCAGCGGCGCTGCCGGATGGTCTCTGCACGGCTGGCAATCAACGGCGCAATATGCGCAATCAAACCAGGATGGAGAAACACTATTAAGCCGGCAAATCGCCGCGCTGCCGCAGCAAGCAGCCATTGCCCATGTCGTATTCAGCCCGGAAGTTAAGCATCCTGTGGAAGTCGGCGCAGACCAGGAGGCGCATCTGGTCGCCTGGCTGTCCAAGCGTCTGGGCACGTCCTTGCACCCACCCAAGCTCGCGCCGCTGGGTTACGATCTGGTCGGCGGCAGGTTGCTTCCAGGTTCCAGCGGGCCGGTTGCACAGTTCATGTACACCGACAGCGGCGGCCAGCGGCTGACGCTTTACGTGGCAGCGGAGAATAGCGATAACCGGGATACCGGCTTCCGCTTCGCGCAGGAAGGCCAGGTCAACGTGTTTTACTGGATAGATGGGAAATTTGGTTACGCACTGTCGGGCGGCATCAGCAAAAACGATCTGTCGCGCGTTGCCAGCAGCGTCTATGACCAGCTGCAAACAAAATAAACACAGGGACCGGGCATGGCGTGCTTTTATGAAGAGCACCTGGTCAGCAACCCAGGTTAGCTACGCTGAAGCTCCAGCCACACAGCCTCAATGATTTTTCTGGCAGCAAGGTCGGCATCGTCGCGTCCGGCAGTCGCTTCGTCCAGCAACTGATGGTTGCCGTTCTCCAGCCCGTAATAACGGCGTATGCTGCTGCCCCAGCGATGGTAAAAAATAACCAGGTCTTCCTGTTTGGTGGCCTTGACCATTGCCTTGTCCTGCGCCGACATGCGCGACAGCAGGCTGTCCACCGTATCAGCCATCGTCAGCGGCCACTGCTCCTGCGGCAAGACCTGCGGCCGTCGGCCAAGCAGCATGGGAGAAAACGGAATCATCAGCGCCGCCACTGTTTCGGCGATCATCTTGAGTGCATGCATTTCAGCCTCCCTTTTTGAGCTTGAGCCACCGCCGCTTTTATGGCAGAGGCATGCTTATGCAATAATTTCCAGGCCCTGCTCATCCTGCAGAATCGCACCAAGGCGGGAAGCCAGTTCCTTCGCCTTCAGCAATACCTGATGGTCATACCGTGCAGCGATTTTCCCCTGCACATATTCGAACACATACAAACCGCCCTGTACCGGATGCATATAAAAGGCACAGCCGTTGCTCGCCACTTGTTCCGGCTCGCCGGTGGACGGGTTAACGGCGGATAATTCACTGACTACCCGTAGCGAGGGATCGGTACTGCAGGCGGTGAGCCATTCTTCAAGGCAGATAGGGTTTTCATTTGCTGCGTCATGTTGCTTTCTTGCGATAAAAATCTCACCCGCCATCTTCCATCCCTGCTGAATTACCACGCCGACTGCACGTCCTATAGTCCCGCCTGAACGGGCCGCCTTTCCACAAAATGCCGTTCCGTTATGCACCGTGGCTAAGCACCCTGGCTAAACACTCCAATTACTCAGGAACCCGCGCCAGAGCTGGGTTTCCACATGGAAATGAATCAAAAAAACAGCAACAAAGCAGAAAGCGCATTCTGCCCCCGTTTTGATGTTTTGTCATTAACCGCACGGGAATCTGCACATAAAAATTTTGTAACGCCGGGTCTTTATTCCACCAGTAGTTCAACCGCACCCAAGCCCGGGAAAATCGCCTTGACGCGGGTTCCCGGTTTGGCAAAAGTCAGGCCAGTACAGGAGCCTGTCGTGATGATCTGCCCTGCCCGCAAACCGCCGCAGCGCAAGGCAGCATGATTAGCCAGCCAGACCAGCAGTTCCCAGATATCCCCCACCGGATTTCCGCCCGTTGTCGCTGCCACCTGCTCGGCATCGAAATACAGTTCCACCGACTGCTGCGTCTGGTCTATTTCAAGGTTTTCGGTCCGCCCCTGGCCGACTACCAGTCCGCCATTGCTGAGGCTATCGGCCAGACCGGCAAGCGGGCTGGAAGGCGCCGCGGCAAAACGCGAAGACACGACCTCCAGCGTCGGGTGCAGCGACGCCACCGCAGCGATCACATCCTCCCTCGTATACGGCGTAGCGCGCAACGGCAAATCATGTTTGAGCAGCATCGCAATCTCGGCCTCTATCGCGCAGCGCCCTTTGCTCTCGGCGGCAACCAGCGCGGGCGACGGATACACCAGGCTGTCCGGCAAAGGCGCGCAATTGGGCTGCGCGCCGGGAGCCCGCGCACCCACTTTCCAACCGCCTATCTTGCCCAGCGAGTGCGTAACGATGTCCTGGATAGCATACGCGTCAGCAGCGTCATGCGGCATCGTCTCATCCGTCAGCGATGTCAGCGGCGTGTGGCTGCGCCTGGCTTCCAGCAATAACTGGGCTGCGGCAAGGTTTTTTTGTGTATGCATGAATTGCTTGTCCTGTGGGGCGGCATGGAGGCTGGGAGGCAGGGATATCCCGCTTGTCTGCATGCCTTTTGAATGGCGTGTACATGCATATATTGCCAGAGATTTGCAAATGGATGACGCGGGCCGTTCAAATCTTGTCCAGCAAAAATTCATGTTGTTACAATAATTAACCGGAGGCAATACCCGATGCCAGCGTACAGGCTTCATCCTGGTGCATAATAGGCCTGACTGTAGCAATGCAACTCTTGCTGAGTGTGTGGAGTCTTATAGGATCGGATGACATTTACGGGTGCGCTGCCAAAATTGGCGCGGTCTGGTCCGGTCGGAACCTGTCAAGACAGGTTCGCAAGATCAACGAACAAAAGCGAAGTATGAGAAATGAACAAGAAAGTGACCGGTTTGGTGTTCCTCTAAGCAATTTGCTGGCAGCTGAAAGATGGTGCGAGACTTACGACAGGAAGCCCTGCCACGTTCCATCGCGCAAAGAAGTAGCCAGCCTGCCTGCAGCAAAAATCACGGCAATGCTGGTGACCTGGATGTGCGACTG
>JAYSKH010000248.1:0-3023 GCA_043726505.1 Undibacterium sp. | reverse complement strand
CAGCCATTTGGAGGGATAATGGCACTTTAAGCCGTCGCCAATATTCACCCCGTGTCCCCCACTCCGTCCAACACTTCCCTACCGCTCACTCTGGCAGACCAGCTGGAAAACTTGCTGCCGCAAACGCAATGCACCAAGTGCGGCTATCCGGCATGCAGACCCTACGCTGAAGCCATTGCCGACGGCAGCGCCAGCTACAATCAGTGCCCGCCCGGAGGCCAGCAAGGCATCGCCAGACTGGCCGGCTTGCTGGGTAAGCCGATTATTCCGTTGGATATTACGCACGGCCATGAGCGCGTGCGCCCGGTTGCGCTGATCGATGAAGCCTATTGCATAGGCTGCACGCTGTGCATCCAGGCTTGCCCGGTAGACGCCATCATGGGTGCGCCGAAGCTGATGCACACGGTGCTGCCGGATCTGTGCACAGGCTGTGACCTGTGCGTGGCGCCCTGCCCTGTGGATTGCATCAGCATGGTGGACGTAACACCGGGGAAAACCGGATGGGATGCATGGTCGCAGCAGCAGGCAGACCAGGCGCGCGCGCAATTCCATGCGCGGCAAACCAGGCTGATACGCGAGAAACAGGAAAATGACGACAGGCTCGCCGCCAAGGCTGCCGCAAAGCTGCAATGCGTTTCCGCCGAACCGGCATTGACGCCGGAAGAAGTGGAAGCGCAGCAACGCAAAAAAGCTATCATCGCCGCCGCTATCGAGCGTGCACGGCTGAAAAAGCTGGAAAACGACAACTCTGAAAACAAAAACGACAAACCATGAATGCCACCATCAGACAGGAAATTTTTGCGCGGCTCAAAGAGCAGAATCCGCACCCCACCACCGAACTGGAATACACAACCCCTTTTGAACTGCTGATTGCGGTGCTGCTGTCGGCGCAGGCAACAGACGTATCGGTCAACAAGGCGACACGCAAGCTGTATCCGGCGGCCAATACGCCGGAAAGCATTTTTGCGCTGGGAGTGGATGGCTTGATTCCCTACATCCAGACCATAGGCCTGTTTCGCACCAAGGCCAAGAACGTCATTGAAACCTGCCGCATCCTGATTGCCGAACACGGCAGCCATGTGCCGCGCACGCGCGAAGCATTAGAGGCATTGCCGGGTGTCGGCAGGAAAACCGCCAATGTTGTGCTCAATACCGCGTTTGGCGAGGCCACCATTGCAGTGGATACGCATATCTTCCGCGTATCCAACCGCACCGGCATCGCGCCGGGAAAAAATGTGGAAATAGTGGAAGAAAAACTGATGAAGGTAGTGCCGGCGGAATACCGGCTGGATGCCCACCACTGGCTGATCCTGCACGGCCGCTACACCTGTCTGGCGCGCACGCCAAAATGCTGGAACTGCATGATCGCCGACCTGTGCGAATACAAGGACAAAACGCCGGTACCGAAAGGCGCATAAGCCCAGATCGCTGCCACCGAACGTTAAAGCGCCGCATTCCCCATATGAATGGGGTGCGGCGCTTGTGTTTTATAGATGCGTCTGCTTTGGATTACACGATCTTGCAGGCTTCGTCAAAGGCCAGGCGTGGTGAGCGGGAGAACAGTTTTTCTGTATCGCCATAACCCAGGTTGCACAGGAAATTGACTTTGACGTTTGTGCCGGCGAAAAAGGCAGCATTGATTTTTTCTGCATCAAAACCCGACATCGCACCGCAATCCAGACCCATCGCGCGTGCGGCTACCATCAGGTAAGCGCCTTGCAACGACGAGTTACGGAATGCCGTCGCATCAATCATCGGCTGGTTGCCGAGGAACCATGCACGCGCATCTGCATGCGGAAACAGTTGCGGCAGTTTTTCAAAAAACTCCATATCCATGCCGATGATTGCCGTCACCGGCGCTGCGCGAGTCTTGTCCACGTTACCCGGAGCGACGCAAGCAACCAATTTTTCTTTTTCAGCTTCGCTGCGCACGAATACGATACGCGCAGGCGAGGTATTGGCGGACGTAGGACCCCATTTCATCAGATCGTAAATCTGGTGCAGCTGCGCATCAGTGACCGGCTTGTCCAGCCATCCGTTGTGGGTGCGCGCATTGGTAAATAAGGTGCCGAGGTGTTCAGTGGTAAACATAACTATCTCCAGGTAGATCGGCATGGCTGCCATGGTATTAATTGATAATAATCGGGTGTCAGTGTAGCAAGGACATTGAATACCTGCGGATGATACCTGATGTTGCTGCTTTGTTCAGCCTCCGCCTGCATCAAATGATGAAGCGGCGAAACGGC
Source organism: Undibacterium sp. (assembly GCA_043726505.1). Taxonomy (GTDB): domain Bacteria; phylum Pseudomonadota; class Gammaproteobacteria; order Burkholderiales; family Burkholderiaceae_D; genus Undibacterium. The sequence goes on along the minus strand of JAYSKH010000248.1, from coordinate 777 downwards.
AAAACAGCCATGCGCGAATCGCCGTACAATAGAGGCTGTCCGCTTTTCCAGATAATGCAATGTTTAACCCCAGCCAGCACGATGTACGCCGTTTTTTTTGCGAAACCTACCGTAAGACCAATGCCAGGGAAATCCTGACGCCGATGGAAGTCATCGCATCCGACTGGATCAGCCGCCACCCGGAGTACCAGGAGTCGCTGCACGACGTAGAGGCCGCGCTGGAGGCTACCTACAGCGTGGATGCAGGCCAGAGCAATCCCTTCCTGCATTTATCCATGCACCTGACGATTGCCGAACAGATTTCGGTGGACCAGCCGCCTGGCGTACGCGCGGCGTTCCAGACGCTGGCGCAAAAATTCAACTCCGACCACGAAGCGCATCACCAGATCATGGAATGCCTGGGCGAGATGTTGTGGAATTCGCAGCGCACTGGCTTGCCACCGGATGGCGCCGCCTATATCGATTCGCTGAAAAGACGCGCCAGCTGAGACGCAGCCCCGCCGCTGAAACAACAAAAAGCGCGCAATAAAAAAGCCACGATTTATCGTGGCTTTTTAACTTCCAGCTAGTTAGCTGTTATTTTTTTCACTATTACTTCTTCAATACCAGCGTGCCCGGCAGTGTGTGCAGGTAAGCGGCGATATTTTCGATATCGTTATCGTTCAGTGCTTTGGCCTGTGCGCCCATGATTGCATTGCCGCGGCCGTTAGGACCATCAGCACCGCGCTGGTAAGCTTTCAGCGCATGCGCCAGGTAATCCTGGTTCTGGCCGGCCAG
>JAYSKH010000247.1:0-5475 GCA_043726505.1 Undibacterium sp. | reverse complement strand
TTTTTGTTGTCCATGCTGCTGGTTCAGGACGGCATGGGCATCTGAAGGCAAATGAATCTTTTCATAAAAACCTGGTGCGGACGACTGACTTTTTGCTGGGGTGGTATGTGAAAAAGTTATGGGCCTGGGACATGACCCCTGCCGCAGATGCTGAAGTGGTCTTGCCGCTCACCATTGTTGTCAATATTGCTTGAATGAATTTGTTTAATTGCAGCAACCTATTTTTTGATGCCCTCCCTTAAACTACGCGGGCTGCCTGCTGGCTTTCCGTCAATTGACCGATATCTAAAGGAGGTCTGGCCGGCTATATGATTTCTAGTTACCTGGTTTGGGCGTTTTGACAAATCAATAATTCAAAATTTATAAAAAAGAGGGAAGCTCATGCCGAATTTTATTAAAAATCTCAACATAGGGACGCGCCTTGCTGCTGGCTTTGCGGTCGTCTTGCTATGTGCGCTCATCGCCATCTTCATCGGCATCACCCGCCTCAATGCCGTGGCGGCGGAGACCCAGGATTTGCTGGATGACCCGCTGACAACGGAGCGCCTGATTTCCGATTGGTACCGCCTCGTCTTCACCGGCATCCGCCGCACGATGGCCATCGTCAAGAACAGCGATTCCACGCTGGCGACTTTCTTTGCTGATGAAGTGGCAAGCTCCACCAAAACTTCGGGTGAGCTGCAAAAGAAAATCGAACCACATATTTCCACGGATAAGGAAAAGCAGATGTGGGGTGAGCTGGCAGAGCTGCGCAAAGGATATCTGGCTGCGCGTGACGCCGCCATTGCGTTGAAGAAGGACGGCAAGTCGGATGAAGCCAACCAGCTGGTAGACCAGAAATTCGTGCCGGCCTCAAAAGCCTACGCAGACCGGATACAAGACCTGCTGAACAACCAGCGCGCGGCCATTGATGACAAGGCTGCAGAAATCCAGAATATCTATAAATCCAGCCGCAACCTGATGGTAGCGCTGGCGATAGTGATGACGCTGTTCGTGCTGGTGTGCGCATGGATATTGACCAAATCGATCACGCTGCCTCTGGCAAGGGCCGTAGAAGTTGCCAAGCAGGTAGCCGCTGGCGACCTGACGGCGAATATCAGCACCGATGCCAAAGATGAAACGGGCCAGTTGCTGAATGCCTTGCAGGACATGAATAGTAACCTGTCGCATCTGGTTTCCAATGTGCGGACCTCCACAGAAACCATTACCGTCGCATCGCAGGAAATTGCTACAGGCAATGCAGACCTGTCTTCACGCACCGAATCGCAGGCCAGCTCACTGGAAGAAACCGCGAGTTCGATGGAAGAGTTGACCAGCACAGTCAGGCAGAATGCCGACAATGCGCGTCAGGCCAACCAGCTGGTAGTGTCTGCCAGCGAAGTCGCTGTCAAGGGCGGCAAGGTGGTGGGGCAGGTGGTCAACACCATGAGCACCATCAAGGACAGCTCGCGCAAGATTGTGGACATCATCAGCGTTATTGACGGCATTGCGTTCCAGACCAACATCCTGGCGCTGAATGCGGCAGTGGAGGCAGCCCGTGCTGGCGAACAAGGCCGCGGGTTTGCGGTCGTGGCATCCGAAGTGCGCACACTGGCGCAACGCAGCGCCAGCGCCGCCAAGGAAATCAAAACGCTGATCGGCGAATCCGTGGACCAGGTCGATCAGGGTAGCAAACTGGTTGACGAGGCCGGCAAGACCATGGAAGAAATTATGAACAGCGTGCAGCATGTGGCTGACATCATGAGCGAGATCAGCGCCGCCAGCCAGGAACAGAGCGCAGGCATCGAGCAAGTCAATCTGGCCGTCACGCAGATGGATCAGATGACGCAGCAGAATGCAGCGCTGGTAGAGCAGGCAGCTGCTGCGGCGGAAAGCATGGAAGAGCAGGCCGGCATGCTGTCGCAGACGGTCAGCGTGTTCAAGCTGAATGGTACGAGTGCCTTTGGCGCCAGACCGGCGCAAGCAACAGCGGTCGCAGCAAGGCGGCCGAATACTTTGCGGGTCTCCTGACCGCCAGGTAGAAACCAAAAAACGTTCGGGTATGTAAAGTACCCGAGCATTTTTGCTTTTCGGTGCAATGATTATGCTGGTAATGCATTGCGTCACATCTTACGTGTCAAGAAACCCGATCACCCGCTCGATGACACGTGGATCTTTCAATATCCTGCGGTGCCCCAATCCCTGTACCGTTTCCAGCGTTGCCTGCGGCCAGTCCTGCTGCAACGCCACCGCCTCCGAATAAGGCACTTCAGCATCTTCGCCGTCGTGCAGCAGCAGCGCCGGATGGTGCATGCCGCGCTGCAGGCTTGCTGTATCCATCGCTGTTGCCGGCTGACCCAGATAACTTTCAAAGCGCGCGCGAAATTCTGGCCGCAATTCCGCCGGCAGCATGCTGTTTTCCAGCATCGCGAGCATGCGCACCAGCGATGACGGGCCGCTGATATGAACACTCCTGTCGACCTGCACGCCATGTGCAAAAGCGTAAAGCGTGGCCGGTGATCCGGCAGAGTGGCCTATGGTTGCGTACAGCGGGCCGAAGTATGCGGCAGTGGCCACGGTCGCACGGCCAAAGCTGATCACGTCGGATTGCGTGCCCGACGATTCACCATGCGCCGGCATATCCAGTGCGCATACATCAAAACCCGCGGCCAGCAACGCCGGGATAAAAGCGCCCCAGTGGCTGGCGCGGCTTTCCCAGCCATGCGCCAGCAATACACGGCGAGGCTGAACACCAGGCTTCGCTGCGGCAGTATCCCAGCTCCAGGCTGCCAGATGTCCACCTTCATGCGTGATGCTGCTGCGCTGGCCTTGGTCCAGCAACTGCTGTTCAATTTCGCCCAAGGGCTTTTGTTTTGGATGTGTAAAGCCCTGGAATAGCGCTTCTACCTGCGGATTGTTCATCTCTGCGTCTCTCCGGGGATAACTTAGATGGCTTCAAGAATAGTGGCGATGCCCTGTCCTCCGCCTATGCACTGGGTTGCCAGCGCATATTTTACGTTTTCACGCACTAGCAGCGCGGCAGCCTTGCCGGTGATGCGGGCGCCGGTAGCTCCCAATGGATGGCCGATTGCCAGGCCGCCGCCGTCTAGGTTGACAGTGGCTGGGTCCAGCCCCAACTCGCGGATGCAGGCCAGTGCTTGCGAAGAAAAGGCTTCATTGATTTCCACTACGCCAAGGTCGGCCACTTTCAGTCCCGCGCGCGCCAGCGCCTTACGCGTCGCAGGGATGGGGCCTATGCCCATGATGGCCGGATCAACGCCGACGGTGGCCCAGGATTTGATGCGGGCCATGCGCTGCAGGTTGTGGCGCAGCGCGAACTCGTCGGTTGTGACCAGCACGGCCACAGCGCCGTCAGTTAAAGGAGATGACGTACCGGCGGTGACCACACCGTTTTCACGGAAGACCGGGCGCAGCGCAGCAAGTGCTTCTGCCGATGTCGTTGGGCGTATGCAGCCATCGTCAGAGATCAGTTCACCGTCTGCATTGCGGATGGGGACGATCTCATCTTTCAGCCTGCCTTGCTCGCGTGCTTCAGCCGCCTTGCGGTGTGACTGCACAGCCAGCGCTTCCTGATCGGCGCGGCTGACCTTCCAACGCTCGGCAACGTTCTCTGCCGTCTCACCCATGGAGATATAGGCGTCGCTATGTTCCAGCAGTTCAGGGCTGGGTGAGAAGTTCATTCCGCCCTGCGGCACCATCGTCATCGATTCTACGCCCACGCACAGATAGGCTTCGCCTATACCGGCTTCTATCTGCGCGGCGGCGATGTGAATAGCCTGCATCGAAGAGCCGCAGAAACGGTTGACCGTCATACCGCCGACTTCAACCGGCAAGCCGGCCAGCAAGCCGACGATGCGCGCCAGGTTATTGCCTTGCGATGCTTCTGGATAGGCGCAGCCCAGGATCACGTCTTCGATCAAGGCTGGGTCCAGACCGGTACGTTCCAGCAAACCTTTGACGACTTCTGCCGCCATGGTATCGGGGCGCACATTGGCTAGCGCGCCTTTTTTTGCGAAATGAAAAGGGGAGCGCGCGTAGGCGGAAATGACTGCTTTCATGATGAGATCCTTCTGTTTAAAGTGAGCCGGCGCCGTGTGGGCGATTGCGGCAATGTAAGTACGAAATTGATACTGTATTTGTTGCGATGTCTGTTGCGTTACTTGCTACTAATTACTACCTACCGGTTGGTAGGTATTTGGGGTAAAAAAATGGCATACGGAAAAAGTCATTTCCCAGCATGCCGGCCTTACTTATTTATCAGAGAATTCTTCAGCAGCGTCAATGTGTCATCAAAATCAGCCACATCTTCCGTCATGCGAGCGGCGACCAAGCCGCCCTGGCATACCGAAAAGATATAGGCTGCCAGCCTGGCCGGCTGTTTTTCAGCCGGTTTCAGTTCTTCCATCAAACCAGTCAGCCAGTTCACCTGCGTGCTGCGCAAGTCGCGCACCGCATTGCGCAGGTCGTCGCTGATGCAATCCCAGCCCGGTGCCAGTGCGCCGGCGGGGCATATCCCTTCGCCCGCATGCAGCGTATTGCGGTACATCAGGAAATACGCTTTGAGTTTTTTCTCGGCGGAGTAGTGCATGCCGCCCGTCCACTCGCGAAACTTCCTGGTGGCTTCGCGTATCACTTCCTCTCCCAGTGCTTCTTTCGAAGGGAAGTGATGATAGAGGCTGGCCTTGCGGATGCCTATCTCATCGGCGATATCCTGGAAGCTGAAACCCAGGTACGAGCGCTTTTCTATCATGCGCTGTGCCGCGTTCATGATCTGCTCGCGGGTGCCGCCAGTGAGTGAGGAAGGGGGAGGAATGTGGGTAATCATATTTTGTCGTTCATAGCTGCCTACCTTTTGGTAGGCAGCTTATCTTAACATCAATTCACTTTCAATTTCAATGTGCATCCGCTGTCGGTGCTTTTGGCGGAGCCACCTTGCGCATCAGCGGCACGGAAATGGTCACGATGGCAAAACAGACGGCAATAATGACAAAGATATCCGAGAAGGTCTGGGTTTGCGCCTCGCGGAATGTGAGCAACCATAGCTGCCGCAGTGCGCCTGCCTGCGAATCGACCGCATCCAGACCCCATGAAGACAGGCTGCTGCTGACGCCTTGCAACACCTGGCCCATATTTTCATTGGTGGAGTTCAGATGTTCCGCCATGCGCTGGAAGTGCAGGTTGGTCCTGTCGTTGAGCAAGGTGGCGCAGGCTGCAATGCCCATCGCGCCGCCCAGATTGCGCATCAGGTTGAACAGCCCGGATGCCAGTTTCAGTTTTTGTGGAGCCAGCCCGCCCAGTGTCAGTGTCACAATAGGGGCGACGGCAAACTGCTGCCCAAGACCCCGCAAGGCTTGCGGCAGCAGCAGTTGCTGCGCGCCCCAGTCATGTGTGATAGGTGAAAAATTCCACATCGATAGCGTAAAGCAGGCAAAACCGAACATCGTCAGCCAGCGCAGATCCACGCGGTTAGCAAAG
>JAYSKH010000246.1:0-10094 GCA_043726505.1 Undibacterium sp. | reverse complement strand
CTGACGGCCAAGGCGCTGTACGGCAATTTCATCGTGCTGGAAATCGCCCCTCGCATCTTCGTCCATTATGCGCATCTGCGCCAAGGCAGCGTAGCAGTTAAGGCTGGCGACCATGTGCGCCGCGGCGCAGTGCTTGGCCGCCTGGGTGTCAGCGGCAGCGCCGGTACGCCTCATCTGCATTTGCATGTGTCCGATACCGCGACATTTGCAGAGTCGCAGGGACTGCCTTTTGTATTCGATACTTTCCTGCTCGCGGGCCATGGCAATGAAGGCGACGCACTGGACAATACGTCCCGCATGCAGTTGAAGGCGGAACCGGAACGCCGCCGCAATCAACTGCCGCTGGACGGCGATCTTATCGGCTTTTAATGCTAATCCAGCCCGATAGCCTGGGCTATGCGCAACAACCGGACGCCAGGTCCTTGAGGATGGGGCAGTCCGGCCGGTCGTCGCCATGGCAATGGTCGACCAGGTCCTGCAGCGTCTCGCGCATGCTGGTCATCTCGTTGATCTTCTGGTTCAGCGCATCAATGTGCTCACGCGCAAGCGCCTTGACTTCGGCGCTGGCACGCTGACGGTCCTGCCACAAAGTCAGCAGCCTGCCGACTTCATCCAGCGAAAATCCCAGATGCCTTGACCGCTTGATGAATGCCAGCGTATGCAGATCGTCCTTGCCGTACAGGCGGTAACCGCTGTCGCTACGGTTTGCCGCCGCCAGTAGGCCTATGGATTCGTAATAACGGATCATCTTGCTGCTCAGGCCGGTGTTTTTGGCCGCTTCTCCGATGTTCATGTCCTGACTCCTAGTACCCGCAATTATTCAAAATCCTTCGGTTTCCATGCCTTGAGCAGCAAGGCATTGCTGACGACGCTGACACTGGACAGGGCCATTGCCGCGCCGGCCAGTATCGGGTTCAGCAAGCCGAATGCCGCCAGCGGGATACCGACCAGATTGTAGACGAAAGCCCAGAACAAGTTTTGCCGGATCTTGGCATAGGTCTTGCGGCTGATGTCCAGCGCGGCGGGAATCAGCCGCGGATCACCGCGCATCAGCGTAATGCCGGCAGCGTGCATCGCCACGTCCGTGCCGCCGCCGATGGCGATGCCGACGTCCGCCCCTGCCAACGCAGGCGCATCATTAATGCCATCACCGACCATTGCCACCACGCCGCGTTTTTTCAGTTCTACGATGGTCGCTGCCTTGTCTGCGGGCAGCACTTCCGCATGCACATCGCTGATCCCTAGCACTTGCGCTACGGCACGCGCACTACCCCAGTTGTCGCCCGTCAGCAAATGGCTGCTGATGCCGCGTGCAGACAACTGCGCTACTGCCTGCTGCGCACCGGGCTTCAAGGTATCGCCAAAGGCAAACAAACCCAGTACAGCTGCGTTGTCACCGCGTTCGATTAACCAAGACAGCGTGCGGCCTTCGGCCTCCCAGGCCAACGCCGATTCCGCCAGTGCCCCGGCTTGCAGTCCGGTTTCTTCCAGCAAACGCCGGTTGCCCAGCACCAGATCCCTGCCCAGCACGGTACCGGCAATGCCACGCCCGGCCAGCGAGCGGCTACTTTGCACCTCTGGCAAGGCCAGGCTGCGTTCCTTGCACACGTCCAGCACTGCCTTCGCCAAAGGATGTTCGCTGCCGCGCTGCAGTGCGCCCGCTAGCTGCAGCAGTTCATCTTCGCTTCCCCGCACCGCACTCATATGCGCGATGCGGGGAGCACCTGACGTCAATGTGCCAGTCTTGTCGAACACCACAGACGTCACTTCATGCGCGCGTTCCAGCGCTTCCGCATCCTTGATCAATATGCCGAATTTGGCGGCAACACCGGTGCCGGCCATGATCGCCGTCGGCGTCGCCAGACCCAGTGCGCAAGGGCAGGCGATCACAAGTACTGCCACCGCATTGATCAGCGCGCTCTCCAGCGGTGCGCCGGCCAGCAGCCAGCCGCCCAGCGTCAGCAGCGCCAGCACCAGCACGACCGGCACAAAGATCTGGCTGACTTTATCCACCAGCTTCTGGATAGGCGCCTTGCCCGCCTGCGCATCTTCCACCATACGAATGATGTGCGCCAGCACGGTTTCCGCACCCAGTGCCTGCGTGCGAACCAGCAGGCGGCCTTCGCCATTGATGGCGCCACCGGTAATCTTGTCGCCTGGCTGCTTCGGCACCGGCAGGCTCTCGCCGCTGATCAGCGCCTCGTCCGCATGGCTCTGGCCATCCAAGACCATACCATCGACAGGAAAACGTTCGCCTGGCCTGACCACGACAACATCGCCTATGCGCAACGCGCTGATTGCTACGTCGCGCTCCTGCCCGTCCAGCAGTTGCACGGCGCGCTCCGGCCGCAACGCCTCAAGGGCGCGGATGGCGCTGGAAGTCTGGCGCTTGGCGCGGCTTTCCAGGTACTTACCTAGTAATACCAGTGCGATAACTACGGCCGACGCTTCAAAATACAGATGCGGCATGCTGCCCGCCGCAGCCGTAGCCCAGCCGTACAGGCTCAGCCCATAAGCTGCGCTGGTGCCCAGCGCCACCAGCAAGTCCATATTGCCGGCGCGGGCGCGTACGGCCTTCCACGCCGCGACATAGAAACGCGCGCCCAGAAGGAATTGTACCGGGGTTGCCAGCGCAAACTGCATCCACGCCGGCAGCATCCAGTGCAGGCCCAGCGATTCCAGCAGCATGGGCAAGACTAGCGGGATGGACAAGCCTATTGCAAGCAGCAGCGACCAGCGCTCACGGTTCAGCCTTTGTTGCTGATCGTTCGCACCGGCCCGCGCATCCTGTACGGGGCTGGCGGAATAACCTGCTTTTTCAACGGCGGCGATCAAGGTCGCTGCATCGATATTGCCCAGCGTTTCTATATGCGCGCGCTCATTGGCAAGATTAACGCTGACGCTTTTTACCGCAGGCACCTTGGCCAGCGCCCGCTCTACCCGGCCCACGCACGATGCGCAAGTCATGCCGCTGATGGACAGCTCCACGCGGCCTGCCGGTACCGCATATCCTGCCGCATCTACCGCTTGCAGCAGTGCGGGCAAACTATCGGACGGTGCCTGCAGGCGCACCTGTTCGGTAGCGAGATTGACGCTGACGTTTTCCGCGCCACTGACTTTGCTCAGCGCGCGTTCGACCCTGCCCGCGCAACTGGCGCAGGTCATGCCGGAAATAGGCAGATCGAAGGTGATGGATTTATTCATGGAGAGGCTCCCTGACAGTGTTGATACCGGCAAGGATCAGCCTTCCCACGATGGGAAGGTCAAGCGCTAAATCAATTTTTTTGTCCAACCGGTCTAACATGTCTTTCATTCAATCTGGAGGCTCTCTGAGCCGCACGATATCGAAAGGCAATATAGCATAGCCACTTTGCGCCGCTGCCACGGAGGACGGTGTTCGGATAGCAATATTTCAAAACCGGCTTGATTGCCAGGCGGGCAAACTCGCCCGTCTGGCGATCGGCAAGGCAATCAGGTCTTGGCTTTTGCCGCATCGGTAGCTGGGACAGCTGGCGGCGAGCATCCGTCTATATTTCTGCTCGAACTTCCGGTATCTGCGCATAAGTCACAGACAATTTGAAGGTCGCTTCGCTTTATGGGACTGCGAGTATCACGAAGGTTTAGCGCTTACCGCGGACCGTAGAAATTCAACAAAAGCACGTACCCTGGCTGATAGATGGCGGTTCTGAGGATAGAGTATGGAAAACCTTCGTGACCGTCTTCCATATTTCCGAAGTATCTCTACCAGCTCGCCGCGCTTCACTGCTTCGGCCGCTGCGAATCGATAGGTCTGAAAAATACCCCCGCCGGCAATGACCCACGCAATGCAGCCCAAAGCATCGTTCTGTATTCGCATTCGGCTCTTTACAGGTTGTTCGATTTCGCTCCCTCGTTCATCGGTGAATAACCACTGCATTGGCCGCCCGGTATTTGGGGAGATGTACTGGATACAGTCATGTTCTTCGAGGTCGATAATCGATAGTGGTGTACCTTTCTTTCTCAAGTATTCCGGGGTGCAGAATACACCCAAGGGAGCGTCCTCGAGCGTGTAGGCCACCAGCCGTGAATCCTGCGGCGTACCTAATCGAATCGCTACGTCAAAGCCCTCCTCAACAAAATCAATAATCTTGTCGGAAATGCTGATTTCGATGTCGATCTGTGGATATGCATCGGTGAATTTAGGCATCAACGGTAGCAAGCGATAGGTTCCGTACGCTGCGCTAACGCTAACCCGTAATCGCCCACTCGGTACTGTCTGCGCACCGGAGACTGCACGTTCGGCCTCCGCGATTTGCTCAAGCGCTAGCTTGCACTCTCTCCAGTAAAGCGCGCCTTCAGGGGTAAGCGCTATGCTCCTAGTCGTGCGCGTAAATAGGCGTACGCCCAAGCGTTTTTCCAGTCGACTGACCGAGCGGCTGATCGATGCTGGAGTTACTCCGAGAACCTCCGCCGCAATTGTGAAGCTGCCCAACTCCGCAGCCTTGCAAAATTGTTCAATGCTACCGAGTTGTGTAGCGTTAACTGTGGACATATTTATTCAGCCGTGTAACAAATGATTTGCTTTGTACCCCATTTATTCACCGGCCGCAACCCATTACAGTGTGTTCATTGCTTATCCAAGCAACGTCGGTACCAGGCCTAGCCTTTAACTACGAAGCTCTGGTCCCATGACCAACCCCGTTAAGGAAGCAAATCAAATGACTACCAAATTGAATCTTTTTACCTCGCCATCTGCATTCCCCAACCCGCAAAGGTTGCGCCTGTTCATGCATGAAAAGGGGATCGCTGATCAGTTCCAAGAAACCATTTATGACATGACGCCGGTTGGCGAACAACGTGGTTGGCGTCACCTGAAAATGAATGCCTGGGGCGAAACGCCGACCCTCGAACTCGCTGACGGTAGCTTCATCTCCGAAACCGCTGCTGTTGTCCGTTACTTGGACCAGACCTACCCAGGCCGCAAGATCATGGGTGATACGCCCCTGGAACAAGGCCTGGACAACATGTGGGACAACCGCATCTGGGTTCACATCCTGTACCGCATTGTTACGGCCTTCCACGTGCTGCATACGGGCCTTGGCTTCAAGCTGGAACTGACGAAGAACGAAGCCTGGGGCGAGCACTGCCGTAAAGAAGCGTTGGCCCATGCCGCGTTGGCCAACAAACATCTTTCAGACGGGCGTCAATGGCTACTCGGTGGTGATGAGCCCACCTTCTCGGACATCACACTGGCAACGGCAATCGCGTTTTCGAAGTTCCCTGTGAACGCGACTCCGCTTGACGAGCGTTTTGAATTCTTGGATGCCTACTGGCAGCGTTGGCAGCAACGTCCAAGCTTCCAGGCGGCCTACGCGGACCGTAGCAGCGGCATCCCGGAGCTGGATAACAAGGCATAAATAAGCTCAACATCGCGCGGCCTTAGTACCTATAGGTCGCACGATGTGCAATGGATTTGAAACTGCTGAATGCGCAGGAGATAGTGTGTCCGCCCGAAAACTGATGGTCGCGCTTTGAGTCGAAACCGTCCTGTCGATAGGTCCTGCGAACCATCCGAATTTTTCAGTATCGAGATCACGAAAACCGAAAAATTTCACTTTCTTAGTCACTTCACCACGCAGAGTGTGACGAAGGAACGGAAAAAACCTTTGTAATCCGTACCCGGCTTTTCAATTCTCGTGACATTTGACAGCAGATCCCCGTATACAGCGCATTACCCGGGTAACCGGGTAACTGCGATGCGACAAAATACTGTCCAATTCCGTGCATTAATTGACATGCAGCGAGCAAATGCTATTGCCCTGCTTAAAGATTCTTATTTTATTGACGTTAGTGTACAAACAGCTAACCGGCAAATTTCCCTCCATGACCTCCGTTTCATCGATCAACAGAAGCGCGGCACTTTATACGCCGCCCGCAAATACTGCGGCAGCAACGTCCGGCTCGGCGGCTACGGCAGTGAGTACGCCGACGCCGTCTGCCATTGTCACGCTGACATCCGCACAGAATTTGCCAAGCATGCTGGCGTCCGCGTCTACGCCGCTGATGTGGGAGAGCAAGTCTGGGGACCCGCTCAGTTATCTGATGGCATACAACTTTAGCTTCCAGGCACCAACCGGCCGCTTTACCGGGCTGGGATCAGCAATGCTGGATCAGATCAAAGACGGCGTAACGAACATATCGCAAACGGTGCAGCAAGGAGTGGCGCAAGGAGTCTCTTCAACGCAAGCGAATCCATATGCAGGAACAGATGGAACAGGCGGAGCCGGCGCGATCATTTCCGCACAACAGCCGTCGTTGCATGGCGTGGGCGCCAATCAAGTGGAGCTCAACATTACGACAAAAAGCGGCGTTAAAGTGAGCCTGACGCTGGACAGCCAGGATAACGGCCTCGCCATCCAAATGAAAGCTGACGGCCCGCTCAGCGACAGCGAGCGCAGTGCGCTGGCCAATCTGTCCAAGGGTTTTCAGGCTGCCATCGACGGTATCGCGTCCGATCCGCCAAAAATCCAGCTTGATGGCCTGACACAGTTTGATCCGAATGTACTGGCTTCAGTAGACCTGCATGCGGCCGTGCAGGCAAGCGGAAATGTCAGCCAGTCCGTGGATTTCCATGCCGACGCCGCAAAAAGAACGGTCAGCCTCAGCGGGCCGAGTGGCGAAGCCAGCATCAGCGTGGACCTGAGCAAACCCGCAAGCTGGGGCAGCCAGGCCCAGCAGGCCAAGGCCACTGCCAGCTACCTGAAGCAATTTGACCAGGCCAGCTCGCGCGGACATGGCGATGCGTCGCTGATGGCGATGTTCAAGGACGCATTTACTGAAATGAACAGTAATTACGGCAAGCTGCAGCCTCAGTCGGCATTGCTGCCGTCCATCACGCTGGCGGACCAGGACCATGCGATGCTGACCGGGCTCGCCGATTTCAGCGCATCGGTCACGCAGACCGCAACCTCTCCGAATCCCATGCGTGCAGGCGAAAAGGATAGTTTTTCGTACCAGACATCCCAAAGCACCAGCATCAAGGGCGCTGACCAGTCCAGCCGGGAAATTTCACAGACCCAGCAGTCGGCGTTGCAAGCCCGTTATCACGAATCGGACACGCCGGACATTCCGCTGAGGCTGACCACTGCGCAGGAATCGCAAAACTACAACTACTACACGATCAACGATACGGCCAGCAGCACAATGGACATGGCGTACAAGAAAGGTATCCTGGTCACAGCCACCCTGAGCCAGTCCGCCAGCCAGTCCACGCGCCACCAGAAATATGTGATGGGGCATCTGAAAGAGGACACTACAACGCCAGTCCAGTCGTCATTGACGCAAGACCTGGTGAAGACACTGGCGCCCGACACCAAAACCGACGATACCCGCACGCCGCTGGAACAGTATCAGCGCACCCAGATGCTGGCCTCCACCAGCGATATGATTTTGCTGCAAACGGACCCGTCCCGCCTTATTGCAGAAAAACAGGCTTTGTCGGCACCAACCATATCAATAAAATAACATCAACGTTGATTGCGGAGTAAAATCGGAGCTTCCATCCGCTGAAACCCGGCTTCCACGCAAATGTATAAGACATCCCGGCTTATTCTGGCATCGGCGCTTGTGCTTCCACTGATTGCCCATGCGCAGTTCGAGAAGCAGACGCCGACTGGCTTCAGGGGTATGAAATGGGGCGCGAGCCGCGCGGACCTCGGCTCCCTGGTAGAACCCTACACGCCTTCGGAGCCAGGCTGCTACCGCAAAGTGACTGAAAATCTCAGCTTCGGCGGGGCCAAGCTGGAATACATCGAATACTGCTACAGCGCGGACTGGTTATACAAAGTCAAATTGTTTGCATCGCCCGATACAGGAAACAAAGAAAACTTCATCAAGGCCGCCTCGGACGAATATGGATTGCTGGGCGCCGAGGGCGAAGGTGACCAGAGCTGGGCATCACCTGAAGTCATCATGATTCTGTCCAACAGGCCGGCCAGCACGACAAGCAAAGAGTCGCAGCAATTCGTCATCATCAACAAACCGCTGGCCGATGCCAAGCGTAAGCTGGACCGGGAAAAAGAATAACGCGCTGCCGACGAATCTCCGCAATAGCTTTTGCCGGCTACCAATAGAGCAAGCGCTGCGATTGCTTCATTGGCGGTTATAAGTCCAGATGCAGCGCTCCGGAGCCTTCTGCGGGAACGGCACAGCAGATCAGCGCTTCGTCCGGCGGCATGTCCATTCCCGGCGTTTGCAGATAAGCCACTGCGCCGCTGAGGATGCGGGTACGGCAGGTGCCGCAACTACCGCCTCTGCAACTGTATTCCGGAGACAGGCCGCGCTGTTCGGCCAGCTCCAGCAGCGTGCCGCTGCCCGGCTCCCAGCGGGCCTCCTTGGCCGATTGCATGAACAGCACGGGCACGGCAGTGTTCGCCGCAGCAACTTTCGGAAGCTGTTTTTTTCCTTCATCACCTGTGCGCTGCAGGCTGGACGGGCCAAAGGCTTCTGCATGGATGCGGCCATCGACAACGTTCAGACCGCGCAACATGTCATACATCTGCTGCATGAACGCTGCCGGCCCGCAGATATAAAAATCATAGTCGTCGAAAGGCAGCGTCTGTTTCAGCAGCTCCACGCTGATACGCCCGGCTGCCTCATAATCTTTACCCTCTTCCGCAGCGTCGGTGTCGCTCAGCACGCGGATATGGCGCAAGCCGCCTTTTGCCGCCGTCACCAGTGAAGCGAGCTCGTCGCCAAATGCACGCTGCTGCTTGTTGCGCGCAGCCTGGAACAGCCACACCGGCCGCTGGTAACGCTTGCGCACGCCTTCGTGAACCAGATGGCGCACCATGGACAATAAAGGGGTAACGCCGACGCCGGCTGCCAGCAATACGACAGGCCGTCTCACCGCCGCATCAATGGTAAAACTGCCCGCTGGGGCGCGCGCCTCAATGAGATCGCCCGGTTTCAGCGCATCATGCAGATGGCTGGAAAATTTCCCTTCGCGCTTTACGCTGATGCGCAATAACGTATCCGACGGTGCGCTGGACAGCGTGTAGGTTCTGATCTGCGGCGCAGCACCGGGTAAGGTATCTGGCAACACCATGCGCACCGGAAGATGCTGGCCGGCAGCAGCTTTCGGCATGCCAGCACCATCTGCCGGCGCAAGGTAAAACGACCGTATCAGCGCGCTTTCATCGGCGATGCGTTCGACACGGAACGGCCGCCACTGATGCGCCAGCTCGGCCGCCTTCAAACGTGCAGCCGCATCTTCCCAGTTTCCGGTAATCAAGGCATTTGGCGATGCGCCGTGCTCGTCATCAATCCAGCGCAGCGGCAATGCTGCTCGCCGGTGTATGACACGCTGCGGCTTGAAACGCCACATCCTGTCCGCCCCCATGAAGGCGGCAACTTCCGGCGTATTTAATACGACCTCGGTCCGCCCGCTCATCTGCAGCAGGTCGCCATTGCGGAAATCCACAAATACCAGGCCGGCGCGCGGGTTCAGTAAAAAATTGCCCAGCGTATTGAAAAACAGATTACCTGAAAAATCCGGAATGGTCAGCGTACCGTCCTCACCAATCCGCACAAAACCCGGTTTGCCGCCGCGGTGAGAAGCATCGACCTGGCGCATGCCGTCACGCTCGACGTAGGAGGCGACATAAAACGAATCCGCCGCCGCAATGATTGCCCGCGCACGTTCGTCCAGCGCCGGCAGCTCCGTCACCTCGCCAGGCTGGGTATCGGTAAAACCATACTGGCGCAGCTGGATATACTGCGGACAGTTGCCATAAGCCTGCGTGGCCTCTATCTGGAAAGCAGAATTGCCATTGCGGCGGACGATACCGTTCAAGCGGTTGCGGCGGCGCGTATGCAGTTCTATGCCCAGCATGCCGATGCCGTCGCCGTCTTCCATGCCGGCGTCGGCAGGATCATGCGGCTCGCGGGCCAGTGCCAGCGACAGGCGCTGCGGTATCGGCGAATGCATAAACCCCGGCTGCCCAGCGCGCAACGTTGCCCATACATCACCCGCCTTGTCGACCGCGCCCAGCACGACAAACGGCAATTGCGCATAAAACTCGCGGTGCTGATCAGGCATATAGTCGCGGGCCAGC
>JAYSKH010000245.1:0-14852 GCA_043726505.1 Undibacterium sp. | reverse complement strand
GCAATCCGGCGCTTGAGGGCCGGGTTGGATGTAAAAACGTCAGGACGGAAACCCGTCCTGACGTTTTTTTACATCTGCCATCAGGGCAGATGAGTGCCTGCTCTTAGCTGCCTTTCCTGCTCCTCGCCCCGCTTTTGTTCCATGTACTGTCTTACCTGTTCAAAGCTGACTTTGCCGTTATTGCGCGCATCGATTTGCGCAAAGTTCTTGGCCACATAACCCATGCCTGCCGCCCGCGCCTGCTCTGCGGTTAGCGTGCCGGTGCGGCGCGCGTCGGCGGCATCAAACTGCTTTTTCAGTTTTTGCATTGCCTGTTCCTGTAATGCGGCGCCTGATGCGGGCGCCTGCGTAGGGGCGATACGTTTTTCGGGCGGCACATAGGGGTCTGCATGCGGCGGCTGCAGCATCACAGGCTGCGGCAAGTTTGTCGCAGCCTGTTGTGCCCAGCCTGACTGGCATAGCAGGGCGTTTGTCAGTGCACATGTCAGGGCGCATATCAGTGCGGTAGAAGTTTTCATGATTGTTTCTCCTCAGTCCTGGCCATTTGCGGCGATTGCTCCGGCATAAAAACCGGACAGATCGGCCCTGGCCTGTTTTCTGGAGTCATCGGTCAGGTAAGTCATATGCCCGCCTGGATATTCCTTGATCTGGATATTGGCATTGCTGCCCAACCGGGCCAGATCGAGTTCGGTCTGGTAGAACGGCGTTGCCAGATCATGGTACCCATGCAGCACCAGCACTTTCATTGCCGGATTTTGCAGCATGGCGGCAGCAAGATCAGGGATGGTATCCGGCAATGCATGGCCGTCATGGCTGAAATCCCAGACATTGATCGCATTGGAGCTGACGGTATAACTGGAATTGGTGCTGTATTTCAGCTGGTTTGCCATGTACGACGTCAGGTCGTTTGTAAATGCCGGCGTGATCACTGTGGATGACGGGTCCCCTTCGCTGACCAGCGGGCTATTACTCGGTGCAAAGACGCGGGCATCGTAGCGCCCTATCAGCTGGCCGTCGATCAGGCCAAGCTGGAAGACGCCGGAATAATTATCAAGGTTGGCGCGCCACAGATAGGCGTGCAGCCCTGTCAGATTGGTCAACTGGTTGACAAGGTCGTCGCTGGGCGGCGTCTTTGCTGAAATGAAGCTGTTGACGGCGGGCCGGTAAGTCGTGGCGGCAAAGCTGCGCGTTTGCTGGATATAAGTCGGCAGATCATCAGGCGCCGGCGTTGTCAGTTTGTAATAGGCGCCTATCGCTGCATAGGTGGGAATATATCCCTCGCAGCTTACCTGCCCCAGGCCGAAACTGCTGCAATTACTGTTGTAGTTAAGGATAGGCGATTGCAGCACAACGCCGGCTATCTTGACGCCGGCGCTTTCCAGCAGATTGGCCAGTACCGCAGAGCGTGGCCCGCCGTAGGATTCGCCGAACAGGAATTTTGGCGAACTATCCCTCTGGTTGACCTGCACATAGCGCCGCACGAAGTCGCGGAAGGCGGCTGCGTCCTGGTCCACGCCCCAGAAGGTCTGGTTGGTATTTGGTGCAATGGCCTGTGAGTAGCCGCTGCCTATCGCATCCACAAATACCAGGTCGCTGGCATCCAGCATGCTCTCTGCATTGTCGATCAGCGGTGCCGGATTGGCCACCGCATTGGCCGGCATATTGGTGACGATGCGCTTGGGGCCGTAGGAGCCCAGATGCAGCCAGACGGACGCCGAGCCGGGGCCGCCGTTATAGAAAAATGTGACTGGCCGGCTGCTCTTGGCCTGGCTTGCGCCATCGACGGTATAGGCAACGTAGAAAAAACTGGCTTTGGGAGCGCCGCTGCCAAGGTCGCTGGCAGTGAGGTGACCGGTGGTGGCGGTATAGCTGATCTGCTTGCCGTTCAATGTGATCTGCGCATGGGTAACCGCCGCCTGCTCACTGGCGCCAGCAAGCGAAGCAGTCGGCAGATTGGAATAACGGACCGGGTCCGCATAGGCCTGATCACTGCCGGCACCGCTATCCGGCGGCGTGGTCGTGGCGGGCGGTGCAGAACTTCCGCCTCCGCAGGCGCTGAGCAACAAGAATAGCGAACTTAACAAGCCTGCCAGGGTAATACGGACCGTTTTATGCATAACTCGTCTCTTGCTGATCGTGATGGCCGCATTATCCAACTATTTGCACTTATTGGCAGCGATCATGAATTAGAAATTCATGTGAATTTCTCCCCAGCACATGAATATCGTGGCGAAACGGAATAAAGGGAACAGGTATGCAGCCACTTAATGCAGCAATCGGCGGGCAATGCGTTCAGTAATCTTTATGGCTGTTTTTGAATTCCGCCGCGCGGCGGCGTGACATTTCCACATTCCGGCCATCACTGACCAGCATGTCCAGGCCGCCGGTAGCGGATGTCGTGATGCTTTGTACGTGGTCCAGGTTGACGATGTGGCGGCGGCTGGCACGCACGAAGCGGCTTGCGTCCAGCTTCTGCTCCAGCTGGTTCAGCGAGCGCAGCATCAACGGCTGGTGCGTGTCGAAATACACGCGCGTGTAATTGCCTTCCGATTCAAACAGGCGGATCTGCTGCAAGGGCACGAACCAGCAGCGTTCGCCCTCCTTGATGAACAGCTTGGTCTCTGCACTGGGCCTGTCTTGTGGCTGTTGAGGCTGCGAAGGCATAGCCTTGCGCAGCGCGGCGGCCAGCCTGACGGCGGTGACCGGTTTTAGCAGATAATCCAGTGCGCTGACTTCAAACGCCTTGATCGCATACGCGTCAAAGGCTGTCGTGAAGATGACTTGCGGTGCGTGGTCCAGTGCCGCCAGCAGGTCAAAGCCGCTGCCGCCCGGCATCTGTATGTCCAGAAAAATTAGCTCGGGCTGCAATTCTTCTATCAGCTTGTGCGCTTCGGCCGCACTGGCGGCTTCGCCGGCGATATCGATTTCCGGATGCATGCTGAGCAGGCGGCGTAATTCCGCGCGCGCCAGCCTCTCGTCGTCTATGATCAACACTTTCATACCGAAGTTTGCTGCGGTGGCAGCGGCAGATTCAGCGTCGCCAGCACCCAGCCGTCTTTTTCAGTAATGACTGCGGTAGCTGCATCGCCAAACAGCAGTCGCAGCCGCTTGCTTACATTGGCCAGCCCCAACTGCGTGGACTGTGCGTGCTGCAGCAGGCTGCCCTGATTGGCCACCGTCAGTTGCAGTATATCGTCGGCCTTATGTACAGTGATTCGTATCTGACAGGCGCCGGGGCTTTTTTCCACGCCATATTTGACGGCGTTTTCCACCAGGGTTTGCAGCGCCATCGGCGGAATGGGGTGATGCTGCCATTCCACGGCAACCTCTTCGCTATACACGAGCCGGTCTTCAAAGCGGATTTTTTCTATCGCCAGATAGGTGCGCACGGCTTCCAGTTCCTGCGCCAGGTGCACGGTCTGGTTCTGGCCGGTTTGCAGGCTGTAACGCATCATGTCGGCCAGTTGTTCCACCGCCTGTGCCGCCAGCTCGCTATCCTGATAGATCAGTGCGCGTATGCTGTTGAGGCTGTTGAAAAAGAAATGGGGGTTGACCTGTGCCTGCAAGGCCCGCAACTCGGCGTCCTTGATGCTGATTTCCAGCCGCAGTTTTTCCACTTCCATCTGTACGATGCGGCGGCGAGCCTGAACGCTGGCATACAACACGGTCCAACTCCCCAAGATAAAGGTCCAGCCTACTATCGCCGCTGGCAGCCAGTTCCAGCTATGGAAGGCATTCGCCGGGCGCAGCACGACAAAGGCAGCCGCCACCAGAGCCACCTGCACTACTGCCAGCATCACCGTTCCTAGCAACAGCTTTAGTATCGGCAGGCCTTGCTTGCGCTCCAGCCAGCCATGCGTGCGCAGGTAGGCACGCCAGCGGTGCGTCAGCCAGAAGCCGGTCATGCCGCCCCAGCCGTAAATCATCACATACTTCAGCGTGTCGTCCGGCTGCCCATAGGCGGACGGGTAGGCGTTGAAGGCGACCACCAGCAACCAGCCCAAGGTTTGCCAGATCCAGTACCAGGCCTGGCTGCGGTGCACGGCTGGCCGGTTTTCACCGGCGCTGTGCAGGCTATTCTGTCTCTGTAATTGTGGGTTGGCTATCATCGTCACTTCAGCATTCCATCGCAAAAATCACCGCAAAATCATCGCAAAAACGCATCGATGCGCGCATACATCCATTGCGGATCGTCGTACATGATAAAGTGCCTGGACGTATCGCTCAATTCTATTTGCACGCCCTGTAGTTTGGCATATTGCAGCTTGAATACCGCTTCTGCGGCCGGGCGCGGAACATATTGTTTGTAGGCGACCCAGGTTCCCAGCACCAGCGTCGGTACGGTGATCCGGCCGATTTCGCTGCGCAGGTCGGTTCCCATCATTTCCGCCATTGCATTAGCGACTGCTTTCTGGTCGGACTTCATGCCCCAGCCGGCGACCCTTTCTATATCCTCGGGCTTGCTTACCATCGTGGCTGCATTGCTGCGGTAGCGGCTTTCCAACTGCGCCGGGTCGGCTTTTTGCATTGCGTTCTGCATTTGCGCCGCCATTTCCTTCATCTGCGTTTCCGTCATGCTCGGCGCCTGCGTCGCCATCAGCGCCGGCATCGTATCGACGATGACCAGCCTACCGACCTTGTCCGGATGTTCGGCCGCCGTTTTCAATGCCAGGAAACCGCCGAGGCTGTGGCCGATGATGAGCGGCTTGTCCATTTTTTCTGCATCTACCAGTTGCACCAGTTGTTCTTCTGCCTGTTGCAGCAGCGGTCCGTCGGTTGCGGGCACTCCGGCAAAGCCGGCCAGGCTCAGCACATAACAACGATATTGGCTGCTATAACGCGCGACCGTATCTTTCCACACCTCGCCGGGGGAGGCTAGGCCGGGGATCAGTATCATCGGTTTGCCCTGGCCGCTAGCCTGTACCTCGAAAGCCGGATGGTTTGCCGCCTGTACCGCGGTCATGCCCAGCATTACGGCTACGCTTGCAGCCAGTTTCAACAACGATGTTTTCATGCGTTTTCTCCTATGGTTTCTCTATTGGGAAGGTATTGCCAATAAGTGTCGCCATCTTAGGGAAAGCCATAGGCTTGTTATATCGCTTTGGTATGAGCGGTCATGTTCCGGGGTGAGTGGTTAACAAAAAACCCTCCGGCACCATCGGCACCGGAGGGTTTTGCATGGCGGACCAGCCGCCAGCGCGTATGCTGTTAGCTAGTTAAAGCGGCTGTATGCCTGCCAGTACCCAGCCGCCGTCACCGTTGACCGGCTTGCTCATGTTCCATACTTCAGCAAAAGCTTCAGCCGGAGCCTGTGCGCCGTCCTTGATCATGCCGCTGAACTTGACGCTGGCCAGGTAATCCCTTGCCGTGGTTTCCACGCCCATCAATTCCGCATCCAGGCTGACCACGTCGGTATGGTTGGCGCTGGCGCCGCGTTCCTGCAATTGCAGGCGCAGTTCGCCAAACATTTCCGGTGTTGTGAACTCGCGGATGTCGTTGACGTCGGCCCGGTCCCACGCCGCCTGCAGACGTATATAGTAGGTCTTGGAATTGCGCAGAAAGGCATTGACGTCAAAGTCGGCTGGTACTTCCCAGTTGCCGGCATTGGCGCTGCTAGCCGCATTAAAGGACGATGATGCTGCCGCGCCGGACTGGAATGCCACCGGCTGGTCTACCCGCGAACCGATTTCCGGTACGCCGTTAGACTGTCCTGCGTACGCGTTGGCAAAAGCCGGCTTTTGCGCACCTGCGCTACGATTTTTGATCATGCGGTAGATGAACATGCCCGCTGCTGCCAGCAAACCGACCATCAGGATGGAACTCAGCATGCTGGCCATTGCGCCGCCCATGCCCATGCTGGAGAACAACGCGCCCAGGCCCAGGCCGAGCAGTGCGCCGCCCAGTATGCCTTTCCACGGGCTGGCCGGTTTAGGCGGTGTTGCGCCCGGGGCTGCTGCCGGCGCTGGCTTGGCCGCGGATGGTGCAGCCTGCGCTGGAGGCGCCTGGCGGGAAACGTTCTGCGACTGCCTGCCGATGGCGCCGCCACCGCCGACGCGCTTGGCCTCGGCATCTGCCACGCCCAGCGTCACTGCGCCGAGTGCGATCATCATGGTGAGCAAGAATTTTTTCATGGTAGCTCCTAGTATGTATTTCCTGGCGCAATAGCGCCGGATTCGCCGCTTAGCCGACGATACATGCATGGTAAGGCATGTGGAATTATGGAAAAAGCGAAGATAATAGAAGGATTACTTCGTAAAAACAGAAGTAAATCAGCTTCACTGCATGCTTTTAATGGGGCAAAGCATGCAGCGGGGTATGGAAGCTCAGCGCAGGCTCAGGGTCTGCCTCTTCCAGGCTGGATCTTGCCATTTATAAAATACGCTGAGGAAATTCGGCACGTCGGCCTGTTTTTCCACTTCCAAGGTGCCCATGTTGAGCACTTCAAAGCTGCGCTTGTAACGGCCGTCGATTTTTGCTTCACGGGCTACCAGCATTTTGCCGCTGCCGGGCACCCAGCCGGCAAACTCTGCATAGCCCAGCTCGGATTCGGCAGCCGTCGGCGGCAACACGTCGATGATCCAGCCGCTGCTGCCCTGGTGGAACAGCCATAGCTCGCGCCAGGTATCCATAGGCTGCACTGCCAGCGTCAGTGCTGTGCCCTGCGCATTGGCGCGCGCGGATGCTGCCCATACCAGGCCGTAGGTGCAGCGGCTGGCGAGCGGGGTTTTGATGTCATGCCTGGCGTCGACCAGCGCGATGCAGGTTTCACCGGGCTTGCCGGCAGTGGTCAGTACGGATAAGCCGCTCGTTTTGGATGCCGGTGCCGGAACGGTTTCGGCAGCCCAGCGCATGCTGCCCACGCGCACGCCGGCATCGGCATAGGCGCTATTGTCATCGTCGCTGAGTTCCGCCTTATTGACGCCAGCCAGTTCCAGCAGCGCGCGGTTGGCCGCGTTTTCAGGCGATTCTCCACGCCGGGCTTTCTGAAAGGCGATGCTTGACCAGATACCGGCGCGGCGTAGGCGCACGCGGTTTTTCAAATATTCCGGCAGGTTTAGCATGTCTACCTTGTCCAGCACATCGGCGCGCCAGGCGTCCAGCCCGGCGCGTTCGCCGGGCCGCATTGCCGGGTCCACGCATTCCTGACGGGTCAGCGCCAGCGCCGCCCTCGCTTTTTGTTCCGGCGCTGCATTCATTGCCAGCACGCGGCGGAAGGCGTCACCGTCGTAGCACAGCTGCATGCGGCCATCGCGCTCAAAGCCCTGGATCTTGACGCCATATCCGGCCACCACTTCCAGGTGCGCGGCAATGATCGCGTCATTTTGCTTGCTCTGCCTTGCAGAAGCGCGGCGCGCCAGCCGGTCCGCCATGCTGCCCAAGGCATCGAAGGCTTCGGCATCAATGGCCTTGGCTGGTGCAGCCTTGATAAAGGCGGCGGCATAGCTTATGCCCAATGCCTCTGCCCCCGGCGTGTCGCGCAGGAAGCGCACCACGGACATTAGCTCGGGCGCATTGTTCGGCTGCAGCGACACTAGTTTCACCTGCGAGGCTTTTATATAACCGGCCCGCTCGCGCTTGTGGTCATATACCTGCAGGTAATCCATTTTTTCACCGCGTATCTCCAGATTGTCACCCTGCCACAGCACTACCTGCTGCTGTGCATTGTCTTTTGGCGCGGCGCGCAGTTGCGCCTGGTCTTGCGTGACGATGGCAAGCATCGCTGCTGTTGCTGCAATGGTGCTGGCAATCATTATTGGTTCTCCTGTGCGTTGGCCTGTGCGCTGGCCTGCGCGGTTTGCTGGTCTTCAGCTGTTGCGCGTGTCTTTTCCGCCTTGCCGCCGCCCAGCAACGCTGCGCCGATAAAGTCGCCGTTAGCAGGAGGAGGGGCGATGATCACCGATATCTTGTCAGACAGCTTGTCCGCCATCGTCTTCTGGAT
Source organism: Undibacterium sp. (assembly GCA_043726505.1). Taxonomy (GTDB): domain Bacteria; phylum Pseudomonadota; class Gammaproteobacteria; order Burkholderiales; family Burkholderiaceae_D; genus Undibacterium. The sequence continues at coordinate 6,913 of JAYSKH010000245.1, read as the reverse complement.
CAGCAGCGGATGTTTGCTGATAAGCGCGCCGTCACGTTCCATCTGCGCACTGGCGATCTTGCCGACCAGGTCTTGCCGGTAAGCCTCGGCATCGGCCAGTTTGCGGCGTGAATCGGCTTCACCGGCCGCCTCAATGACACGCGCCTGCGCTGCGCCTTCAGAAGTCTTGATGCGCGCTACTTTTTCAGCCTCTGCTTCATACTGGCGCTGTTCTATCTGCTTCTGTTTGAAGGGCAGTACATGCTTCATCGCCTCTTCCTGCGCCTTGGCGGCAATGATCTGCTCGTTGCCGGCGGCTTCCGCCGATTTTTCACGCCTGACCTTGTCGGCCTCTGCTTCCAGTTCGGTTTGTTTGACTTGCTTGTCCTTCAGTTCCAGCGTGTAGCGCATCTTTTCTGTTTCCAGCTCTTCGGCCAGCAGCTTGTCCATACCGGCCTTGTAGTCTTGCGGCAGGTCTACCTTGCCCATCATCACGCTGCGCAGCAGGATGCCGTCTGCCGCCAGCTTGGGCTTCAGCTCTGCTTCAATCTGTTGCTGGATTTCCTGGCGTTTGGAAGAAAAAATTTCCTTCACCGTGTACCGGGTAAAAGCCTTGTAGATAACGCCCTGCACCAATGGGTCTACCACCTGGCCGTTAATGTCCTGCGGCAGGCTGGAGGACATGCTTTTCAGTCTGGCCGGGTCTAGCGCATAACGTATCGTCAGGTCCACACCCAGCGACAGACCTTCAATCGACTGGAAGGGCGCGTCGCCATCGGCATGGCTGCTGCTTTCGGGGCGGTAGATCTGGTCCAGCAGCGAATAGCGGCGTACATCGTGCAGGCCCGGCACGGCTAGGATCAGGCCCTCATGCAATTCGGTAGTGCCGCCGGTCAGCCGGTTGATCCTGATGCCAATCTCGCCGTGGCCGATATTCTGCAGCGGCGGATGCGTGTACAGGCCGTAGCCTGCCGCGCCGACTACGCCTGCCAGCAGCAGCTTGCGCCCCAGTTTGCCGCCGTCCAATGTCGCGGCGCGAGCGCCGACATGGCTTCGTGCAAAACCGAAGGTGGATTTGACGCCAGCAGCAGCGCTTGACAGCGCAATACGTATTGCCTGGACTATGACCTTGATACGCTCAGACATGGCCTTACCCTATCTATAATGAAATGTGTTCTTCTCGTAGGCGTCTTACCGGGATTCTTCCCTGCGTCTCCGTGGAAACCATGATGCTCCCGCTGTTGCGGAAGTATCAATGGCGGGCCATCGCCAGTACCTTCCTGCGTTAGCTGCGGCACTTCCGGCGGCGGAAGATTTGGCCGTTCGTGTGAAGAAATGCTCACAGCGGATGTATGACTTTTCTGCCAAAAGCGTGGATACTTGGGGCATTCAACATCATGGCCCGCAGCGGCCGGGGAACGGCATGTTAAAGGTAGCGCTGATAGAAGACGATCTTCCAACCAGCAATCAGCTCAAGGGCTGGATAGAGGCGGCAAAACCCGGTATCCACATCGACCAGTGGTTCAGCCGCGACGATGCAGAGGCGGCGATAGAGCGTGAAACCTACGACCTGGTAGTGCTGGATATAGAACTGGGCCGCGAAAGGCATGCTGGTGTCGCGATCATCAATGCCATCAATAAAAGCAGGGCAACGCCGGTGCTGGTAGTGTCAGCGATGCCGGCCACCATCTACCGCAGCATCATGAAGGCGCTGGATGCGTGGGATTACCTGCAAAAGGCCACCTTCGAGGAATCCGATTTCATTGATACCTTCCTGGAAATCCTGCGCGCGGTAAAAGACCGCCAGCAGCACAAACAGAAAGAAATCCAGAAGGAACAGCCCGCGCCCGCTGTGCACGAACTATCGATAGATCCGCTGCGCCAGCGTACGCCGATCTGGCGCGGCCAGCGCATCAACCTGCCGCTGACGGCGCAAAGGATACTGGCTGCGCTGTTCGCCAGCCGCGGCCAGGTAGTGTCGTATGAAGACCTGTACCAGGTCGTTAAAAGCGGCCAGAACCGCGACAATATCCGCAAGCATGTCAGCACGATACGCGATGCGTTCCGTGAGATTGATCCCGATTTTGAATGCATAGAAAATGTGCCCATGCGTGGCTTCCGCTGGGTGGACGACGCCGCAGGCAGGCACAGATGACGACGAGCAGCGGTTCCGCACTGTGGGCGCGGCTGTTCAGCATTGCGCGCTACCGGCAGCGCATCCTGTTCCGCACGGTATTCCTGCTGCTGGCCGCGGCTACGGTGGCACTGGTGCTGTTTGTGCTGCAACAGGAAAAGCAGCTCAGTTATAAAAATTACCAGAGCGGTTTCAGCAAGACGCGCGAACAGATCGCGTCCACGCTGCGCAATCCCGCAGGACAACTGGCGCTGCTGAACCCGCCGAATCTGCCTCTTAAGCAGGGCGGCGGCAATTTCCTGCACCCGTTGTTGCTGCCGTATGCGGCGCTGGATTTTGATGACCAGAACAAGGTGCAACAGGCGGTGGCGATGTCGGGCTGCATGGTCAGCTACGGCAATGACGGCTCGCTGTGCGTAGGTATAGGCAATAATCCGTGGGCTGGCGGTTTTATCTATGTGGCCGGCAGCTTCAATAGCAAGGCGCTGGTGGCGCACCGGCGTGGCGAACTGGTGCTGGACCAGTCGCACCGCGTCAAGGTATCGGTTGCGTTGCGTGGGCAAACCTATGAATGGATCGCGCCGTTTGAGGAAATCACCGAGCCCAGTGGAAATGCACTTCCGCTGGACAGCCAGCGCGGCTTGCGTGGACGCTTAACCGCTTTTAACGCCGCCGAGGCAGACAAGCCGCACGCCCGGCCCGTCAAGGAGTTCCGCGGCTGGATCTGGCAAAACGCATCCTGCAACCAGCCCGGCCAGGATGACGATGATGCCGGCTGCAGCCGCAGTTCTTTCTTTTCTCTGCGCTTGCCGGTAGGCGTGCTGCAAGATGCGCTGTTCGAGAAAAAACGCCCGGTATGGCCGCCGGCAGACCTGGAACAGATACGCGTGCAGGTTGTTGTGCTGGCGCCGCAGCAAGCCGCACCGATATTGGACAGCGACAGCCCTGCCGCAGTGCCGCCGTTTTCTTTAAGTGACTTGCAGGCGCTGCTGCTGCCGGGCGAAACGCTGCGCATACGAAAATCTGGCCGGGTGGACGCCGCCGCCGATGCACAAGGGCCGGATTTCATCAAGCTGACAGGCAAGATAGAGCAGGAAGATGAGTCGTGGAACCTGCTGACCAGTCTGATCCGCCGCCTGCCTGTGGAAGCCTATGACACGCCGCTGGAAAGCCGCGATATCGTCGCCACGCCACTGGGCAGCTATGAGGTGATGCTGAAGGGTGACGTGCGCAGCGTCAGCAAAAGCCTCAGCGTGGTCGCCACCAGGGTATCGTGGTTTGTCGGTGCGATGCTGCTGGCGTTGTTGCTGGCCTGGCTGGCGATAGAAATAGGCATCATTCGTCGTATTACTTTGCTGACGCGTCGCGCCGATTCGGTGTCAAAAACCGTCAAGGGCGCTGGCGGCCTGGAAAGATTTGATCTCAGCGACCTGCGCGGTAGTGATGAGATGGGTGTGCTGGCAAGCTGCCTGCACGATCTGCTGAGGCGCGTGAAGGAAGACGTGGAACGCGAGGGCATACGAGCAGAGCAGGACAAGCAGATGTGGCATGCAGTCGGCCACGAGATCATGTCGCCGCTGCAATCGCTGATGGCGCTGCATGACGGACCCGAAAACCAGAGTAGCCGCTATATCCATCGCATGCAGCAGGCAATCCGGGTGCTATACGGCAGCGCGTCGCCCAGCGAAGCCTTCCAGTCCACGGTATTGCAGGTGGCAGAGATCGATATTGCCGCTTTCCTGCAGCACGTGGCTGGCAATGCCGGACACGTGGGCATAGAAAAGGTGGAATTCAGCGGCGGTGATACTCAGGTCATGGTCAGGGCAGACGATTATTCGCTGGAAGATGTGGTCACGCATGTGCTGCGCAATGCAGACCGCTATCGCCAGCCGGGTACGGCAATTACGATGACGCTGGAGGCGACGGAGACTGCTGCAGCCATCACGATATTCAATAAGGGTCCGCATATCGCCGGCGACCTGATCGGCAAGATTTTTGAATACGGCGTATCGGACCAGCAGGATGCCGCCGCCAACGGCAACCGCGGACAGGGTCTGTTCGTGGCCCAAACCTATATGGCCAAAATGGGCGGCACCATCACCGCCCACAATGTGCCAGGCGGCGTCAGCTTTGTGCTGAGCCTGCAGCGAGGGATTGGCTAGCTGCGGTGTTGGCAGCGCCTGCGCCTGCCTTGGCGTCGCGCCAGCGCGTCCATGCGGTCGTCAGCACAAACATGATGACAATGATGGTGGCCCAGGCGGCGTAACATTCCAGTAGCGTCGCCTCATAGCCTTCCGGCAGCTTCTTGCCGCGCCCAACGAAGGATGGATAGTAGTTGTAGCGCAGGCCCATATAGACCCACGCCAGCGCATGGATCAGCGCGATGTGCACGCAGTAGAAGAACAGCGGTGCGCGGCCAAACAGCGACAGCACCGGCACCCTCTGCTTCACATATTTGTCCAGCAGCGCCAGTATGCCCAGGCTGATGCCCAGCGTTGAGCACAGGTATAGCAGCGAAGGCGGGTACTTGTGCACGCGCATGAAGGACAGGAAGCTGAACACGCTGCCCTTGGCCTGTTCCGACCACGGATCAGGATCGCCATACACATTGCCGAAGCGCAGGCTGACAAACACCAGCAGCAGTGCTGCCGCGCTCAGCGCCAGGAAACGCCGGCGTTTTTCCGCTTCCCACAAAAATACCGGCCCCATCGCATAACCGGCCGCCATCAACCCTACCCAGGGCATCAGCGGGTACGCAAACGCGATGCCTAAGTCGTCGCCCAAGGGTAAAAAGCCGCCCTGGTGCCAGGCCTTGAACAGTACGCCAGACGTGGGGCCATGCAGCGCATCCAGCAAGTTATGCGGCAATATCAGCAAGGCCGCGATGACGGCAATCAGCGGGCGCGGCAGCCAGATCAGCGCCGATAGGAAAATCATGCCCATGCCCAGCGCCCATATCACCTGCAGGATGATCACGTGGTAGCCGAACTGCCAGCTGAAAGTGATCCATGTGCATTCCAGCACGACCAGCATCGCGCCCCTGCCCAACAGGTAGCGCGAATTATTCGATAAGCCGGCTTTTTGCTGGCGTAGGAAGGCCGATACCCCGGCCAGCAGCACAAAAGTCGGTGCGCACAGATTGGTGATCCAGCGCGTCCAGTACCAGCCGGGGCTGGTCTGCAGCAGATCCATGGGGTCAAAAGGCGTCGCCGCGAAAAAATCGCGGGTATGGTCGAGCGCCATCAAAACGATAACTATGCCGCGCAGCAAATCGATGGCCGGCAGGCGGGCGGGTTTCAACACGGTTTATCTCCCCAGGCTATTTTTTTAGTATAAATATAGATATAAAAATACAGATATAAACTTAACGCTTGTTTTCCGCTAGGCTGAATATACCGCCGTGCGTTGCCGTCAGGATGGCTTCCACTGCCGCATGCTTGATCTTGCGCTCGGTCGATACTGCATAAAACTGTTCCTGTACCTGCGTCAGCTCACCGACCAGTTCAGCGCCGAACTGCTCCTGCACGTCCGCCGCCAGGATGGATGCCGCCGGGAACAGCCCCAGGCCGCTGCGGCCAAAGGTGCTGAGCAATGCGCTGTCCTCAAATTCGCCGACCACGTCCGGCCTCACATTATGCAGCTCAAACCACTGGTCTATGCGGCCGCGTATCGCATTGTTGCGTGTAGGGAGCAGCACCGGTGCGCCATGCAGGCTGGCGGGGAAGTTGTCGCGGTATTTTTTTGCCAGTGACGGGATGCCGAACAGCATGACCTGGCATTCACCCAGTGGATGGCTGAAGACGCGCAGGCTGGTGCCAGCGCTGACCGGCCGGTCCGTCAGCACCACATCCAGCTTGTGCAGCGCCAAGTCGGCCAGCAGTGATTCAAACTTGCCTTCGTAGCACTCCAGCCTGACCTTTTGCGGCAGGTGCAGCGCGGTTTCCAGCAGCCGGTAGGCGATCAGCTTGGGTAGTGAGTCGGAAATGCCTACCGTCAGCCGCATGCTGCTGCCCAGGTCTGTTTCGGCCAGCGCGTCCTGCATCTGCTCTTCCAGCAGGAAAATCTGGTCTGCATAGCTCAATGCTACCCTGCCAGCCTCGGTCATCACCAGCCGCCGCCCCTGCGTGGTCAGCAGTGATTTTCCGATGGCCTGCTCCAGCAGGGATAGCTGCATGCTGATGGTCTGCACGGCCACGCCCAGGCGCTCTGCCGCGCGTGTGACGCCGCCTTCCTTGGCAACCACCCAGAAATAGTACAGGTGCCGCAGGTTCAGGCCGGTATGTTTCATCGTGGGTTCTTTATCGCGGCCATGGTGGTCACCATCAGGCGGCTGCCGAGCGGCGAGCCAGCAGATCCAGCCAGCGGTCTGCACCGTCGGCATCGCTGATGACGAGGGAGAAATCGGTCACCGTGCGGGCGGCGCGCTCCAGTAGCTGGATGTCGGCTTCATGCTGGCGCGCGACATGCGGGTCTTCCAGGAACAGGATACGGCGTATTTTCCGTTCCAGCACCAGTTCGGCAATCTGCGCGTCACCGCCCAGCGGGCCGGACAGGAAGGGTTTGACCCAGTCGCGGCCGGCCTCTTCGCCTTTGATCTTTTGCGCCAGCTTGTTCAGCAGGCCGCCGGTAGTGCCGGTTGCATAGCGCAACGCATAGCCGTCCAGCAGCGCAAAATGCCGTTCCGCCAGGCCCAGCATGCGTTCTTTCATCGCATCATGCGCAATCAGCGCGATGCCTTCTCCTGCAAAGCCGAAAGCCGGGTCCAGGCTAGCATCCGGCATGGCGCCTGCTGCCAGCGCC
>JAYSKH010000244.1:0-15325 GCA_043726505.1 Undibacterium sp. | reverse complement strand
ACGCAGGCTGCCGCCGGGCTTCTGGCCGGACTGGATCAGGCTGCTTTCCAGCTCATCCATGTCTTCCAGCAGCCGCAGCGCCTGCGCATAGCACTTCTGCCCCTCTTCAGTCAGCGACATGCTGCGGGTGGTGCGGTTCAGCAATTTCGCGCCGAAATGTTTTTCCAGCGCCGCAATCTGGTTGGTAATGGACGACGTGGACATGCCCAGCTTGTCCGCCGCCCGGCTAAAACCGCCAAATTCCACCACGCGGCAAAACACTTTTAATGCATCCAGACGATCCATAGTTTTCCCTGCTTGCGCACATTGCTGTTGATGAATTCATTGTATCACCGGCAATTTGTAACGGGGCTAAACGGCGTTAAACGAGATTAAGCGGGATTATCCAGCTTTTCAAAAAACTGCATTGCGGCCAGCCCCATTTTTCTCTGGGGCTGACAGGCCTAGACTGCATTCATCGACGAACACACAGAAAAACGCCGTCGCCCTTAAGATCATTTGACAGTTTAACAACTAAATATCAGGAGAATCAACATGTCTACCTCTACTTCTTCCATGCAGGCGCTGGTGCTCGAAACTTACGGCAATGCTTTTGCCACCCGTGAACTGGCTCGCCCAGTGCCACAACAAGGCGAAGTGCTGGTACGTATCCATGCAAGCGGCGTTAATCCGCTGGACACCAAGATACGCGGCGGCAATGCAGCCCATGCCAAAGCCGTGCTGCCCGCTATCCTGGGCATTGATCTGGCGGGTGTAGTGGAAGCAGTCGGTGCTGGCGTCAGCAACTTCAAACCGGGCGACGAGGTATATGGCATGACAGGCGGCATCGCCGGCGTGCCTGGCTCGCTGGCCCAGTATGCGGCAGTGGATGCCGACCTGCTGGCGCACAAACCAGCTGCGCTGCACATGCGCGAAGCCGCTGCCTTGCCGCTGATCTTCATCACTGCGTGGGAAGGTCTGGTTGACCGTGCTCATGTGCAACCGGGACAAAAAGTGCTGGTGCACGGCGGCGCGGGCGGCGTTGGCCACATCGTTGTACAGCTGGCGCGTGCATTGGGTGCAGACGTCTATGCAACCGGCTCGGCAGCACAGAAAGAAATCATAGAAGGATACGGCGCGACCGCAATCGACTATAAAACCAGCAGCGTTGCCGATTATGTCAACGCCTACACCGGCGGCGAAGGTTTTGACGTTGTGTACGATACAGTAGGCGGCGCCACGCTGGATGCGTCGTTTGAGGCAGCACGCACCTATGGCGGCCACGTCGTCAGCTGCCTGGGCTGGGGCACGCACAAGCTGGCGCCGCTGTCTTTCCGCGCAGCCACCTATTCTGGCGTATTCACACTGTTGCCGCTGATCACAGGTAAAGGCCGCGCGCACCATGGCGACATCCTGCGCGAAGCCGCCGCACTGGCACAGGCCGGCAAGCTGAAACCGCTGATGGATGAACGCCGCTTCAGCATGGAAACCGTCATGGATGCGCATACGCTGGTGGAAACCGGCGCCGCACGCGGCAAGCTCGTCATTGACATAGTGTAAGCGAGCAAACGACAAAGCCGGCAATAGCCGGCTTTGTCGTTTCAATTTCCGGAGGCTTGGTGCACCAAAAAGCCGGCCGCCAAAAATTTCTTTCGCTTAGGTTTGTATCGGTAGTTTGGCCGCAAGCAGCCGCGCACAACAGAAAATTGATGTAAGTGTTATTCGCTTTCTTTTTTCGGGACGCAACCTTGGCTTTGATTTTTCAGGCGATCAATAAACCACCTGCCAGCCGGACCAGGCGGTTCGGAGGCTGGATGATACGCAGATACGGTCAGCATCATGCCGCTACTCGGCATATCGTCGACATCCAACACAAACAATGAGCCCTCCTTGATATCTCTCTCCACCATATGCAGCGGCATCCCGCCCCACCCAACACCATCTTTCAGAAAAGCATATTTGGTTGAGAGATCACCTAGCCGCCAAGTGGATGGCGACTGTACGCCATAGTCTCGTCCGGCCAATAACTCCGACCGGTCAGTGAGCACGAGTTGGACGTGTTTTGCCAGTTCTTGTCGCGGAATACGATGCTTGAATCCGGCTAATGGATGGCTTGATCCAGCCACCATGACCAGGGGTATCTCCCCAAGACGTTCCCCGACCAGCGAAGGAAATGTCACCGGTAGCGCTACCAATATGCCTAAGCTGCACCGCCCATCCAAAACCGGCTGATATGCCGCGCCCAGCCCTTCCACAAACAGTCTTAATGGCGTCAACGGAAAGTGGTTTGCAAATTCCTTAGCCACTCTGCTGATCAGCGCGGTCGGAAAAAACACGTCGACAACCACTGAGAGTTCTGTTTCCAACCCAGCAGCCATCAGCTTCGCACGGGCCTTTAAGGTGTCCACTCCTGAGACGATGCTTCGCGCGTCTGCCAGCAGCAGGATGCCCTCGGGTGTGAGTTTTGGAAATCTCCCCGAGCGGTCGAACAGGGCGACCCCGATCTGTTCTTCCAGGCTGCTGACCCAGCCGCTGACGGCCGATTGCACGCGATTAAGCTTGCGCGCTGCCGCCGAAAAGCTTCCCTCGTCGACGGCGGTGATAAAGGTTCTGAGTTGATCTAATGAAACTCCATCCAGCATGACGGCTCCTAACATCTCAAATATAGATGGTTCACATCTCAATATATCACCTATTCGGCATAGATGAAACGTCGGACAATCCTTTCCATACCGGTTTCTCTTTCAAGGCAACTGGCGTTAGTTTGAGCTTCATTCGTTCACCTTTAACCCTGCAGGAATTTATATGCGCTCCATCCTCATTGCGGCCACACTTGCTGCCTCTACCCTTGCCGCTACTGCTCACGCTGAAGTAGCAACTTATGTAATAGACCCCACACATACTTTTGTGACTTTTGAAGTGCCCCACTTCGGTACGTCCACCAATCGAGGTCGCTTAGACAAGAAAGCCGGCACCGTCCAGCTGGATATGGACGCCAAAACCGGAAAGGTGGAGTTGATACTGGACACCGCTTCCATCAACACCGGTACAGAGGCGTTTGACAAGCATCTGCAAAGTGACAATTTTTTTAATTCCACGAAGTTCCCCACTGCGAAGTTTGTCAGTGACAAATTCAAATTTGGCGGCGCCAAGGTGGCTGAGGTATCGGGCCAACTGAGCTTGCTTGGCAAGACCAACCAGGTTTTATTAAAAGCCACTAACTTCAACTGTTACCTGAACCCGGTTCTCAAACGTGAAGTTTGCGGTGGCGATTTTGAAACTACCATTCTGCGCGATCAGTGGGGCATGAACTGGGGGCTGGAATATGGCATCCCCAACGAAGTAAGACTGAAGATCCAGGTCGAGGCCATCAAGCAGTAATTCAATCCTTGTTTCTTATCGATCTACTTATTTAGTCTCTTTTACCTTTCTTATTCGGACAACCATCATGCAACTTCTTCATCTTGATTCCAGCATACTCGGCGCAACCTCCGTGAGCCGCCAGCTTTCTTCCGAAATCGTCGCACGCCAGCAGGCGCTACATCCTGATATCCGCGTGGCCTATCGCGATCTCGCCGCCGATCCTGCCCTGCACCTTTCAAATGCGCACATGGCTGTGTTCCAGGGCGCGGTCAGCGACGATGCAGGCATCAACGCTGACCTGATCAAAGGGAACGCCTATATGAATGAAATCTTCGCTGCAGACATTCTGGTCATCGGTGCGCCTATGTATAACCTAACTATTCCCACACCTTTAAAGGCCTGGATAGACCGCATTGCCGTGGCAGGAAAAACCTTTCAGTACACGGCCACTGGCCCCGAAGGCCTGCTCAAGAACAAGAAAGTCTTTATCGCATCGGCTCGCGGCGGTGTTTATTCGGCGGGAAGCCCAGCCGCGGCGCTGGAACACCAGGAAAGCTACCTTACTGGCCTGTTGGCTTTTTTGGGAATGAGCGATGTCACCGTTGTGCGCGCAGAAGGCATCGCATTCGGGCCGGAAGCCAAAGACGCTGCAGTGACCCAAGCGTTAGAACAGATTGCTTCCATCGTAGCCTGATCACTTCATACACCTTATCCTTAGAGAGATTTCATTATGACTTTTTCCATTATCGGTTCCGGCAACGTCGGTACAGCGCTCGCCCGCCAATTTGCACGTAGCGGCATCCCCGTTGGCATCGCCAATACGCGCGGACCAGACTCCATCGCAGCGCTGGCGCAAGAACTGGGTGACACCATTACGCCGATGACGTTACAAAATGCGCTGATAGCGGATGTTATTATTCTTGCAGTGCCATTCCGTGCACATGCTGCAGTTGCGCAGGCCTTACAAAACTGGGCTGGAAAAATCGTGGTGGATGCAATGAATACCTACGGCATTGCGCCGGAAGAGCTGAAAGGCCAGGCATCTACCGATGTAGTAGCCACAGCGTTTGCCAGCGCAAAAGTGGTCAAGACCTTCAATCAGTTGCCGGCAAAACTACTCGCCAGGGACCCGGCAGAAGATGGCGGCCGGCGCGTCATGTTTGTCGCGAGCAATGATGAAACGGCTGCCGTGTGGATTGCAAATCTGGTGAGTGACCTGGGCTTTGCACCGATCCAGCTTGGCCGTATCAATGAAGGCGGCGCCTTGCTTGGTTTGGGCGCGCCGCTGGTACTCCAAAATCTCATCAAACTCAATAACTAATCCGGCTCACTATTGCACCCCTGATGCATAGAAAAGTCGTCAAGGTACTGCCCTCCATAGATGCAGGCATGCGCAGGAGGTTTTTCATGACCGCGCGTCACGCTGCTCTCGTGATTTTCATCGGAGGCACTGACGCCGGATCTGCACAACGCAGTCCTTCCTCAACCAGAATATTCAAGAAGGTGTGTATCAAAGGCCGGGACTCATCACCGCGCAAGTTGGCCACAATCGCAAGCGGCAAGAACCCCTCCAGCGGAACTGTCACCATGCCAATCTGCGGAGCCCCCAGTACATAGGAAGTCCCCAGCATCAGCCCCATGCCTTCCCTGGCCAGCTGTATTCCAAAATGGGCCTGGGTTGTTTCAAACACGATGTTGGGCTTTACACCAGCCTCACGACAGGCGCGCATCAACCCATCATGGACAGGCGGATTGACGTCACGCGAAAACATGATGATAGGCTCGGTAGCCAAACAGGCCAGATTCAAGCTGCCGGCGCCAGCCAGCGGGTGGTCCGCAGGCATGAGCAAGCGCCATTGGGAAGTTGCCAGGAATTTGCTTTTAATTTCTGCCGACATGGGCATTGCAGGCTGCGGCTCATCAAGAATCACGCCAAGTCCGATGTCTATCTGCCCACGTGCCAACGCTGCGCCATGCATGACGCAACTGATTTCATGCCGGGCTAACTTGACAGCCGGATACGCAGTCTGAAGTAGTGTCATTGCCGCCGACAGAAACGGGAGGCTGGCGTATTCAATCAGCCCAATCGACAAAGCCAGGTCTTCCACGCCTGCGGCATGTTGCGTGCGCCGGGTAAGCAGGTCAAAATCGCGGATAATCTGCGATATGCCATCCCGAAATACCACGCCCGCCGGTGTCAGCGCAAGCTGGCGTTGATCGCGTATAAAAAGCTGCACGCCGAGGCTCTCTTCCAAACGCGCAATTTGCTGGCTCAATGCCGGCTGGGTGATGAAAGATTTTTCAGCTGCACGGCCGAAGTGCAGTTCCTGGGCAAGCGTCAGGAAATTGTGGAAATGCTTCAACTCTCCTGCTTTCATGCTGATGTCCTCATTTATTACGCGGCGTACTCCCAAGCTGGGAGGCGCCGAATCGTTAAAGCCTGTATATCACGATTGCATAATAACAGCAGAAAAAAGTAGGTTTAAGCCTTAAAAAAACAAGTCCGCTGCAGTGCCAGTCACGCAGCAACGATGAAGCGCTTAGCTAGTTGGAGTACCACGATAGTTTCTGCATCTGGGCCGTGCTCAATCGACAGTGCAGCACCCAGCATGTCGGCACGCTCGATCATTCCAAGCAGGCCGTAATGTCCAGCGTTGTGGCTGGCACGCAAAGTTACATTCGATATTCCTTTTCCATTATCTGATACCAGCAACCTGATACCACGAAGCGTATTTTCATCGCTCACACGGATGATGGTGGCGCCCGAATGCCGAATCGCGTTTCTGATTGCCTCACTGACAATCATAAAAATTTCATCCGAATAGGCATCGGCACGGCGACCTATATTGGTATCAAAAAAACACAGGAATTGAATTGACGTGCCACGGCACAAGGAAAAGCCGAGTTCGCGCAGACGAACCTCCAGTGTGGCTTCGGCATTTCCTGCGCGTCTAAGGCAGAAGATAAGCTCGCGCCCATGGTTCATCGCTTCTTCTGCCTCATCCACCAATCGGCCGAGAGCGAGCTTATCCAGCGCAGGCAAACCGTGACGGTCAATCACCGTTTGCAATACCAGGTTAAGAGATTGCACCTGCTGTAAAAAATTATCGTGCAGGATACGCGCGATACGGTGGCGTTCAAATTGTCGCTCGCGGAAGAAAAGCAGGCGCACGCAGGGTAATTTCCGCCACCGGCCGCCACACAGCAGATAAAAGATACAACAAAATAGCGGCAACAAAGAAATCAGCAAAAAAACCATTTTGGGCCGCGAATCCAGACTAAGGCGCCTCGTTCAAAGAATGACGGGGCTAGAGCGGGCATTTTAGTCGGAGGGTGTTAAGCAATCCAATTCGAAGAATTTATTGCCTTCCTATGGTTTTGCTTATCGCCACCAGGGCGTGAAACTATATGGTTCGATTGACTACGGTCGACTACCTGCATGGATCTACAAAATAAGAGGGTCGCATTCGCTGTACCACATGCAATGCATGTCGAGTCGAGCCGCGAATGTTAAATCATGTTTCAACTCACTAAATCATGTTGTGGGGAAAAATTTGCGTGGTAGGATTTCTCTATGACCTATGCTTTAAAACTTACTCCAAAAACCGTCGAATCATTGCGTCAGATGTCGCGGTTTATTGATCGCTCTGTTGACGTAGTATCGTCCACGGAGCCGGATAAATGTTATCCGGGAACCTTGAAGCGTTTTTTGTCGGACGGTGTTCCGTCCCAGGAAATTGAGGTAAAAGTCCGCTTGAGCCCAACTTCGGTCGCACTGTTCTGGAGCCAGATTCCAGATATCAAGGATCTGTAAGCCCGCCCACATCATCCCGCATTCCATTCATTTCTTTGCCCGGGCCGCGCAGGCAAGCGCTTGACCAAGCCACCAACGCAGCGAAGGCATTACTTCGGCACAGGTCGGCAAGCTGAAACTGCTAATGGATGTACGCTGCTTCGAAATAGAAACCTTCATGCATGCACAAACGCCGGTAGAAACCGGTGTCGCACGCTGCAAGCTCGTGATTGATGTAGCGTAAGTACACAAAAAGCAAAGCCGGCCAACGCTGGATTTGCTATATCCGCATCTAATGAGATCCGGGAGTTAAAAGACCTGAACACCATTCTTTTGCATCTGCATCAGGGTAACGCCAACCCACAATCTTCTTTGTCTTGTCGTCAAACAAAAAAATCCACCGACAATGACCGGTGCTAGTTAACGAGTATTGGACAGCCAAAAGATTTTCTTCCCGATTTTTTTTAAGAACATTCTCTAGCGAAGGCCATCTGACTTCTTCCGAGGTTTTCCCGAGTGAGCTATTAAGCACGGCGTCGAAATCAACAGTTTTCACAATAACGCAACTGGTCGACGATACACAGATTGCACCAGCTACAAAACATGCTTTAACAAATCCCATGTTTTACCCCAAATTTAGAGAGTGGCTTGCGAATTTCGCTAACGGTACCCGGTCATTCCAAATATGCTTTTGATGCATCCAGCTACACTTTAGCTGCCAAGTTGAAACAGTTCATTTCGCTGCAGATACTTTGCCAGACTGAGATTTTGCAAGCACTTGGTCCAGCGCATTAATCAGCAGCTCTCCCGCCAACACCACGTGTTCGTGCACCAGTTCGCAGGCACGGTCCACATCGCCGGAACGCACCGACTGCAAGATAAGCTGGTGCTCATGTTGGGAGCCCGGGTCCCAGTTTATATGGCCCGCTGTGGCGTACATGTAGCGTAGCCTTATCTCATGCATTTCACGGATTGAGGCAAGCACTCGCCGCATCGCGCAGGGGGTATATAGCGTTTCATGGAAGGTCCGGTTGGCCGCTTCCCACTCTTGCATGCCGGTGGCCTGATCCCCCGCCGCGATTGCAGCTTCCAGCTTCAGCATATCTTCTGCAGTGATAGCCGGAATTGCATGGCGCAGTGCCAGCGGCTCCATCGCCGCGCGGATTCTGGTTACCTCAATGATGGAGGAGCGGTCCAGGTCTGCGACCCTGACACCCCTGCGCGGTTCGCTGACCAGTAAGCCGCGAGCTTCTATTCTGCGGAATGCTTCCCTGACAGGTACGTGGCTCGCGCCAAACTCAGCAGCGACTGCATCTTGCCGGATCCATTCGCCGGGCTGCAGTTTGCCGGTGATGATACGCTCTATCAAAATGTCGGCAATCCGCGTGGGAAGCGCGTTGTCGGTTGTTTGCCCGACCGGGGGCTTAGACTGCACTATCAATTGTGACCTTTGTCCGTCCACAGAGACCCACAGCGTGCTTCGACCGCGGATGAAATATTGCCGCCCGCGACCATCGCACGCACGGTTTCAAGGTCATCGTGCACCCACCTGTCGTCAACCAAAGTCGCAGGTACTTTGCTGCGGATTATATCAAGCGCGGCGGCGCTACCCTGTCCTAGAGGAAAGGGCGCAAGATCGCGTGCCGACAGGTCCAGTGCCTGCGCCGCAATCAACAGCTCCACCGCCACCACCGCCTGCGCATTCTGAACTATCGTCCGGCTGCGTCTTGCAGCAAAGCAGGAATTACTGATGTGGTCTTCCGTATTGCCTTTTGCGGGCAAGCTCGTTGCACTGGCCGGGCTGCACAGCCCCATATTCTCAAGCACCAGGCCGGTTCCCATGCTTTGTACGACGGAGAATCCGGTATTGACGCCGGGCCGTGAAGCGATCAGGTTTGCGGGAAGGCCAAAATTGCACGAGGGGTCGATCAGCCGCGCGCTGCGGCGGTCACAGATGGCACTAAGGTCAGTGACAACCAGCGCCAGCAGATCCATGGCCTGGGCGATGTATTGTCCGTGAAAATGGCCACATGAAATGACATCGTACCCTCCTCCGTCTTCCGGAAAGATCAGCGGATTATCTGTCGCGCTATTCATTTCGACCGCGAGCGTGGTGTCGATATAGTCGAGCGCATCAAGCACAGGGCCATAGACTTGCGGCGCGCAGCGCAGCGAATACACATCTTGAATCCTTGGCGGAATCGGCGGCGAGTATCGTTGCCCCGGTGTGCTGCCTGGCGAGGCCGGCCACGGGCTCAGCTGGATCTGCCGCGCATCTTCGGTGCAGCGGCCGCTGCCCGCGACGATTTTTCTGATTGCGGCAGCCACCCGGCGCTGCCCTTTGTGCGGGCGCGCGAGCATGGCCCTGTCGTCGAAACATGCAAGTTCAGCTCGCAATGCTTCTAACGTCATCCCCAGAGAAATCGTTGCATCGGTCAACAACGCGCGCGCATCATAGGCGGCCAGAATGGCATATGCCAGTGACGCGGTCGCGCCATTGATCAGTGCGCTGGCATCTTTCGCCTGCACATCCATGGTCGGCGCCAGGCCGGCCCGCTCAAAGGCGCAAGCCGCAGGCATGATCTCCCCCTGGAATTCGACACTGCTTTGCGGCAGGCCCATCAAAGCGCCGCTCATCAGCGCTAGCGGCGCCAAGTCCCCACTTGCGCCGACGCTGCCTTTCGATGAGATGACGGGGGTGATACCAAAATTGAGCATATCAACGAGCCGGTCTGCGATCGCCAGACGCACTCCAGAGTGGTTGCTGGAAAATGCATTGAGGCGTAGCAGCATCATCGCGCGCACCGTCTCCGGCGGCATCTTCTCGCCTGTGCCGGCGGAATGTGAACATATCAGATTGCTCTGAAAGTCACTGATCTGGTCGGCGCTGATGCGCTGGCTCTTCAGTGCACCGACGCCGGTATTGAATGAATACATCAATGCTGCGCTGTCCGTCAGCCAGTTCTGCTCGATGTATTGCCTTGTGGTGTCCAGCCGGCTTCGCGTTTCGGCCGACAGTGCGACGGGCGCATGGAAACGGGCGACTTGCACCACCGCCTCGGGGGTTAAACTAAAACCATCAAGCGTAATTGTGCTGGCGTCCATGCGCATCTCCGAGATTTTAATAACTCATAGATTATCTATTATATTTAAAATCGTCAAGTTTACACGAACTTGCTGTTTTAACCATCAAAGAAGATGCGCGCGCCATGCTGACTGCGCAAACGCCACTCGCCTGCGCGATGAATGCGCGCAGGCGACGGCGCCGCTCCAGACTGGCTTAGACCAGTTTGGCTGTCATCTCGGCTACCCGCTTGCCCAGCAGGCGAGCGGTTTCCAGGTCGCCGCTGCGCGGAGCTTCTTCCGGCGATGCGTCTGAAGGAGAGATCGCCAGTGCGCCGCCAGAGCCCGCAGTCCAGTTGACATCAGCGGGGCCGTGCTCTTTTTTATTCGAAGGCAGGATACCGGTGCCGACCCAGATCTGGCCGTGCTGCATGGCCAATGTCCAGAAATACTGGATGGTAGAAAACTTGTCGCCATTGACCGATGCCGAATTGGTGAAGCCTGCGGCGACCTTGTTCTTCCAGACCTCTCCAAACCAGGCGGCAGATGATTTGTCCGCAAATTTCTTGAACTGCCAGGCTGGGCCGCCCATATAGGTCGGGCTGCCGTAAATGATGGCGTCGGCTTTGCCGAGGGCTGCCAAGGTATCTTCCGGCAGATCGCCGTTCTGGTCTATGCGGTACACACTCACCTCAGCGCCTGCAACACTAGCCGCGCCAGCCTGCACGGCCTCAGCTTGTTTGACGGTATGGCCGTAGCCGCTGAAATACACGATCGCGATAGTGCTCATATTTTTCCTAAGAGATTGATTAAACAAATGGGCAAGTAGGGTGATACGGTCTGCCTCCCAATAATGGAACCCACGGGTCACAATAGCAATAGCCTTTTGGGAGGATGTATGCAAAAACTCGCGCCTGCGAGCGCTGCTGATCTATTGGAGCATATCGCACCGGCATACCTCAACTTTTATGGGATTGCGCAAACATAGGACATCGCGGCTCAACAGTGCAAAAGCCGCAATGCACAGTTTTATAAATTCCTCTCAATTTCAGTTGACACCCCCAATATACTAATCATATAGTACTATCTAATTAGTAAACAAATTACACCCGAAAGCACAACATGAACGACCCGCATCCCACCGAAGGCGAGCTTGCCATCCTGCGCATCCTGTGGAGCCGCAAAGCCCCTGTCACCGTGCGTGAAGTGCATGAAGAACTGCTGCGCGGCAAAGATACCGCCTACACCACCGTCTTGAAAATGCTGACGATCATGAGCGAGAAAAAGCTGGTGCAGCGCGACGAAAGCGAACGCAGCCACCGCTACCTTGCACTGTATTCCGAACCGGTGGTGCAGTCGTCGATGCTGAAGAGTTTTGTGCAAAATGCGTTTGCCGGTTCCGCCGTCAAACTTGTACAGCGCGCACTGGATGACGACACAGCCAGCACCGAAGAACTTGATGCAATGGCACGCATGATTGCCGAAGCCAAAAAACGGCGCGGCAGCTAGGTCGCAAACACACGATACCCAGATTAACCCACGACCACATCCGCCCAAACGCCATGAACGCGCCCTTCCAGTTTGCTTCCGCCCTCACCCAGGTTTTGCTGCATTCGCTGTGGCAGCTGGCATTGCTGGGTTTGATGGCTGCACTGAGCCTGTGGCTGCTGAGAAAAAGCAGTGCGATGCTGCGCCATGCGACAGGCATGGCCTGGCTGCTGGCGATGCTGATTGCACCGCTAATGACCTTTGCACTGCTGTGGCAAGCCTTGCCGGTTTTACCGGTTGGCATACCAGACATCTCCATCGCCAGCGGCAGCGGTATTGCCGCCAACCCGGCACCGCTATGGACCAACTGGACCAGCTGGATACTGACAGGCGCTGCGGTTCTATGGATGTGCGGCGTGCTGTGCATGCTGGCGCTGCAGGCCGGCGGCTGGCGCCTGATCCGCCGGCTGGAACAGCAAGCCTTCATGGAGTTGCCGGCAGAATGGCAGCGCCGCGCCGAACACTTGCGCACGGCGTTCGGCATTTCACGCGCGGTAGCCGTTCGCCTGGTCGGCAATATGCCGTCGCCGTTCACGAGCCGTTTGTGGCGGCCCGTCATCTGGCTGCCAGTCACGCTGCTGACGCAACTGCCGCCAGACCAGATTGAAGCACTGCTGGCGCATGAGCTGGCCCATATACGCAGGCTGGACTGGCTGTGGAATGGCTTGCAGTGCGCAATAGAGTCTTTGCTGTTCTTCCACCCGGCCATGTGGTGGCTGAGCACACGCATACGCCAGGAGCGCGAGCACGCCTGCGATGATCTGGCGGTACAAGTCTGCGGCGACCCGATTGCGCTGGCAGAGGCGCTTACCGGGCTGCATCGCTACCGCGGCCATCATCACTTTGCCATTCCACATCTGGGGCTGGCTGCAAACGGAGGGACACTCATGAAACGAATCAGCCATCTATTATCCGGCCTACCTGCTCGCCACGGCTGGCGCGCACCGCTGGCGCTGTCCGTACTGCTGTGCCTGGGCATCTTGCTTGCAACGCAGCTGGAAGCTCCACGGCATTTGCTGCTGAACCTGAAAATCAATTCCTCATCCAGCGGCGCGCTCACAGCGGGGAACTTCCGCGAGTTCACCGCCAGCTATCTGCTGGACAAACAGCGTTATTACCGCATCAGCATGGACGAACGTGGCGTGGTCACTGAAGCCTATACCGAGGATGGCCACAGCCAGCCCGTGGACGGCAAAGTACGCGCATGGCTGAAAGAACTGGAACCGATGGGAGCACTTGCTACGATGCCGACGATACCGACGGTGCCAGCTTTACCCGAACTTCCGGCACTGCCCCGCCTTCCTGCATTACCAGCCGAACCGGCATCACGAGATTCTGCCGAACTGACCGCTTTATTCCAGCAGCTACAGGGCGACAGCCGCCTGGCGGCGTTGCTCGGCCAGCCTGTGACGATAGAGCGTGATAGCTTTCGCGGAAACGTACATACCTGGGGTACATGGGATTTTCACCTGTGGGGCATGGATGAACCGGAAGGCGGCAAGGCAAAGTTCACGATGGTCTTTGCCGGCCCCAAAGGCAAGGCTAACGTTGGCTATGACGGCGTGACGCGGAGCGGTATCTGGCAAACCGGGAAGCTGGATATCCGCCCGTTGCCGGCGCAGTAAATTTTCAACGGAAACCTTTTTTTAACCCAAACTACTAATCAATTAGTAGAAATGAGTAGGAACTAACCGGAGCATTTCATGCAGAACAAACAAAACCTGACAATGGCGCTGCTGCTGTCCAGCGCATTACTTTCCTGTGCGGTGTGGGCAGAACCTGCGGACGCAAACCTGTCTGCAGCAGAGCGCAATGAAGTGCTGCAGACGTTGAATACAAAGCTGCAAGCCAACTACGTCTTCCCTGATGTGGCCGCGCGCATGGGTAAGGAATTGGCGAACAAGACAGCAAAAAACGGCTACGGCAGCGCCGGCAGCGCATCGGCACTGGCCGCACAGCTATCAAAGGATTTACGCGAGAAAAGCGATGACAGGCATTTCATGGTTTTTTATGATCCCCGCTTCCATGTGGAAGAAAACCTGAATGCCGTACCTAGTTCCGAAGAAGTGGAACAGCAGCGTATGGAAGCGGGCCGCATGGGCTACGGCATAGAAAAGCTGCAGCGCCTGCCCGGCAATGTGGGTTACCTGGAGCTGCGCGGTTTCGGCCCTACTGAAGCGGTGGCGGCGGCCTATACGTCTGCACTGTCGCTGCTGGCAGGCACGGATGCGCTGATCCTGGATCTGCGCCGCAATGGCGGCGGCAGCCCCAACAGCGTGGCCTATCTGATGAGCCATTTTTTTGCAAAAGGCGACGAGCGCCATTTGAACGATATCTATACCCGGCCGCAAAACAAGACCCAAGAATACTGGACCAACACCGGCGTCACGGAGCGTTATACAAAACCTGTGTATGTGCTGATATCACCGCGTACGTTTTCCGGCGGCGAGGAATGCGCTTATGATTTCCAGACGCAAAAACGCGCAACGCTGGTGGGCGAAGTCACCGGCGGCGGCGCCAATTCGGGCGACAGGTTTTCACTCGGACATGGTCTGGTAATCAATATTCCGACCGGGCGCGCCATCAATCCCGTCACCCATACCAACTGGGAACATGTGGGCGTGAAACCAGACATCGCCGTGCCAGCAGCGCAGGCGCAGCAGGCGGCCTACGTGGCAATACTACGTTCGCTGCTAGCCAGCGCCACTGACCCGGAGCAACGGGAAGAACTGGAAAAACTCCTGCCGATGGCGGAGAAAGGGGAAAGTCCAACGCCAAGCTATGCACCACCGCGGCGCTAAAATTGTAGACTGGGATTTGCCACGGTCAGTCTAACGGTGAGCCCGATAGTCAAGCTTCAGCCTTTAAAGCGTAGTGCAGTATCGGCCAGTTTGCGCACCAGCCGCGCCAGCTCGGCCCTGTCCTTGTTGCTCCAGTCGGCGAGCGCCTCGTCTATCAGGCGGTTACGGGCCTCGCTGATCTGGTCCACCATCAGTTGCCCTGCTTCCGTCACTGCAGCTTCCCGCACCCGCTGGTCCGTCTTGCCGGCGCTGCGGATGATCAGGCCCATCTCCTCCAGCCTGGCAACCTGGCGGCTGACAGTGGAATGATCGCGGCCGGCCAGCTCGGCCAGCTCCACGACGCCTATCGGCCCGCGCATGCCTATCCTGACGAGCAGGGGAAACAATGCGCGGTCGAGCGACACGTCGGCGCGCTTGAGCAGATGCTGGTCTGGCTGGGGCCGGTTGAAGAAGCCGACCAGGTCCACCAGCGCTTCATGGAGAGGATTTTTCATCGGGTGCATTATGCACCTTTTTTAAGAAATCCTGTATGGACAGCACTACGCGTGCGAAGACTTCCGCGCCGTATGGTTGGATGCCAGCACATTGTCCTTGGCAAAGGCCTTGCCGGTACTGACTGCGGCTATCCAGCCGGCGGTATCCGTCACCGCGGCGAAGTTGGAATGGAAGATAACGCTGAGCACGCGGTGTATTTCTTCCGCAGTGGCACTGCCAGCGGCGTTGGCATATGGCACGGCGCCTGTGGCGTCACTCAGCATCTCCACTTGGTAGCCGTCAT
>JAYSKH010000243.1:0-15318 GCA_043726505.1 Undibacterium sp. | reverse complement strand
TGATTGATGTCAACCGCAAGACGACAGATGGCCAGACATTGTCGATACGTGCGTTGCCTAATCCCGTACACAGCATCTTTGTTGAATGGGACCGTAATCTGATCTGGGTATTCTCCAACCACGGCATCTATACGCTGTCCACGCCTTTGCTGGGTGACGGTGTGTTCGGAATGCCGCAAGCGAAGAAGTAAGCGAAGAAATAAGCGACGGGAACCAGTCGAGCTGTAAATAGAGCTGTACATCGAACTGTGTTGTGCGGCCGCCGTCAAAGGCGGTTGCACAACACAGTTTTTTTATGTTGAACGCATTGCAAAGCCCTTTTTTGATGATTCATACCAAAAGCGGGCTTTGCAAACCGTTTCAGCAACATCACACCAGGAGTCAGAGTATGAAAACCATCGTTATCACCGCCATCCTGATGACGGCTACCGCGCAAGTGCTTGCCGCATCCAGCAGCGAGCAAACCTGCAGGGCCTGTCATAGCATGGAAACCAAGCTGGTTGGTCCTCCTTTCAAGGAGATCGCCGCGTTCTACAAGAATGACAGCAATGCACTCGCCCACCTGAAGAAGAGCATGCTGGAAGGCAGTTCGGGCCGCTGGGGCAGTGTGGCCATGCCGCCGAATCCCGGGCTCACCGAAGCGGAGGCGGAACAGTTTTCGCACTGGATCATGAGTCTGAATGCGGGTACTGCGGTGTCGGCCGCAGAAGGCAAGAAGTAAAAGAACGGCAGGCTGGAAAGAGGAGGCGATATCGCCGTGCTGGCGGTAATATAGAATGAGGGCGATATGCAGCCCCTCATTGCTGCAAGAGCCAGGCTTCAGACGGTCAGGAAACCAAAAATGAAAAATGAAAAATGAGAAAAGGGATGATGCCGGCAGCGGCACCATCCCTTTTTTAGTGCCCTCGTTTGTCAGAGGGCGGCTTCGCAGCTAATTCTGCAGCTGGCTAGTAAGTGTTGATAGTCGGGGTTGGCGTCGGCGTCAGTGTCAGTGGCTGTATCAGCGCTTGCGGTACCACAGGAAGTAGACAACACTAAGCACGGCAACAAAGGGCAGGCCGCTGAGCAGCGTCATGCGGAATTCTACCGTATAAGCAGTCGTGATCATGATAGCCAGCATCAGCCCTGCGCCCAGCAGTGTCAACCATGGAAAGCCCCACATGCGGAACGCCAGCGGCTTATCGCCTTGCGCCGCCCAGTTGCGGCGGAAGAAATAGTGCGTGATGAAGATCATCATCCATGTGAACATCGCGCCAAACATGGACACGGCCATCATCAACGTGAACGATTCTTTCGGGTACAGGATGCTGAGTGCAGCAGCAACGGCGATGCCTGCGCAGGACAGCGCCAGCGCGCCCACCGGCACGCCGCGCTTGCTCAGACGGCCAAAGCGGGCTGCCGCATATCCCGCGCGCGACAGACTGAACATCATGCGGGTAGTGATATACAGCTGGCTGTTCATCGCCGATAGCGCAGCCACCAGGATCACGAAGTTGATGACGCCGGCAGCGCCTGGAATGTTTAGCGCTTCCATCACCTTGACGAAAGGGCTTCTGTCGCTGCCAGCTGCGGTCCAGGGGACGATGGCTAGCATCAGCGCCAGCGTCAGCAGGTAGAAGATGACCAGGCGCAGCATCGCAGCGCGAAAGGCGCTGGTGATTGCCTGCTCCGGATTTTTTGCTTCTCCTGCGGCGACGGCGATCATTTCTATGCTCAGGTAGCTGAAGATGGAAACGATGACGGCAATCCACATGCCTTTACCGCCGTTCGGGAAAAATCCGCAGTGTATCAGGTAATTTTTGAAACCGATGGGGCCGTCCGCCGGTGCTGCATACACCATGTAGGCGCCGAGCACGATGAAGCCGATGATGGCAATGATCTTGATCGTGGAGAACCAGTATTCCACAATGCCGAAAATATTCACACTCAGCGCATTGACCAGGATCAGGCAGCCTGAAAACAGTACGATCCACATCCAGGCCGGCGAGCCGGGAAACCAGTATTGCATGTACAGCGCCACTGCAGTGACCTCGGTGCCGATTGCCAGCACGATGGAAGCCCAGTACGCATAACGCACCATGAAGCCGGCCCACGGGCTCACATAGTACTCGGCGTAGGCACCGAAGGAGCCGGAAGTAGGGTGCGCCACCGTCATCTCCGCCAGGCATCCCATCAGCAGCAGCGCGATCAGCGCGCCTATCGCGTAGCTGATCAGCACACTGGGGCCAGCAAAGCTGATGGCGAAGCCGCTACCGAGGAAAAGGCCGGTGCCGATCGCGCCGCCAATGGCGATCATCGACATCTGCCTGCTGGTGAGCGAGCGCTGCAAGCCTTGCTCGCGCGCGACAATGTCATCGAATTGCCTGGTTTGAATAGTCATGTCATCTCCTGAAATTTTGTTTGAGTTTGGATTTACACGTGCAGAGGCAGCGAAGTGATGCTGTGCATCGCTTCGCCGGGTGTCTGTTTGCTTCTATAGGCGGGCGGCTGGACTAGAGCTGGAAGAATTCGTGCGCATTGCCGCCCAGCAGGCGTTGACGGCGCGCATCCGGGAAGCCGGAAGAGCGGATCAGGTCGCCGACCTTCTGCTCACCCAGTGGATACGGATAGTCGGATCCCAGCATCACCCGTTCTTCACCCATGACATCCACCAGCAGCGCTAAGGCGCGCGGGTCGAACACGGCGGAGTCAACGGAAAAGCGGTTCACATACGACGATGGCGGATGCGGGCAATTTTCACGGACGATATCGCGCTCGCGCCAGGCGTTGTCCACGCGGCCAAGCAGGAAGGCGAAGCTGCCGCCGCCGTGCGCAAAGCAGATTTTCAGCGAGGTCGGCAGGCGCTCAAACGCACCCGACATGATCAGCGACAAAATACCCAGCTGGGTTTCGGCCGGCATCGCGACCAGCCAAGGCAGCATCCATTTTTTCATCCGGTTGTCGCCGCCCATCATGTCCCATGGGTGTACCAGGATAGGGATGCCTTCATTGGCGCAATGGGTCAGAAACACCAGCAGGCCTTCATCGTCCAGGTCACGGTCGCCCAAATGGTTGCCGATCTGGACGCCCACGTGTCCGATTGCCTTGGCGCGGCTGGCTTCACGGCAGGCGGCGTCGATGTCCTGCAAAGGCACCTGTGCCAGCGCCTTGAGACGGCGATGGTTGTGCGAACACAGTTCGACGGCATAGTCGTTCATGCGCTGCGCCCATGGCAGCGCCTGTTCTATCGCGTAGCGATAGCCGAACATCACTGGCGTGGCGCACATCAGCTGGATGTCGACGCCCGACCTGTCCATCTCTTCTATGCGGCGTGCAGAATCCCACAGCGCTGAATATACCGGGCGGAAGGGTTTGCTGCCGGTCATGATCATGCCGTGCTCGTTGTCCTGTATCTGCAGCCAGGGCGCGGCGCTGGCATCCAGCGCCGCGGCTTCCTGTTGCGTGATGGGAGGGAAAAAATGCGAATGGATATCAACGACGGGTGTGGATTGCTGGCTCACTATGGATTTCCCTTATTATTATTATTATTGAGCCCGGCGGCGGTGGATGCCGCGTCAGGTGCTGTAGTTGCTGTTACCGCTGTTGCCGTTGCGGCTGTTGTCCCTGCATGCGCATGCCTGCCCGGATGCACAGTGTTACATTGCGGGCAAACACGCAGATCCGGATTGCCGTAAAAGCGTTCGAACAAAGGCGGCAGGTCGCGCACAATACTCTTCAGCTGTATGTCCACGCGATGCACGAGGTGGTTGCAGTTGAGGCAGTACCATTCAAAACCATCGATGGTCCCCGCCGGGCGCTGGCGCTCTATCACCAGGCAGCGGCTGCCCGGTTCCGGCCGTTGCGGCGAATGGCGCACATGCGGCGGCAGCAGGAAGATATCGCCTTCCTTCAGGTCCACGCGCTCCACCTTGCCCTGGTCCATGATGTTCAGGTAGGCATTGCCCTGGAACTGGTAGAAAAATTCTTCAAACGGGTCGTCATGGTAGTCGGTGCGCAGATTGGGCCCGCCCACGACGGTGACGATGAAATCGGCATCCTGCCAGATTTGCTGGTTGCCGACTGGCGGCTGCAGCAGGTGGGAATGCTCGTCCAGCCAGCGCTGGAAATTGAAAGGCATGCCAAATTTGAACATGGTGTCTCCGTCATTCTTTCAGTGGTTTATAGGCAATCGCCTTGATCTCGATCAGCAGGTGCGGATGCGGCAACTGGTGTACTGCCACCGTGGTGCGGGTAGGGCCGTCGTAGTCGAAATACTCGCCGTACACTTCGTTATAGCCGCCGAAATCATTCATGTTAACCAGAAAACTGCTGATTTCCACAATGTCCTGCAAATCAGCGCCAGCGCTGCGCAAGATGTCACGCAGATTGTCGATCACTGCGCGGGTTTGCTCGCGTATGTCAAGGCGGGTAGTTCCCATGGCATCGGCCTCGGCGCCGGCCAGGCTGTTGTCGGGCCGGCGCGAACTGGTGCCGGACACAAACAGGAAATCGCCGGCGCGTTTCAGGTGCGGGAACTTGCCGCGCGGCTGCGCCTTGCCTTCCACCAGATGTGCCTGCTTGCCTGCGACAGACGTAGTATTGTTGCTGCCGTCGTTCATGTCCGGGATCCCGTGCTGAATTCCACGCGGCCCAGGCCGCCGATTTCCGTGCTGACATGGATGCCGGGAAGCAGTGCTTCGGCCGCAGTTGCTGCGCCCGCCATGATCAGCGAGCCTGCAGGAATGACCATACCAGCGCGGTGGGCCAGCTGGGCTGCCTGTATGACGCTGCGCAAAGGATTGCCCAGGATGGCGCCGGTGCTGCCCATTAGTACCGGCCTGCCGTTAAAACGCACGACAACGCCGCGGTTGGCCAGGTCGCTGACCTGGCTGCTGAACATGCCGACGACAACGCCGGCGGATGAGCAATTATCGGCAACCACGTCTTCCAGCGTAAATTTGAAATTGCGATAACGTGAATCGATGATTTCCATCGCAGGCGCGACGCCATCCACGAAGGACGCTGCTTCCAGCAGATTCAGCGGACCGTCTATATCACGGCCAGTCAGGAAGCAGACCTCAGGTTCTACCCTTGGATGGATGAAGTCGCCAAGGCCGATTTCAGCGCCTTCTTCATACAGCATGGCATCGGTCAGCAAGCCCCAGATCAGGCTGTCCACGCCCATTTGCACCATCTTTGCGCGGCTGGTAAAGCCCAGCTTCAGGCCCATGGGTTTTTCCCCGCGTGCGTGGCGCAATGCAATGGAGGCGCGCTGGATATCATAAGCCTGCTGCAGCCCGAACTTGTGTTGCGGGCTCAAGGGATCTATTTCCTGGTGGCTGGACGCTGCGTCATCCAGCGTGCGGGCCAGTGCTGCTACATCTAACATATTCACCCCCGTCAATTTTTCTGCCGCCTGAATCGTGCTCATGCTGTCTCCTGCAGTTGTGCATTTGTTGCCTTCTGCTTGACCAGATCCAGCGCGACGTCGACGATCATGTCTTCCTGTCCGCCCACCATGCGCCTGCGCCCCAGTTCCACCAGGATATCGACTGCGGCAATGTTGTATCTGGCCGCCGCCGCTTCTGCGTGGCGCAGGAAGCTGGAATAGACGCCGGCATAACCGAGCGCCAGTGTTTCGCGGTCTACCCGTACCGGCCTGTCCTGCAGCGGGCGCACCAGGTCATCGGCGGCATTCATCAAGGTGAACAGGTCGGTGCCGTGCTTCCAGCCCATCCTGTCCACTGCGGCAATAAATACTTCCAGCGGTGCGTTACCCGCACCGGCGCCCATGCCGGCCAGCGACGCATCCACACGGTCGCAGCCATTTTCCAGCGCGACAATGGAATTGGCAACGCCCAGCGACAGATTGTGATGCGCATGCATGCCGGTCTGGGTTTCGGATTTCAGCACATCCTTGAAAGCCTGGAAACGCTGCCGCACGTCGTTCATCGACAGTGCTCCGCCCGAGTCCACGACGTACACGCATTCGGCGCCGTAGTTTTCCATCAGCTTGGCCTGTTGCGCAAGGTGCTGCGGGCTTGTCATGTGCGACATCATCAGAAAACCGACGGTGTCCATGCCCAGCTTGCGCGCGTGCTCTATGTGCTGACGCGAGATGTCTGCTTCCGTGCAGTGCGTGGCGATACGCACGGTGCGCGCACCGGCCTTGTACGCAGCGTCTAGGTCGTGCACCGTTCCTATGCCGGGCAGCAGCAGCGTGGCGATGCGCGCATGCTGCAGCACATCGGCCACGGCCTCTATCCATTCTAGATCGGTAAATGCGCCGAAACCGTAGTTGAAGCTGGAACCGCGCAGGCCGTCGCCATGCGCGACCTCAATGCTGTCCACCTTGGCGGCATCCAGCGCCCTGGCAATGGATACCGCCTGCTCCAGCGTATACTGGTGGCGGATTGCATGCATGCCGTCACGCAGCGTGACGTCAGACACGTAGATCTTTTTGTCTTTGTCGACATTCGTGCTTGTCATTTTTATTTCCTTTATGCGGCCAGTTTGTTGCCGGCGATCTGTTCTGCTGCTGCCAGCGCGGCGGATGTCATGATGTCCAGGTTGCCTGCGTAGGAGGGCAGGTAATGCGCCGCGCCTTCTACCTCCAGGAAGACCGATACCTTCAGGCCAGATACTTTGCCCAGCCCGGGGATGTTGATGGGCTTGTCCGCCGGGATGCGGTCAAACTGCACATCCTGCTTCAGCCGGTAGCCGGGCACGTAGGCGCTGACCCGGCTGACCATGTCCAGCACCGACGCCCGCACTTCATCTTCATTGGCGGATGCATCTGCCAGGCAAAAGACGGTGTCGCGCATCATCAGCGGCGGCTCTGCCGGATTCAACACGATAATCGCCTTGCCTTGCGACGCGCCGCCGACGCTGACGATGGCCTGCGATGTGGTTTCGGTAAATTCGTCGATATTGGCGCGGGTACCAGGGCCGGCTGATTTGCTGGCGATGGACGCAACAATTTCTGCGTAGTGCACGGTAGCTACCTGTGACACCGCGCGCACGATGGGGATCGTGGCCTGGCCGCCGCAGGTGACCATATTGATGTTCTGGCTGGACAGGTGCTGTTGCAGGTTCACTACCGGGATCACGTAGGGGCCGATGGCGGCAGGCGTCAGGTCCACTACCTGGATGCCGTGCTGCTGCAGCACGCGGTTGTGCTCTGCATGCGCGCCTGCAGACGTGGCGTCGAAGACCAGCCTGATGTCGCTGAAGCACGGCAGTGCGGTCAGCCCCTGTATGCCCTCATGGGTGGTGGCAATGCCAAGCCGGGCGGCGCGCGCAAGGCCGTCCGATTGCGCGTCTATGCCGACCATGGCGGCCATCTTCAGGTGCTTTGCGTGCCGCATGATCTTGATCATCAGGTCGGTGCCGATATTGCCCGAACCGATGATCGCTACTGGCCATTGCCCGCCTGCGCCGGTGTGCTGCTGGTCCTTGTGATTCATTGAAACTCCAGAAAATTGAATGTGTGTTGGCTTTGGCGCTGCCATTGCAGCGACTGAAGTGGTTGAAGCTAATTCAGATCAGCCCGCTGCAAACGCCGCCCGCACGCTGCCCAGGCCTTCTATGCTGGCTTCGAATACATCGCCGGCAGCGGCGACCACCATGGGGCCGAGCGCACCTGTCATCACGACGTCTCCTGGTTGCAGCGGGCTGCCGACCTGCGCCATCATGTCTGCCAGCCACACGGCGGCGGCCAGCGGATTGCCCAGGCAGGCTGCACCCGCGCCGACTGATACCTGGTCGCCGCGCCGCTCCATCAGCATGCCGCAGCCTATGATGTCGAATGCATCCAGCTTGACCGGGCGCGAACCGAGCACGTACAGGCCGCTGGACGCATTGTCGGCAATCGTGTCAGCCAGGCGGATGTCCCAGTTGGCGATGCGGCTGCCGACGATTTCTATCGCTGGCAATGCATAGGCAGTGGCGTTGATGATGTCGGCGACTGTGTGCTTGCCGTGTGTCAGCGGCCGGTCGATGACGAGCGCAATCTCGGCTTCCACTTTGGCCTGCATCACGCGGCCGGCCGCAACTTCCTCGCCATCGGCGATGCACATGTCGGCAAACAGCATGCCGAAATCGGGCTGGTCGACGCCCAGCTGTTTTTGCACGGCTTTGGAGGTGAGCCCTATCTTGCGGCCTACCAGGCGGCGGCCCTGGGCCAGCCAGCGTTCGGTATTGATCTTTTGCACTGCATAGGCAGCGGCCACATCGCTGGCGCCTGCGCTTATCAGATCGCGCACCGGCACGCAGGGCTGGGCATCGCGCTGTGCGTTCCATAGCAGGTCTGCGGCCTGCCGAAGCTGCTGGGGCTGCTGGGGCTGTTGGGTTTGCTGAGTCTGCTGAGCCTGATTATCCATGGTGTCCTTATGCCTCTGAAGAGGCGGATTTGATAAAGGAAAATTCTATTTCCACGCAGGCGCCAAGCGGCAGCGCGCTAACGCCTACCGAGGTGCGCGCCGGCGGTACGCGGTCGCCGGTGAAGACCGCTTCCCACGCCGCGTTGATGTCGGCAAATGCATCCATGCGGGTCGTGTAGATGCGCGCGATGAGCAGTTCATCCAGGCTCAGCCCGTAGTCGGGCAATGCGCGTTGCAGATTGGACAGGATGCAGGCGGTCTCTGCTGCCGGACCACCGCCGACCAGCTTGCCGCTGGCCGGGTCCAGCGCGACCATGCCGGACACCTGATAGCTGGAACCGATTTTTACGCAAGGGCTGTAATGAAATTTGGGGGCAGGGATGCTACCCGATTGCAGGGTGATGCGCATGGTGGCGGCCTATAGCTTGATGCAGATGTTGGCGATATCGGAATAGAAGTCCAGCGAATAACGGCCGCCTTCGCGCCCCAGACCGGACAGTTTGACGCCGCCGAACGGCGTGCGCAGGTCTCGCAGGTACCAGGTGTTGACCCATACCAGCCCGACATGGATGCGGCGGGACACGCGGTGCGCGCGGGACAAGTTGGTGGTCCACAGCGCGCAGGCCAGGCCGTATTTGCTGGCATTGACGCGCTGGACGATTTCCTCTTCGGTATCGAACGGCGCGATATGGCATACCGGCCCAAAAATTTCTTCCGTCGTGCAGCGCGCTTCATCCGGCAGGCCTGTCCACACGGTGGGTTGCACATAAGCCCCCTGGTCGCGCGCATCGCCGAAATGCGGCACGCCGCCGCCGGTGATGATGTTGGCGCCTTCTTCCACTGCCAGCTTGTAGTAGGAAAGCACTTTGTCGCGGTGCCCGTGCGAGATCAGCGGACCCATGTCCACACCTTCCGTATCCGGAAAACCGATTGTCAATGCCTCGGTCTTTTGCCTGATGGCGGTGACGAATCTGTCGAATAGTGAGCTGTGTACGAATACGCGTTCCGAGCACAGGCAGACCTGGCCGGAATTGGTAAACGACGAACGCATCACGCCGGCAACTGCGGCGTCGAAATCGGCGTCTTCAAAGACGACAGCGGCATTTTTGCCGCCCAACTCGAAAGACACTTCCTTGACGCCGTCAGCAACCGCTTTCATGATGGTGCTGCCGGTGCGGGATTCGCCGGTGAAGGTCAGCGCATCGATGCCAGGGTGCCTGGTCAGGAATTCACCGGCAGAGTTTGCGCCCAGTCCGTGGATCAGATTAAACACACCGGGCGGCATGCCAGCGTCGCGCATGACTTCGGCCAGCAATGTCGCGGAAGACGGTGATTCTTCCGAAGGCTTGGCGACGACGGTATTGCCACAGGCGAGTGCCGGTGCAACCTTCCATGTAAACAGCAGCAGCGGCAGGTTCCACGGCGAAATGATGCCGACGACGCCGACCGGCTTGCGCACCGTATAGTTGAGCGCACCCAGTCCATCTGCTGTCGGCATTTCATAGGCATCGGTATTGGCGGTGGAAGCCAGATCGGCAAAGGTGCGGAAGTTGGCGATGCCCCGTGCAATATCCAGGCTGCGCGCCTGATGCACTGGGCGGCCGGTGTCGGCCACTTCGGCGGCTACAAATTCTTCAAACCTTGCTTGTATGCCGTCTGCGACCTTATGCAGCAGCTGCGCGCGCTGCTGTACGCTCATGCGGGCCCACGGACCGTGCAGCGCTTCGCGCGCTGCGGTGACGGCGGCATCGATCGTTTGCCGGTCTGCTTCGCACACTTGGGAAATCAGGCTGCCGTCGACGGGATTAATATTGTCGAACACGGCGGGGCTTGAGACGAACTCGCCATTGACGAAATGGCGCAGCAATACGGGGGTATCGGATTTCAAAACAGGTCTCCTGGTATGTCGCTTTGCTATTGCGGCGAATAGCTTTTAAGCGAGTATAGGAAAGACTTGAAATAAAATATAATGAAAAACGAGGTCTTGGGTATTCTGATTATTTATATCAGAATGCGCTCGGTTCAAGCCAGGCGTCGTAGCGCCTGGCTTGCTGTTCGGCCTTACAGTTCTGCCGCGGCAAGCTTCAGGCACTGGATGAAATGCAGCGCCGCCGGCGTCGTTGTTTTTTCTGCGCGCACGGAATAGCCTATCTTGCCGAACTGGCCGATATCGCCCAGTTCCAGGATGGACAGCAGCTTCATCTGCGCAAAATGCTGGGCGACGGCGCGCGGCATCAGCGTGATCGCCTGCATTGACTGCATCAGCCCTATATTGGTCAGCAGCGACAGCGACTCGACCACATTAGTCGGCATGCTCAGGCCCGCATCGAGGAAGAGTTTTTCGGCGGTGAGCCTGGCCGGGGATTCTGTGACCGGCAGCAGCCACGGCCAGTCCAGCAGCTCCCGCAAAGGGATTTTTTTCTTCAGCGTCAGCGGATGCTCATTCCATACCGCCGCACACAGCGCTTCTTCATACAGCACCGTATGTGCAAAGCTGAACATGCGCGCCAGCGGCAGGTCAGCCTCGGGCAACCGTCCCACTACCAGGTCCAGTTCACCGGTTGCCAGCGCGGGGAACAGTCTGTCGGTCGGCCCTTCGCGCACGGTGATGAGTACGCCGGGCCGATCCTGTTTCAGTTTGGCGATGGCAATCGGCAGCAGCCGCGCAGAAGCCGAGATGAGCGTGCCAATAATCACGTGGCCGGATTCTCCAGTGCGGAAGGAGTTCAGCTCATCGGTCAGGTGGCGCAGTTCGGCGATGACTGATTTGACATGGCCGCCCAACAGCGTGCCGTAAAACGTCGGAACGACGCCGCGGTTGGTGCGTTCAAACAGCTCTACGCCGAGATCGGTTTCCAGTTCCTGTATGGCCTTGGTTACGGCGGGCTGCGTCAGGTTCAGTTCCTTGGCGGCGCGGGCGATGGAACTGGACGCCAGCACGCGGTCAAAAATCAGCAGCGGTTTGAGTTTCAGCCGCCGCAGCATGACATCGACCAGCGGGATATTGCTGCGTGGTGTTTCCAAATGCGGCTCCTGTTGTTGCCCGGTGTGTCTCGTGCGCGCGGGGTTCTGCCTGCTGCCGTATGCCAGATAAACGGTCGTATCAGCTGACGGTGTCGGCCTGGCGTTCCTTGATCAGTTCCAGCACATGGATGCTGAGCCGCGTTGCATGGTTGCGCATGGCGATATAGGATTTTTCCGCATCGGATGCCAGGATCGCCGCCATGATTGCATCGTGCTCGTCATGCGACATGACAAGGCGCCGCTCCACGCCGGCCTGCGCGGCGCGGAACTGGGTCAGCCGCTTGCGCAGATTGTCCATGGTGTCGGTCAGGCATTTGTTGTGCGCGCCGACGCTGATCAGGTGGTGGAACTTCTTGTTGAGTTCCAGATAGCCTTCTTCATCGCCTTTTTCTATGCACTGCTGGCTTTGCACATGGATCAGCTCCAGCTGCTTTTTCTGCACGGCGCTCATGCGTTCGGCACAGATGCGGCAGCACAGCGCTTCGAGTTCGCACATGGCTTCCAGCATGTCGGCCAGCTCATCCAGGCTGATGCTGATGACAATGCCGCCCTTACGCGGACGCAGTTCAATCAGCCCGCGGGCTGCCAGCTCACGCAGCGCCTGGCGGATAGGCGTGCGCGACACCTGGAAGCGCTCCGACAAGGCGATTTCTTCCAGGCTTTGGCCAGGAGCAAGCGCGCCGCTGATGATTTCATCTGCCAGCACGCGGTAAATTTTCATCGAGATGGTTTCCATCGATTCACTCTTTTCTTTTTGTTTACTTTCGTGGCGAAAACCGTAACGGGGATCCCGGCCCCGCAATATGCCTGTGCTCGCATTTTACCTGCAGAGTTTGCGCATATAAAGCAGCTCAGCAATATTATGGCTATATATCAATACTGATTTATATTAATGAATTTAAATAAAATTAAATGTATACATATAATTTGAGCTTCAGTAAAATGTTTTTGATAAAAGCGGTTTGATCAATCAAAGGAGCCCACATCATGAGTAAAGACAGCAGCGACATCATCAGCAAGTCCGGCAACAAATTGCGTCATATCGCGATCTCGGTACCTGACCCGTGGAAGAGCGCGGAGTTTTATCAGCAGGCCTTCGGTTTTAAAAAGGTTGGCGAGACGGATTCCTCGCTGGCGCGCGGCGTCTACCTCAGCGACGGCGTCATGTCCATCGCCTTGCTGAACTATAAAACTGACCAGGCTGCCGGCGAAGAAAGGGGCAAGGATTTTGTCGGCTTGCACCATATTGGCGTCTGGGTGGATGATATCGTTGCCGCCAGGGCGGATGCCGAGTCCGCTGGAGGTACTTACTACATGGGCGAAGTGCCGGTAAAGGGCAATATCTTTTACGAGGTTAAATACCGCGACCCGGACGGCGTCATCATCGATCTGACTGACCACGGCTGGGGCGGCGCCGCCAAGGATGTGGTCTCCGCTGCAGAAGGCCCTGCGTTCAGGAACCCGGATCTGAAAGCGGACCGCAGCGGCATCAAATAAGCAGTTCAGCAAAAATCAACACAAGCGCCTGCCGGCTGCCGCGATGAGATCGCGGCAGCCGATTTTTCTTTCAGGCTTTCCCACCTTCGGATAGCTGGTTTTTCAGCGGCGCGCCGGCAAGGCAGGCAGCGATGTTTTCCATCAGCGTCTGGTGCTGGGCCAGTTGCGCCTCCGGCGAGCGCCCGGAGATATGCGGCGTCAGGATCAGGTTATCCAACGTAGCAGCCCGCGGGGGAATCTCGGGCTCATCCTCTATGACGTCCAGCGCCGCTCCTGCGATGCGTGCTTCGTGCAAGGCATCCATCAGCGCTGCGGTGTCCACCACGCTGCCACGCGCAATATTCACCAGGAAACCCTGCGGCCCAAGTTGTTGCAGAACTTCACGGTTGACCAGGTGGCGGGTTGCAGCGCCGCCGGGGCAGGCCAGTATCAGGTAATCGCTGGCGGCTGCCAGCGCGGCAACGCTGTCTACGTGCTGATAGGGCAGTTCCGGCCTGGGCCGCCGCGTGTGGTAACTGATCTGCATGTCGAACGCCGCCGCGCGCCTCGCGATCAGCTCGCCGATATTTCCCATGCCCAGTAGCCCAAGCCGCTTGCCGTTGACGGTTGGCCGTTGCTGGCGGCTTTGCAGCCACGCGCCCGCCTTGACGGCGCGGTCCAGTTCCGGCAGACCACGCGCGATGGCCAGCATCAGCGCGATGGCATGGTCTGCCACCGTCGCGTTATTGACGCCCGGCGCATGCGTGACGGCAATGCCGCGCTGTGCTGCCGCTGCCAGGTCGATGTTTTCAAAACCCGCGCCATAACTGCAGACCAGTCTTAGCTGCGGCAGCAAATCCATTTGCACAGCCGACAACCCCGTGCTGCCATTGGTGACAACAATGCCTGTTTGTTGCCGCTGGTCTGCGGCCAGCTCGGCCAGCTGTGCGGGATTTTGCAAACTGTCCAGCCGGTAGTGCTGTTGCAAATCTGCGATAAACGGAGCTTGCATGGCAATCAACGAAAGGATGCTGGTAGCGCCGGTTTTGCCACTGGGCAGCGGTGAAGAGGTACTGGTCATAGGTGCGTTTCCTTGAAATAAGTGAAGAAAATTTTTACACAATTAGCTTGCAATGTATACATATAAGATTTATTGTATTCATTAATGATTAAATGTATGTCGGATCAAACAATAGGAGACAGTTTTAATGTGGCACGCAATAGCGACTTACGAAAATAGGCAGGGCACTCCAGGCGAAAAAACGGCTTTGGTCGTTGGCGATGCAATGTATGATCTGCACGCTTTGCTACAGGCTAGCCCAAATCCGGCGGCAGGCTTGGATGCCGGTGCAAAGCTTGCAGATGCGGTGCAGGACTGGGAAAAGCATGCGGCTGTTTTCAGCCAGCTGGCGGCGGCGGTGCCTGCGCTGCTGGTGAAAGGGATCATCAATCCGCTGGACCCTGAGTCATACCGGTTGTGCGTGCCTTATGTGCCAGGCAGGATTTTCGGCGCAGCATCGAATTATTATGAGCATGCACGCGAGATGGGCACCGAGCTGGCGCCGCGCGAAGAAAGTGCGCCGTATTGCTTCATGAAGGCGGAAACCAGCGTCACCGCGACCGACACCAAGGTAGTGATGCCGCGCGATACCGAAAAGCTGGACTGGGAAGTGGAGCTGGGTGTCGTCATCGGCAAAGCCTGCCGCAATGTCAGCGTGGAAGACGCGTATAACTATGTTGCAGGCTACACCGTCTTTAACGACATCAGCGCTAGGGATCTGAACCGCCGCAGCGATTACCCATTCAAGCACGACTGGTTCCGCGGCAAGAGCCACGACACGTTCGGCCCCATGGGCCCCTGGCTGGTGCCGCGCGACTGCATCGCGCAGCCGCAGCAATTGCGCATGCAGCTGGAAGTGAATGGCGAAATGATGCAGGATGATACGGCCGAAGGCATGATTTTCAATATCGCCGAGCAGATTGCTTACCTGTCCGGCATCCTGACCTTGCGGCCCGGCGACCTGATTGCGACAGGAACGCCCACCGGCGTCGGAATGGGGCGCGGCGTGTACCTGAAACACGGCGACCAGATGACAGCGACGATAGAAAAAATAGGCAGCATCAGGAACTGGGTTGTCGCTGCCTGATATAGAAAAAATGTAGGATAAAGAAACAGAACAAAGAAGCAGCCAAGGCTTTTGCAGCGGATAAAAACAACAATAGATCCGCTGCAGAATGCCGGCATGGAACACCTGAGTGAGTTGCACAACGCGTTTTGGAGACAGACAAATTGAAGAGTATGCAGATCGATGAAGGTTCGGAAACGCAGGTAGCTAAAAGCGTGACAAAAAAACTGGCAGCTTGCCTGTTTGCCTTGTCCGTGCTGCCGCTTTGCGCGCCGGCCCTGGCGGCAGACAAGGTGCGCTTTAACCTCGCGTGGCTGCCGCAAGGCAGTACC